>JAYVXF010000206.1:0-5037 GCA_043793345.1 Betaproteobacteria bacterium | reverse complement strand
TCGTGTCCTGGCTACAAGCGGAAGCGAAGCAGGAAATTCGCAAGGGTTAACTTGTCGCGATCCGATGGCATCGCCAGAAGGCGCATGGATAGGGGCTGGCTTCGGGTCACTGCCTCCCAGACCATGCATGGCCAGCAGCCTGTTGAGGTGAGCGGCGCGAATCCCAACAAATCACCGCGCACCTGAAAATTGAATGCAAGACTTTCGTGCGTCATTATGTTGATGTTGGGGTTCGTTCTTCACCCCAACCTACAGTACTGCTCGATGTCGACGTCGAACACGCGCTTCAACAATTGAGTTGCGCCATGCCGCATTTGGAATTAAAGGGTAATATCCGCATGTAGTTTCTTGCGCTGCAAAATCGTCACCCGGTATCGATCAACACATCACGAGGAGGTTCACCCTATGAAGTTTTCCACACATACTAAAATAATCGCTGGCTTGTTGGCAGCTACCTTTCTTGCAGCACCCGCGCTCGCGCAGGAATTGACCGGCACGCTGAAAAAGATCAAGGATTCCGGCACCATCACACTCGGTGTTCGCGAAACGTCGATTCCGTTTTCCTACCTAGATGACAAGCAGCAGGCGATCGGCTACTCGATTGACCTTTGCATGGCGATTGTCGAGGAAGTTAAAAAAGAATTGATGATGCCAACGCTTACGGTCAAGACCAATCCGGTGTCATCGCAAACCCGCATACCGTTGATGGCAAACGGCACGATCGACCTCGAGTGCGGCTCGACCACCAATAACCTGACGCGTCAAAAGCAGGTTGCGTTTGCGCCCGTGACGTTCGTGACCGGCACCAAGCTGCTGGTCAAAAAATCGTCAAAGATCAAGTCGTATAAAGACCTGAAGGGCAAGACCGTCGTTGTGACGCAAGGCACCACCAACGAGCGCGTCATCAAAGCGCTGTCGGACAAGGAAAATTTGGACATCAAGTTCCTTAACGCCAAGGATCATGCTGAATCCTTCCTGACGGTCGAATCCGGTCGCGCTGCGGCATTCTCGATGGATGACGTGCTGCTTTATGGCCTGGTCGCCAGCGCCAAGAAACCGAAAGACTTCGACGTGGTCGGCGATTACCTTTCGTATGATCCGTACGGCATCATGTTCCGTAAAAACGATGCCGATTTCGCCATCGTTGCCAATCGCGCGCTATCCGGCCTGATGCGTTCCGGCGAAATCAACAAGATCTACGACAAGTGGTTCATCGGCAAACTGCCATCGGGAGCAACCATCGGCATGCCGATGAGCCCGCTGCTGAAAGTTGGCTTCCAGCTGCAAGCGCTTCCAGAGTAAGTCGACAGCAAAAAGGGGAATCGAGGAATCGGTTCCCCTTTTTTGTTGTGACGGGCGAGCAATCTGTCGGAAATTTTTCGTCGCAGGAAGATAAAAACAAGATTATTAAAATTGCCGCAGTAAGCGCAGAAATTAGCGCGTCGCTGCAAGCCGGGAGCGCAATATGCTGGATTGGAAATTCCTTCTCGAACATGCGCCATCCGGCGGCATGACCTACCTCGGCTGGATGCTGTCCGGCCTGATGTGGACGATGCTGGTGTCCATTTCGGCGTGGATAATCGCCTTCGTGCTCGGCTCGGTCATCGGTGTGCTTCGCACCGTGCCACTGAAAATCCCGCGCCTGATTGCCACCACCTACGTTGAGATTTTTCGCAACATTCCGTTGCTGGTGCAAATGTTTCTCTGGTACTTCGTCATGCCGGAGGTTGTCCCGACTGAAATCGGCGACTGGCTCAAAGGCACCTATCCGAATCTCATCACGCTGCCGTTCGCGCAATTCAGTTTGTGGGAATTCACCGCCGCCGTGCTGTGCCTGGGTCTGTACACAGCCTCGCGGGTGGCGGAGCAGGTGCGCGCCGGAATCGAATCGCTGCCGAAGGGGCAAACAGCGGCTGGGTTGGCAATGGGTTTCACGCTGCCGCAGGTTTATAAATATGTCATTCTGCCGATGGCGTTTCGTCTCATCATTCCGCCGATGACGTCTGAATTTTTGACAATTTTCAAAAACTCCTCCACCGCGCTGACCATCGGCGTACTGGAATTGACCGCGCAAAGCCGGCAAATTTCGGAGTACACGTTTCGCACCTTCGAGTCGTTCGCGGTCGCAACCCTTATCTACATTGTCATCACGCTAACGGTCATTTTCATCATGCGCTTGGTGGAAAACAAAGTCGCGGTGCCGGGCTATGTTTCGCAGGCAGGCCACTGATCATGGGTGACTTCGATTTCAGCATTATTGTGAAGAGCCTGCCAATTTTGTGGGGCGGCTTGTTACTTTCCTTTCAGTTGTTCGGCATCGCGTTGGCAGGCGGCATTTTCTTTGGCACGCTGTTGGCACTAGCCCGGCTGTCCAGCTTCAAACTGCTTTCGTATCCCGCGGCCGGATTCGTTAATTTGATCCGCTCGATACCGTTCATCATGGCGATCTTCTGGTTTTATTTTTTAACGCCGGAGCTGATGAAGTGGCTCACCGGCCAGCAGGGCGAGGCGGTCGGGCCATTCACCTCGGCCATTGTCGCGTTTATCATGGTGGAGTCGGCCTACTACTCTGAGATTATTCGCGCGGGCATCCAGTCGGTGCCGCGTGGCCAGCCTTGGGCCGCCTATGCGCTGGGACTCAATTATTGGCAGGCGATGGGCTATGTGGTGCTGCCGCAGGCGTTTCGCAACATGATCCCGATCATGCTCACGCAGGCGATCATTTTGTTTCAGGATACGTCGCTCGTTTATGTGGTCGGACTCAAAGATTTCCTGGGTGCGGCAAGCAAGGCGGGGCAATTAACGGGCCGGCTTGTGGAGCTCTACATTTTTGTCGCGCTCGTGTTTCTGGTGATTTGTTTTAGCGCGTCAAAGCTGGTGAAATTCATCCAGACGCGCATGGATCCGACGCGTCAGCGCGCGATTACAAACGATGTCACGCTCAACGGGCCCGGTTTGAAACCTGACGGCGCTTAGTCCACGAAAACTTGTCGGGAATATTCTTCAGTCGCATGCGGGAAATAAAGGATAAAAATTATGGCCATGATTGAAATCAACAACGTCAGCAAATGGTACGGCGACAAACAGGTACTCGCTGACTGCACCACCAGCGTGACCAAAGGCGAAGTGGTGGTGGTGTGCGGCCCGTCCGGCTCGGGAAAATCGACGCTGATCAAAACGGTCAACGGGCTTGAGCCGTTTCAAAAAGGCGACATCATCGTCGACGGCATTTCGGTCGGCGCAAAAAAAGCCGATCTCGCCAAATTGCGTTCGCGGGTGGGAATGGTGTTTCAAAACTTCGAACTTTTTCCGCACATGAGTGTGACGCAAAATCTGGTGATGGCGCAGACCAAAGTACTCGGTCGAACCGAAGCGGCCGCCCGTGAAAAAGGGATGAAGCTGCTGGATCGCGTAGGACTGATTGAGCACAAGGACAAATACCCCGCGCAACTTTCCGGCGGTCAACAGCAACGCGTCGCCATTGCGCGGGCACTGTCGATGGAGCCGATCGCGATGCTGTTCGATGAGCCCACCTCGGCGCTTGACCCTGAAATGATCAACGAGGTGCTGGACGTGATGGTCGAGCTCGCCAGGGAAGGCATGACGATGATGGTGGTCACGCACGAAATGGGCTTCGCCAAGAAAGTGGCCGACCGCGTTATTTTTATGGAAAAAGGTGGCACGATTTTGGAGGACTGCACCAAGGATGATTTTTTTGGCTCGCCCCGCAAGCAACGCACGCAGGATTTTTTGTCCAAGATACTTCACAATTAGTTACCGGTGCGATGCAGTCAACGGGGTCATGTGCGCCGTTTTTCATTTGACGAACGCACATTTCCGCTAACATGCAGTGTCACGATATTAAAGAACGATCATGAAACGAAATCTGCTGTTGATTTTTGGCTTGTGCGGCATCGTTGCGGCGTCCGCATGGTACTTTGTTCCGCCTGAAGGTATCGCTGAAACCATCATTGCCGCGCCGGCTCAGACTACAGCGATCACGCCGCGCCACGACAGCGCCAGCGCCCTTCCCGCGTTGCCGCCGAAAACATCGGCGACCGCACCGGTAATCAACACGCGCGCCGCGATGCCGCTGAAAAGCGCGCTGGCCATCGAATTTGAAAAAGCGTTGCAGTTAAAGCCTTTCTACGACCGCTATATTGCCAATCCCGAGGCTGCGGATGGCGAGACCAAATATTTTGCCGCCGTCGCGATTGAGACTTGCGCCGGGCGCACACACGGCTCGAAAGAAACCACCGATCAGGATCGCGAGCGTTTTCAAAATCGCCTGAAAGAAAATGACTCAAACAACCAGCAGCGGCTGGAGGCCTACAATCGTGTCACCGCGATTTGTGATGGCTTCGCTGGTGTCAACATCACGGCGGCAGATGCCGCCAGGTTGTATGCAGAATCCGCCGCAGCGGGCAACCCCGGCGCCAAAATTGCGGTGGCCGCAAACCAATTCAACGATCAGGCGCGCGCCGACAACGCGCGTGGCGTCGAGGCAAGACGATTGACCGAAGACCAGCTCACGCTGGTGCGCGATGGTTTGGCGACTGGGGATCCATTCGCGATCCAGCGCGCGGGTGCCTTGCTTACGTGGAATTCCACACAATTGATCGACAAGCGCCTGGGTGCCGCAGGTGACCCGTTCAGCCCACGCGATTGGGCTTCTGCGTGGTCGCTGGCCGCCTGTGATCGTGGTGCCAATTGCGCAGCAGATGCGCCGCGCGTTCTAAGTGGCTGCGCTTATCAGGGCGCATGCGGCTATCAATCGCTCGAGGCCTACCTGCAGTTCAACGAATTGGCACCGAACGTATTTCTCGCCGCGCAGCAAAACCGCGCGACGATTTTGGATGCCATCGCGCAGGGGCACTGGGACTGGCTCGGCATCGCGGCGGGCTCTGGGCGGGTCGCCACGGCAGCGCCGCTTGCGAGCGGCGTGATACCCCCGACTGGAACGCGTGTGGCGGCAGCGAAGCCGCTTGCGGGTGTGCAGTCTGGGGGCTGATAGTTGGCGCTGGCATTCCTTGGGCT
>JAYVXF010000205.1:0-5054 GCA_043793345.1 Betaproteobacteria bacterium | reverse complement strand
TGGATTTCATTGAGGCCACGTTCGCGCAACTTCGTCACCATTGACGTAAAGCGATCAGCGTTAAGCTTCGGGTCGCCGGAGCCTTTGAATACCAGATCACCTTGCAGCGTGCCACCGCGCATTTCACCTGCGGCAAAGACTTCGGTTTTCCAGGTGTACGCGGGGCCAAGCAATTCAAGCCCGGCGTAGGTGGTCACCAGGTTGATTACCGAGGCCGGATTCATCGACGTATCGGCATTGATACTGAGCAGCGTGTCCTTGCTGTCGGCCTCCTTGACAATCACGGCGACGTTCTCAAGCGGCACTTTCGCTTTCGCAAAAACTTCCGCGACCTCCGGCGGCAGCGATTGCGCTTGTGCACCGGCCGTGATCAACAAACCAAGCGTCAACACGACGCGCAACCATTTCATCGTGATTTCATTTCATTGAATACGTCGATTGTTTGTTTAACCAGCCACGCAAATTCATCCTCTTCGATGATGTAGGGCGGCATGAAATAAACGGTGTTGCCGATTGGACGCAGCAGTACGCCACGCTTTAAGGATGCGGCAAAAAATTCGCGTGCGAACGTTGGCTTGGCCGCCTTCACATCAAACGCCCAGATCATGCCGAGGTGACGGAAATTCTCCACTGACGGGTGCTGGCGAACCGCTTCGGCGTGCACTGAAAATCGTTGTGCCTTCACGCGATTATTTTCAATCACATTGTCGGACGCAAAAATATCCAGCGTGGCCAGCGCCGCGCGGCAGGCAAGCGCGCTCCCCGTGTAAGAATGCGAATGCAGAAATCCGCGCGTGACATCGTCGTGATAAAACGCGTCGTAAATGGCGTCGCGCGTCAGCACGCAAGACAGCGGCAGATAGCCCCCCGTGAGGCCTTTTGACAGACAAACGAAATCGGGCAGGATCGACGCCTGTTCATACGCGAACATCGTCCCCGTCCGCCCGAAGCCGGTCATGATTTCATCCACGATCAAATGCACGCCGTATTGATCGCACTGCGCACGTGCGTGTCGCAAATAATTTGCGTGATACATGCGCATGCCGGCCGCACCTTGCACCAGCGGCTCCACAATCAGCGCGGCAATTTCATGATGCTGTACCGCAAGTAATTTTTCAAGTGAAACACTAGCACTGGCGCGGCTTTCATGGCTATTTGCCTTCATGATGCCCGTGGATTCTCGTTCTACGTTGCGATTCGCCGGAAAAGGCACGCGCAGATTGTTATTCAGCAACGGCCCATACGCATCGCGAAAAATCGCCACGTCCGTCACCGACAGCGCACCGATTGTTTCACCGTGGTAACTGCCTTCGAGACTCACGAATTTTTTTTTGTTGGCAAGACCCGCGTTGTGCCAATAGTGAAAACTCATCTTCAACGCGATCTCGACCGCACTCGCGCCATCGCTGCCGTAGAAGGCGTGACCCAAGCCGCTAAGTTTTGCAAGGCGTTCGGAAAGCTCGACCACCGGCGCGTGCGTGAAGCCTGCAAGCATCACGTGTTCGAGCTTGTCGAGCTGGTCTTTCAATGCGGCGTTGATGCGCGGATTGGCGTGCCCGAAAAGATTCACCCACCACGACGACACTGCATCGAGATAGCGCTTACCTTCAAAATCGATCAGCCACGCACCCTCGCCACGCGCAATCGGCACCAGCTGAAATTGCTCATGGTGCTTCATCTGCGTGCAGGGATGCCACACGCTCGCGAGCGAGCGCGTGATGATATTTTTGTTCGTGATTTTTTCTGCCATGGCGTTGCGAATGTAGCACACCGCCTGCCGGCAACGATGTTCATCGTTCTGGCACCCAACCCTCGCGTTTGCTAGCAACACGCCGCGATGAAGATGTGGCGAAATACCATTGCACGTGACTTCACGATTTGTTGTTCCGGTTCGCACCCGTTGAACAAGGAGACGAACATGAATTTGCTGGGCCTTATCGAATCGCAAATGATTGCCAATCGCCTGCCACTGGTGGCAGTCACGCTCGCCGCCGTCCCGCACGCCAACACGCCCACCGTGCTCACGCTGCACTGGCACGGCCTCATTGAGGTGCGCCTTGCCGACGACACCAACACGGTGGCTTACCAATCGGTGCCGAGTTCGGCGCTACAAGTGAATGAACGCTGGGATCGCTTCGACGAACTCGATCACGAGGCGCTCGAAACGGCGTGGGAGCTGGGCGCGTGGAATCTCGAACGTGTCGAGGCGCAACCGTTCGCGCGCTTGGGCGCCGACGCACACGAGACCGTGATGGGCATGCACGCCTTCGGCGCATCACCGATTTGCATCGACGGCGATTCGCCGATCCTCGCCGACGTGCCCGATAGTGAGGATCTGATCCACGAAGCCTCGCGCGGTGGTTACGTGCAGTGGCTGTTTCGACCGGTGCGCGGTGGGCTCTGGTCGGAAAACGCCGACGACGTGACGCTTGAATCCGGTGGGTACCGCAATCCGACTTGTCCGCTACTGAGCCAGCCGGTGGCGGCGGCGTTTCGTGCCAGCGTGCGCAAAGTCGTCTATCCGTTTGGACAGAGTCGGCGGGGGTTGGTTGGCAGTGGCGGTTAAGCGCTTTGTTCGCTGACTATTTGAGACGCGCAGCAGCACCAAAAAGCTAACACTGTCATTTCGAGTGTAGCCAGACCGGGAAGCGGTTGAACAAATCAGGCAGTTCTTTTATAGTGTGACCATGCCATCGAAAACGCTAATTCAGCAAAACTCCCACTTGCGCAACGCGCAGGACTACCAACGTGCGCTGCGCGCCAATGTGCTTTCCTCGACCGCCATTGAAGGCGTGAAAAAGGCGGCTGAACGCGCGCTCGCGCCTGCACCCGGCAAACTGCCCGCAAAGAAACGTTAGCTGCTGGCCGCGACCACCTGCCTGAAAATTTCCACCATCGGCGCGTAGTTGCGCCCCATCCCAGCCCGCACCGCAGCAAAGTATGCCGCTCGCTGTTTTCCCGTAATACCGGAAAAATTCAGCAACGGCAAACCCGCCTGCAAAGCCATCAGCGTCGAGAGCAAACGCGACACGCGCCCGTTGCCTTCGCGAAAAGGATGAATCAACACCAACTCGCAATGCGTGACCGCCATTGCCTCCAGCATCTCGCCCTGGCTATTGAATGTACAAGGTGTATAGCGCGCCAGCACATCGCGTTCAAATTCCTGCATCAAGCGCGGCACTTGCGCTGACATCGCAAACGCGAAACTGCCCTTGCTGATATTTACCTGCCGGTATTCGCCCGCCCACGGATACAAATCGCCCAGCCACTGCCTGTGCCAACGGCAAATATCGTTGGCGGTAATGCGCTGGTCAGCGGCAACGTGGCGGATCGCCCAATCGGTCGCCGCCTCAAGATGTAACGCCTCCTTCGCGTCCATTTGCCGTTTGCCGCGAATGTCGAGAAGATTTTTCAGTACGCGACCTCGCGAACCCGGCTCGAATTGCGCTTCGACGAGATGGTCTGTGGCGTAGCGGGTGGCCATGTCACAACTCCCTACTGAAGCTTGTGGAAAGCTTTTTTTGAAAGTCTAGTACTGGCGCGCTTTCCAGGCATGAAATGCCTGAAGAAACCCTCCATTGCTAGAGTTCCACCAATTTATCCTGAGAATTCGGCGATTATGAAGTACCTGGCAGGTTAAAGAAAGCGGCGCAAAGTTTTAAACGACAGGCCGGAATTGCGGTACTTCACTTATTTCTTGGATTAAGTGGCGAAGCCTTCCCCGAAAGCAGTTCTCGAAAGACTCAAACTTTCCATCGGGATAACTTCATCCAACTTGAAAAAACGTTTACCACTAAATTCAACGTCATAGACAAAAGCTGTGTCCGCTCGAACACTTGCCAGTGGATGGGAATATTCAACGAGGCCGGCCAATATCGGCCAGAAATTCATCGACGGCTTGGTATCTTCACAAGACTTTACAATTTCGTCCCGTTTGATACGAAGGGCATATTTGATCGTGTGAGTTTCACCAGGGAACAGCACCAAACCCAGATCAGCCCCTTCTATCGTTACGCTTCCGGGAACGAAAATAATGGGAGTTCTTGGCAACAAGCCCCGATTGAGTTCGGCCATTCGTTGAAGTCTGATAATGGCCTGTTCGTGCTTGGGACTAAGGAGAGTGAGAAACGGATTGAATCGGATAGCCATTGCCGGAGAGTGCCCGACGTTTTTGATTTCGAAAACGAATTTGAAACAAGCATCCCCTTCCTCGGTGTAGGTCAAACCATCGGCAATTTCTACACGACAGGTGAGCCACGGACGCAAACTCAGCAACGAGGCGTCGGCGGATTTTTTGGCGGCATCTGCGGTATTGGTGGCAACCAAGATGCTCTCTTTCAACACATTTTCTTGCCTAGTCAGCCAAATAAATTGAAGATACACGACATAGCAAAGCACCAAAGTAAAGAAAGCCGTCGCATCGGCAGCGGTCTTTTTGAGAAGCCCGCACACTACATTGCACTCGGATTGTGGTTCTGTTTTCTTATGGGTGTCGTTGCTTATTGTGGGAGCGAGAATAAGATTCAGAACACTATCGGCATAGCTTGTGCCAGCCTGCTGTTCTGGGGATTCGTGCTGTGGCAGTTTGCAGTGAAAGCTGCCTTGAAAGGCGCAACATGAAGCCGCAAAAATCATCACAAACGCTGGCCACAACAAAAGCGCGGGGAAAGATAGTCGTTTTAACAAGCGCATCGCAGCGCCAAATATGTCGGCATTCATCCAGTTATTGTAACGAAACTCGAATTCCGCCACATAGAGAGGCAAGTATTTACGGCTCACCTTGTGGGACACGGCTTGACGGACAAGCTGGTCAAGCGTTGCCTTGCTCACGTTGTCGATTACACGCGCCACAACGTTAGCTCAGCCTTGCCTGTTCCAGATTGTCGTCGTCGTGCTCGAACGCGCTTTTGGTGTTGTACGGCGGATCGATGACGATGCACTTGACGCGCAGGTTGGCAAACTCTAGGGGTTTGTTGAAATTCGCATCACTTTCATTGCGGGTGCGATGCGGTTGCGGTTTTCGTTGCGCAGTTTTATTTTTGTGCTGATTTCGC
>JAYVXF010000204.1:0-5064 GCA_043793345.1 Betaproteobacteria bacterium | reverse complement strand
TGGGGATGTAGAAATGAAATATGAACTCGAACCCGACAATAGGAACTGTGCAGATCAAGTGCTCTTGGATGACTTAAGGGACATCGCAAATCGGCTAGTAAAGGCCACGCTTACAAAAGAAGAATACGATAAGCATGGCCGATTCCATTCGGCCACAGTGCGAAACCGATTCGGAACGTGGAATGCCGCACTGGAGCACTCAGGTTTAGTCGTTCAAAAACGCATGAACATCCCGCGTGAAGAAATGCTCGCCGATCTAAAAAGGGTCGCTGAAATCTTAGGTACTCAAGGCGTATCCAAAACATCCTACACCCCATTGGGCAGTTTTTCTCCGGAGACTGTTGCGAAACGCTTCGGTTCTTGGGCTCTGGCACTTACAGCTGCCGGACTTGAGACGTCCGCAAACTGGAAACCTAAGGTTGCTCTTGATGAGTTGTTTATGAATATGGCTAACGTATGGGAGCATGTTGGTCGCCAACCCAAGCAATCAGATTTCAGGCCCCCGACTTCCAAGTTTCACGAGGCCACATATACAAATCGATTCGGATCGTGGAGAAAGGCGTTGGAAGCATTCGTGGAGGCCTCGAATGCGCCTGAGACTGTGATCAGTGAGGCGATCTCTGAAGTCGCCGGGATGCTCTCCATGAAGCTTGTCCCTATAAAAAAGCGCACCAATCGGAATCCATCTTGGCGTCTACGCTTTCTCGTTCACCGACGAGACAAGTTTAGGTGCTGCGCGTGCGGGACTTCTCCCGCGAGTCAAGCGGGCGTGACGTTGGTAATCGATCACATCAGGGCTTGGAGTGATGGTGGGGAAACCGTCATGGATAATTTGCAGACGCTTTGTGAGCCTTGCAATGGTGGTAAGAGCGATCTCGCCATGACGGATGATGTGGGTTGATTCGGACTTAGCTAGCCTTAGTTCAGAGACTTGGGTTGAAGGCCAAGCTTTTGACAGGGTTTGTGGCGTTGGATCAGACGCTTTCGATTTCGCGATGTCGAATCGAGATTACTCGTCGGCAAAAATCAAGCAGCTCTAGGCACGAATATCGAAGCATCCGGATCAGCCAATGTCCGGATAGGTTCAAAATAGCGGCGGTGTGTTCTACGCAAGTGTTCCTCAGACGCCGCCTCAAGGATGACGATTTCGTGCGCCAAGTCGGACTTCATCTGGAGTAGCTCCAAATTTAGACGCGCGAGCGTGGCATCTGCGCGTTTGTCGTTTGAATACTTCAGAAGTTGGACGAGTGTCCCTCTCTCACGATCATATTCGATCAGGAAAATCACCGCTTCACCCCGCAGTCTCTGCTAGGTTAGCAAGTGCAGTTTGCAAAACAGGCATACCGCGTTAGCGCCAAGTCGTAAATTTCACGGCTTGCTCCCTTGCCCAAATCGATCATTTTGTTGACATCAACAAAATGATCCTCGACCGATTGCCCCGCGTTCAGAAAGGTGATTTTGGCCTTGTCGATTACCAGCAGAAAATTGCGCCATTCGCTGTAACCGAGCAGCACCTGCATCTCGCGGGCGTTCCAGTATTCGATGTCGTCTTGTCGGTGTGCGCAGCCCTCGAAGCTATTGTGCAACTTGGTGACGATTTCTCTTTTCATGCGATTCCTTCGGGCGACGCGGCAATGACGCTAAATTGGAATGTCAAAATCCCACGCGTTTGCTAAGCCTTGTGATAAATCTCCGCCCCCTTCTTCACAAACTCCACCGCCTTCACTTCCATACCTTTTTTCAGCGCATCTTCATCGCTGATTCCCTGCGCTTTCGCAAAGTCACGCACGTCCTGTGAGATTTTCATGGAGCAGAAATGTGGGCCGCACATCGAGCAAAAGTGTGCGAGCTTGGCACCTTCCTGCGGCAGGGTTTCGTCGTGGAATTCCTTGGCTTTTTCCGGATCGAGGCCGAGATTGAATTGATCGTCCCAGCGAAATTCAAAGCGCGCTTTCGATAGTGCGTTGTCCCGTATCGCAGCACCCGGATGGCCCTTGGCCAAGTCTGCGGCGTGAGCCGCGATCTTGTACGCCATGATGCCGTCCTTCACGTCGTTCTTGTCTGGCAATCCGAGGTGTTCTTTCGGGGTGACGTAGCAGAGCATCGCCGTGCCGTACCAGCCGATCATCGCGGCGCCAATGGCCGAGGTGATGTGGTCGTAACCGGGTGCGATGTCGGTGGTGAGTGGGCCTAAGGTGTAGAAGGGCGCCTCATGGCAGTACTTCAATTGCAAATCCATGTTTTCTTTGATGAGATGCATCGGCACGTGGCCGGGGCCTTCGATCATGGTTTGCACATCGTGCTGCCAAGCTACCTTGGTGAGTTCGCCAAGGGTTTTCAATTCGCCAATTTGCGCTTCATCGTTGGCATCGTAGCCGGAGCCGGGGCGCAGTCCATCGCCCAATGAAAACGAAACGTCGTAGGCCTTCATGATTTCGCAGATGTCCTCGAAGTGCGTGTAGAGGAACGACTCCGTGTGATGCGCGAGACACCACTTGGCCATGATTGAGCCGCCGCGCGAAACGATACCAGTCATGCGTTTGGCGGTCATCGGGATGTAGCGCAGCAACACCCCGGCGTGAATGGTGAAGTAATCCACGCCTTGTTCGGCCTGCTCGATCAGCGTGTCTTTGAAAATTTCCCACGTAAGATCCTCTGCCTTGCCGTTGACTTTTTCCAGCGCCTGGTAAATCGGCACGGTACCGATCGGCACGGGGGAATTGCGGATGATCCATTCGCGGGTTTCGTGAATATTTTTTCCTGTGGAAAGGTCCATCACGGTGTCGCCACCCCAGCGCGTCGACCAGGTCATCTTTTCCACTTCTTCGTGAATCGATGAGGTCAGCGCGGAATTGCCGATGTTGGCGTTGATCTTCACCAGGAAATTGCGACCGATGATCATCGGCTCCGATTCGGGGTGATTGATGTTGGCCGGAATGATGGCGCGGCCACGGGCGACTTCATCGCGGACGAACTCCGGTGTCATCATTTTCGGAATGGATGCGCCAAAAGATTCGCCCGGATGTTGTTTGGTGAGTAACTCCGGTAAGCCATCGCGGCGCTGGTTCTCGCGAATGGCGATGTATTCCATTTCCGCTGTGATGATGCCTTTTCTTGCGTAGTGCATTTGCGAAACATTTGCGCCCGATTTGGCTCGACGGGGATGGCGCTTCAGGTTGAAACGCATCTCGGCGAGCTTCGGGTCGTTGAGCCTCGCGAGACCGTATTGCGAGGTGATGCCAGAAAGTTGCTCGGTGTCGTTGCGCTCAACAATCCACTTTTCGCGCAGCGCTGCGAGTCCTGAACGAATATCTATTTTTACATTCGGGTCGGTATACGGCCCCGAAGTGTCGTAAACATAAATCGGCGGATTTTTTTCGCCGCCCATACCAGTGGGTGTATCGCTTTGCGAGATTTCGCGCATCGGCACCTGAATATCGGCGCGGCTGCCTTCGACGTAAATTTTGCGCGAGTTTGGTAGCGGCTGGACAGCGGCCTCGTCTACGTGCGCGGTGGATTCAAGAAATTTGGCGGGATTCAAAACAGCATTCATCGTAATACTCCTCAAAGGCTGGGAGCGATGAACCAGAGTGTTGCCGATTCACGCTCCCTACGCCGGTGTTATCCGGATCAGGTTCAAAGGGTGTCTCTCATCCGCCAATCTTTCCCTTACCCCGGCCCTCTGCTTCGCTTCAAGTGTTCCCTTGTCCCGGGGGAGAGGGTGTGAAGTGGCAATGCACTTAGAGCATTGCGAGAAAGGATTGGCGGAACCCCTGCGTTCAACCAACAACTTAACTCAATTTGGCCCGCGCGTCTATGCGCTAAGCCGTTGGCGAGCATGGCGCGACGATTTTATTGAATCACCGCGACGGCGCAAATGCGGGATTTCAATTGGCAGTGCCAAGCGTAGAATCAGCGCACAAATCAATGCGATGCAGCAACGCAAATATTCACGTTGACTTGACGGTTGCGCGCCGCTCACGTATCTTAATGACCATTCAGTCAGTAATAATTTCATATGCCCGTCGCCGCAAAAGCTATTGAGCCCCGCTGGGGGCGTCGCAAAGACGCGCGCCCCGGTGAGCTCGCGGTCGCAGCGCTTGAATTGTTCGTCGAGCGAGGTTTTGCCGCGACCCGGCTGGACGATGTCGCCAAGCGCGCCGGTGTCTCCAAAGGCACGCTCTATCTTTATTTCGACAGTAAGGATGATCTGTTCAAGGCGGTGGTTCGCGAGGGTATCGTGGCGCGCATCGTGGAATTCGAAGACCGCATGCGCGCCTATCAGGGGAGCAGCGCGGATTTAATGCGGCTGCTGATCAAAACCTGGTGGCAAAAAATTGGTGCCACCAAGTTGGCAGGTATCACCAAACTGATGATGTCGGAGGCGGGAAATTTTCCGGAGCTCGCCAGGTTTTATCACGATGAAGTCATCATGCGTGGCATGGCCATCATCACTACGGCAATTAAGCGCGGCATCGATTCTGGCGAGTTCCGTCCAATCGAACTAGAGCACACGCCCCACATCTGCGCCGCACCGGTATTGATGCTGATGCTTTGGCGCAACTCTTTCGACCTGTGTGGAATTGACAAAATGGATCCGGACGTTTATCTGGACACACATAGCGAATTGCTGGTGCGTGGTTTGCTCGCCGACAAACCAACGCAGCTTGGTCCCAGCGCAAAGTCATCATGAGGAATGCTGGCAACTCACAGCGATTTGCTAGAATGGCGCGGCTTCGCATTTCAATCGAAGCCAACATCAATCGTGCGGGTGCAATACACGCCCGACAAACGCCAACAGACAGACGTGACTGACATGGATTTCGAGCAAGCGCGTTTCAATATGATCGAGCAGCAGATCCGCACCTGGGAGGTATTGGATCAGGATGTCCTCGACCTGTTGTTTCAAGTCAAGCGCGAAGATTTCGTTCCACAGGCCTACCGTGCCATCGCCTTCACCGACATGGAAATTCCTCTCGGCGAGGGTCATGGTCAATTCATGATGGCACCCAAAATGGAAGCACGGATTATTCAGGAGCTTGCACCACAGCCAGGCGAACGCGT
>JAYVXF010000203.1:0-5081 GCA_043793345.1 Betaproteobacteria bacterium | reverse complement strand
ACGTGTCCAAGGTGTGCATGCTGCAAAGCTGGCATCAGTCTGGCGAGCAGTTTGAAATCATTTTCAACAAAAAGAAATACGATGCATTGCCAGGCAAGTTGAAATCCATTATTGCCACTGCCGTGGAAGCCTCGTCGGCGGACATGTCGTGGAAGTCCATTGAGCGCTACTCGACCGATTACATCGAGCTGCAGACCAAGGACAAGGTCAAATTCTACAAAACGCCAAATTCGATTCTCACCGAGCAGTTGGCGGTTTGGGATGCGATTGTGGCGAGGAAATCGGCGGAAAACCCGATGTTCAAACGCGTCATCGAGTCGCAACGTGCATTCGCGAAGCGGGCGACCAGCTGGCAAAACGACACCAACATCGACTTCAAGGTGGCCGCGAACCACTATTTCGCCAAGAAGGCATAGTCGGTCTCGACACGACGACACCACCCTGCGGTACACGCATGGTGGTGTTTTTTTGAGTGCGCGCGGTCTGTGTGGGTGAAAATAAAAGGGAGGCATCATGCGGGTCCAGCGGTTTTTGTTTTGGGTCGATAGCGTCAGCACCTGGAGCGGTAAGGCTTTCGCCTGGGTGATCGGGCTGTTGATGCTGGTCGTGGTCGGTGAGGTATTCAAGCGCTATCTGCTGAACGACCCGTCGTCGTGGTTTTTCGACATTACCAACATGCTCTACGGCACGACGTTCATGATGTGCGGGGCTTATACGCTGGCGCAGAATGGTCACGTGCGCGGCGATTTTCTGTACGGGTCTTTCAAACCGCGAACGCAAGCGTCCCTCGATCTGGCGCTCTATTTTATTTTTTTCCTGCCGGGTATCGCCGCACTTTGCTATGCCGGTTGGGATTACGCCGACACTGCGTGGAAGATTCGCGAGCATTCGAGCGTCACCGCAGACGGCCCGCCGATTTATCAGTTCAAGGCGTTCATTCCGATTGCCGGCGCGTTGGTCATGCTGCAAGGAATTGCTGAGATCGTGCGCTGTGTGGTTTGTCTCAAAACCGGCGTGTGGCCGGAACGATTGAAAGATGCCGAGGAAATCGACGTGATCGAGCAACAGCTCTCCAGCAGCACCCACGTCGATGAGGAAACTCGCAATCGCGTGATCCTACAGGCCCATGAGATCGATGAAGTAGCCTCGAAGCGTGGCCTGGGGGACCGAGCCGCAGAAGATGTCGGTCGTGGCCATGCCGACGAAATCGCCAAACTTGAAACGAAAAATAAAGGGCGCGACAAATGAGCGATCCCGCACTCGGACTATTGATGCTGAGCCTGATCGTGGTCGTGATCATGCTGGGCTTCCCCACCGCATTCACGCTGATGGGGCTCGGCATGTTTTTCGGCTTCATCGCCTTTTATGACCCGTCGCAATCGTGGACACAAAACCGCATCTTTGATCTGATGGTTCAACGCACTTACGGTGCGATGACCAATGACACGCTCATATCCATACCGCTGTTCGTGCTGATGGGCTACGTCATGGAACGCGGCGCGCTGGTCGACAAAATGTTTTACGCGGTGCAGTTGGCGTTTCGCCGGGTGCCCGCAGCGCTGGCGGTGGCAACGTTGATCATCTGCACTTTCTGGGGCATCGCCAGCGGCCTGGTTGGCGCAGTGGTGGTGCTGATGGGCGTGATTGCGTTCAATCCCATGCTCAAAGCGGGCTATGACGTGAGACTCGCAGCGGGGGTCATCACGGCCGGCGGCACGCTCGGCATTTTGATCCCACCCTCGGTGATGATCATCGTCTACGCGGCAATCGCCGGGCAATCGGTGGTGAAGCTATACGCGGCAGCGATGTTCCCCGGGTTTTTTCTGGCGTTTTTATATTTGATCTACATCATCGGCTGGGCGCTCATCAATCCGAAAATTGCGCCCAAGCTGCCCGAAAGCGAAACCCGCGCGCCGATACCGGCATGGGTGCCGCAGTTGCAGCAGGCCTACTCGCAAAACATGGCAGTGGGCTTACTAAAAGCGTTGCTCAGCCCCGCCCGGGCAATGAAGATCGATTATGACGGCAAGCGTTTCGGTTACGGCACCATCGTCAAGAATGTGACGGCAATGGTGTTTCCACTGCTGATGGTGATCGCGACGTTTTGGGGAATCTGGTGGTACGTGGTCATTCACCAACAGGAAGACGCAGTGGTCGCCAAGCCGGTGGCCGCAGCCGTGCAGGCCGCCTCAGGAGCTGCCGCCAGCATTCCGACAGTTGCTAGCGTGAAAACGGCAGAGGTCAAGGAAGACAAAATCGAGGAACTGGGCAGCGCCAGCACCGCAACGACAGAAACCGCAGCGAAGGATCCCGAAACCCCTCAGGCGATGGGAACGCCTGAACTCGCTACTGGCAACGCCGCCCCATCGGCCAGCGGACCCTCGCCATCTTTCTATCTCTATTTCTGGCTTGCCGCCGCCGCAACCGGGTTATTGCTCCTGTATTACTACTGGATTTTGCAGGGCGAGCAATTCGTTATATTGAAATTGCTGATCGAATCGGTAATGCCACTGGGCCTGCTGACCGTGCTGGTGCTGGCGGTCATCCTGTTCGGCATATGCACGGCAACCGAATCGGCTGCCATCGGCGCATTCGGCGCGTTCCTGTTAGCCCTGCATGCGGGCACGCTGGACATGGAGCGCACCCGGCAATCGTTATTTCTCACGGCGAAAACGACCGCGATGGTTTGCTGGCTGTTTGTCGGTTCGGCGCTGTTCTCGGCGGTGTTCGCGATACTCGGTGGCCAGCAACTGGTGGAGCATTGGGTGCTATCGCTGAACATGACGCCGTTGCAGTTCATGATTTTGTCTCAAGCCATTATCTTTGTGCTGGGCTGGCCGCTCGAGTGGACTGAAATCATCGTCATCTTTGTGCCGATTTTTTTACCGCTGCTCAAACATTTCGGCATCGATCCGATACTTTGGGGCACGCTGGTATTTGTTAATTTGCAGGCGGCTTTCCTGTCGCCACCGGTGGCGATGTCGGCCTTTTATTTGAAAGGGGTGGCACCGAAGCACGTGACGCTGAATCAGATCTTTGCCGGCATGATGCCGTACATGCTGATCGTGATTCTCTGCATGGTGTTCATGTACATCTGGCCGGGTATGACGCTGTGGTTGCCCTATTACCTGTATGGCGGCGGCTAGTCCGACAATCCGATAACTCTTCGGGCCGCACTGCGGCCCGCTTTTTTCCATGAATTCATGAAACCAAAAATTCTGATTACCCGGCAGGTTTTCCCGGAAGTCGTTGCGCAGCTGTCGCAGCAATTCGACGTAGACCACAACGACAGCGACGATATCCTTACGGCCGACGCGCTGCGCGCCCGCGCGCGAGGCTGCGCGGGAGTCCTCGCTTGTCTCACCGAAAAAATCGATGCAGCTTTTTTTGCTGCCTGTCCATCTGTGAAAGTGGTGAGCAATATCGCCGTCGGTTATAACAACATCGATGTCACCGAGGCGAGTAAGCGCGGCGTGATGGTCACCAACACACCGGGTGTGCTCGACGACACCACGGCTGATCTCACGTTTGCGCTGTTGATGGCGACGGCCCGGCGCATCACCGAAACCGAACGACGCTTGCGCAATGGCGAATGGAAAAAAGGTTTCGCGCTACAGCAATGGCTGGGCACCGACATTCATCACGCCTCGCTCGGCATCATCGGTATGGGTCGCATTGGGCAGACGATTGCGCGGCGGGCAGCCGGATTCGACATGAAGGTAAGCTACCACAATCGCACGCGGCTCAATGCGGCCACTGAATCCCGTCTCAATGTGCAGTACGCAAGTAAAGAAGACATTTTGCGCGGAAGCGATTTTGTGGTGGTGATGGTGCCGTATTCACCCGCCACGCATCACCTGATCAAAGCGGAGGATCTGGCGCTGATGAAACCTACGGCGATTTTTATCAATACCGCCCGTGGCGGCGTGGTTGACGATATCGCATTGATTGCGGCGCTGAAAGAAAATCGTATCGCCGGTGCTGGTATCGATGTTTTTGAAGGCGAGCCTGCATTGAATCCTGATTTTCTCAAACTCGATAATGTCGTGCTGACGCCGCATATCGGCAGCGCCACGCGCGACACACGCATGCGCATGGCAGCACTCGCGGCGGAAAACATCACGGCAGCACTAGCGGGAAAAATACCACCCAATCTGGTCAATCCTTAAATTCTGGAGCACAACATGAAAATCGCATTTCTGGGCCTCGGCGTCATGGGCTACCCCATGGCCGGACACCTTCAAGCCAAAGGGCACGCCGTCACCGTCTACAACCGCACCACATCAAAAGCAGAAGCGTGGGTCACGCAGCACGGCGGCGCGCTCGGCAGAACGCCAGCCGACGCGGTGCGTGACGCCGACATGGTGATGATGTGCGTGGGCAACGATAACGACTTGTTGGAAGTCGGCAATGCGGCGATTGCGGCGATGAAATCCGCCACCATTCTCGTCGACCATACGACCGCGTCGGCTGATGTCGCGCGAAAGCTTTATGAAGTTGCCAAGAATAAAGCTGTGCAGTTCATCGACGCGCCGGTATCCGGCGGACAGGCCGGCGCCGAGAAGGGCCAGCTCACGGTGATGTGCGGCGGCGACACGCTCGCGTTTGATCAAGCCAAACCGGTCATCGACTGCTATGCCAAAGCCACCACGCTGATGGGCGCGTCCGGTGCGGGGCAACTGACCAAGATGGTCAATCAGATCTGCATCGCCGGCCTCGTGCAGGCGCTGGCGGAGGGCCTGGCATTCGCAGAGAAAGCAGGGCTCGATGGCAATCTGGTGCTCGACGTCATCTCCAAAGGTGCGGCGCAATCGTGGCAAATGGAAAATCGCGGCAAGACAATGTTGAAGCGCGAATTCAATTTCGGCTTTGCGGTCGACTGGATGCGTAAAGACTTGGGGATATGCATGTCAGAAGCCACCCGTAACGGCGCAAAACTGCCCTTAACGACCATAATCGATGCGTTCTATGCCGAAGTACAGGTGGCCGGTGGAAAGCGCTTTGATACGTCGTCCTTGATTACGCGGCTGTAATCTTTGACAATAAGGCCTTCCACGTCACGGGCAACAAAATGATAAAGC
>JAYVXF010000202.1:0-5082 GCA_043793345.1 Betaproteobacteria bacterium | reverse complement strand
CGGCGACGCTTGGGTGGGCGGCAACCATTGTGTGGTACCGGCGTCACGTCAGCGATCGACAAAATTTTGATTCCCAGCGCGTTCAATGCACGGACTGCAGATTCGCGTCCTGGGCCCGGGCCTTTAATGCGTACTTCAAGATTCTTGATGCCGCATTCCTGCGCGGCTTTACCGGCAGACTCTGCTGCAACCTGCGCGGCAAACGGCGTCGATTTACGCGAGCCTTTGAAGCCCGCACCACCCGACGTCGCCCATGACAATGCGTTGCCTGACCGGTCGGTGATGGTGATGATGGTGTTATTGAACGACGCGTGAATGTGCGCGATGCCTTCCGACACATTCTTTTTGACTTTCTTCCTTACGCGCGTTGCAGTGGTGGGTTTTACCATGCTGATTCCTTCACTCTAAACTTTTATTTCGCCAAACGGATGGCTTTGCGCGGGCCCTTGCGGGTACGTGCATTGGTACGTGTACGCTGCCCGCGCACCGGCAGGCCTTTGCGATGACGCGTGCCGCGGTAGCAGCCCAAATCCATCAGGCGCTTGATGCTCATGGAGATTTCGCGGCGGAGGTCACCCTCTACCGTGAACTTGGCGATTTGTTCGCGTAGCTTGTCCAAGTCACCATCGGTCAAATCTTTGACTTTGGCTGCCCTGTTCACGCCTGCAGCCGTGCAGATTTTTTGCGCGCTGGTACGGCCAATACCGTAGATCGCGGTCAACGCGATTTCGGTGTGTTGATGATTGGGGATGTTTACGCCGGAGATACGTGCCATTTTGAATGTGCCTCTTAACCGTTAACCTTGGCGCTGCTTATGACGCGGCTCGGTACAGATCACGCGCAACACGCCTTTACGCCGCACCAATTTGCAATTGCGACAGATTTTTTTTACCGATGCTTGAACTCGCATATTCGTTACTCCTTTTATTTCCGTTTAAGCCGTTTATTTGGCGCGGAAGGTAATTCTTGCTTTCGTTAAATCGTAGGGGGTCAATTCCACTGTCACTTTATCGCCGGGCAGGATGCGGATGTAGTGCATTCGCATCTTGCCGGAAATATGGCCCAGTACAATGTGGCCGTTTTCCAATTTCACCCTGAACATTGCATTGGGAAGCGTTTCCACGATTTCCCCCTGCATTTGGATCATTTCTTCTTTCGCCATTCACCCTCGTTAGCTGTTTTAGCGAACCGGAAAGCCGGATCCCTTGAAATTAGCTTTTTTCAGCAGGCTTTCGTACTGGTGCGACATCATGTATGCCTGCAGCTGCGCCATGAAGTCCATCGTCGTCACCACAATAATCAACAGCGACGTGCCACCAAAATAAAACGGAACGTTGTACTGCATATGCAAAAATTCGGGCAGCAAACAAACCAGCGTGATGTAGCCCGCACCAACCAGTGTCAAGCGCATCAAAATCTTGTCGATGTAGCGCGCCGTTTGCTCACCCGGACGAATGCCCGGAACAAACGCGCCGCTTTTCTTTAAATTGTCTGCCGTCTCTTTGGAATTAAAAACCAGCGCGGTATAAAAAAAGCAGAAGAAAATAATCGCAGCGGCATACAAAATCGTATACAGCGGCTGACCCGGTGCCAGCGCGGCACCGATGTCTTTTAGCCAGGTCATGTTCTCGCTCTGACTAAACCAATTAGCTGCCGTGGCCGGAAACAAAATAATGGAAGAGGCAAAAATCGGCGGAATCACACCAGACATGTTCAGCTTCAACGGCAAGTGCGAAGACTGACCGCCATACAATTTATTGCCGACCTGGCGTTTCGCATAATTCACCAAAATCTTGCGTTGGCCACGTTCCACAAACACCACAAACATTGTGACCGCGACCACCAGCGCCGCGATAAACAACACGGCTGGAATCGACATCGCACCGGTGCGTGCGAGCTCAAGCGTGCCACCAATTGCCGACGGTAAGCCCGCCACAATACCCGCAAAAATCAGCAGTGATATGCCGTTGCCGACGCCACGTTCTGTAATCTGCTCACCCAGCCACATCAAAAACATCGTGCCCGTCACCAGCGTAATCACCGTGGTAAAGCGAAACAGCATGCCCGGATCAATCACCAAGCCTTGTTGCGATTCCAGCGCAATCGAAATGCCTACCGCTTGAAACAACGCCAACGCGACAGTGCCGTAGCGGGTGTATTGGGTAATCTTGCGGCGTCCGGCTTCGCCTTCTTTTTTCAACGCTTCCAACGGTGCATACACCACCGTCAGCAACTGCATAATGATTGAGGCAGAAATGTAGGGCATGATGCCGAGCGCAAACACCGAGAAGCGCGACAACGCGCCGCCGGAGAACATATTGAACATACCCAAAATGCCGCCGGACTGCTGCTCAAACAATTTTGCCAGCGTGGCCGGATCGATTCCCGGCACAGGCACGTGCGTGCCGATGCGGAAAACGATGAGCGCCAACACCAGAAACACCAAACGGCGTTTAAGGTCGCTCATCTTGCCGACTGCTGCTAATGGGTTTGAAGCCAACGTGTATACCTGTTTGTTCTGACTTTAGGCTGCAACTGCTGCGGCTTCGATGCTGCCGCCAGCCGCTTCAATCGCCGCTTTGACACCCTTGGTCACGCCAAGGCCAACCAGCTTCACTTTTTTGTCGATGCTGCCAGACAAAAATACTTTTGCGCCAAGTGCTTTGTGTGACACCACACCAGCTTGTTGCAACGCGGCCAGATCAATTGTATCCACCGGCATCGCGGCGATTTCAGACAAACGTACCTGAACGATGTCGTTACGCGTCAACGAAACAAAGCCGCGCTTCGGCAGGCGACGCTGAAGCGGCATTTGGCCGCCTTCAAAGCCTACCTTGTGGAATCCACCCGAACGTGATTTTTGACCTTTGTGGCCACGACCTGCAGTTTTACCCAAGCCCGAACCGATACCGCGACCCACGCGGCGGCGATTCTTGGTGGAGCCTTCCGCAGGTTTAATGTTATTCAATTCCATGATGTTCTCGCTGATTTTTCGCTAAGGTTTTGTGCGGTGCGTCGGCAATTAAGCTTCGACGCGCAGCAAATAACTCACCTTATTGATCATGCCGCGATTGGACGGCGTATCAATAACAGTGACGGTCTGGTGCGGCTTTTTCAAGCCCAGACCATGCACGCATGCTTTATGCGCTTTCAGGCGGCCGATGATGCTCTTGGTGAGCGTCACGGTGACGGTTTTTTGGGTAGTCATGATTTACCTCTGTGCTCTTTTAAGCAAAAATTTCTTCAACGGTCTTGCCGCGCTTGGCAGCAATTTCCGAAGGACGGCTAATTTGCGACAAACCATTTAGCGTGGCGCGAACCACGTTATACGGATTGGTCGAGCCGTGGCACTTGGCTGAAATGTTGGTAATACCCATCACTTCAAACACCGCACGCATCGCGCCGCCCGCCTTGATACCGGCACCTTCCGGCGCAGGCTGCATGAATACTTTGGTGCCGCCGTGCTTGCCCATCACCTCGTGATGCAGCGTGCCGTTTTTAAGCGAAACTTTGACGAGTTTCCGGCGAGCCATTTCCATCGCTTTTTGCACCGCTACCGGTACTTCGCGCGATTTGCCTTTGCCCATGCCGATAGAGCCATCGCCATCGCCAACCACGGTAAGCGCTGCAAACGCGAGAATCCGTCCACCCTTCACCACTTTGGTGACGCGGTTTACCGAGATCATTTTCTCGCGGAGGCCGTCGCCCTTGTCTTCTTGCTGATCGTTTCTTGCCATTTGTCGAATCCTTGATTAGAAGGTGAGACCGGCTTCACGCGCGGCATCAGCCAGGGCTTTGATACGGCCCTGATAAGCAAAACCTGAACGGTCAAACGCCACCGCAGTAACACCAGCCGCTTTTGCGCGCTCGGCGATTCGCTTGCCAACGACGCCAGCCGCTTCGGTGCTGGCACCGTTCTTGACTTGGCCGCGCACTTCTTTTTCGACCGTCGATGCAGCCGCCAGCACTTTCGCGCCTGAGGCATCGATGATTTGCGCGTAGATGTGCGTGTTGGTGCGATGCACGGTCATGCGCACAGCTTTGAGACGAGCGATCGTGGCGCGGGTTTTCGCGGCACGACGCATACGGGATAATTTTTTGTCGATCATGGTGGCCTCGCTTACTTCTTCTTGGTCTCTTTGAGGGTAATCTTCTCGTCGGAGTAACGTACGCCCTTGCCTTTATATGGCTCAGGAGGACGGTATCCGCGCACGATGGCGGCAACCTGGCCGACCTTCTGCTTATCGATACCCTTGATCAAAATCTCGGTCGGTATCGGCGTCTCACATTTCACGCCCTCAGGCATGGCATGTACGACCGGATGCGAAAAGCCCAACGTCAGATTCAACTTTGTACCTGCCGCCGCCGCTTTGTAGCCCACGCCGACGAGCATCAGTTTTTTCTCAAAGCCTTTTTCCACACCGATAACCATGTTGGCGAGCAACGCGCGCATGGTGCCGGACATGGCGTTCGACTGCTGTGAGCTGTTGGCCGCTTCGAGCACGATCTTGTCGCCGTCTTTCTTGATGACCACGTCGCTCGACGCCGCTTGTTTCAAGGTGCCCAGTGGACCCTTGACGGTAATTTCATTGGCCGCAAGCGTCACTTCGACTTTTGCGGGGACGGTAATGGGGAGTTTGCCTACACGTGACATGTCGGTCTCCTTACACCACGATGCAGAGCACTTCACCACCGACACCGGTAGCACGCGCTTTGCGATCGGTCATCACGCCCTGGGAGGTGGACACAATGGCCACACCCAAACCGTTCATGACGGGTTTAATATCTTCGCGGCCACGGTAGACGCGAAGACCTGGGCGCGAAATGCGCTCGATCTTCTCGATAACCGGTTTGCCCGCGTAGTACTTAAGGCTCACGTTTAATTCGTTTTTGCCTTCGATGGTGCGAATGGCGAAGTCTTCAATGTAGCCTTCGTCCTTCAACACTTTGGCAATGGCCGTCTTCACTTTCGAAGAAGGCATTGTCACATCGACTTTTTCCGACTGCTGCGCATTACGAATGCGAGTCAGCATATCGGCGATTGGATCACTCATGCTCATAATATGTCTCCGTTTGCGTGAG
>JAYVXF010000201.1:0-5086 GCA_043793345.1 Betaproteobacteria bacterium | reverse complement strand
ATATGACGATCACCCGCTTCCAGATACGATTGACCAATCACCACCACTCGGTCTTGCAGGCTTTGCGGAGATGTACCATCGAGGAAAGCCAGTGCGGGAATCACCTGTGCCTGGCCGAGTTGCGGGCTGTCGCCAATGCGAAACACGACCCGGTTGGCGAGTGACTGCCCGTGCGGCGGCTTGTCGCCAAAGCCGAGATCGATGCCTTTGCCCTTGAAAGCCTCGCGCATCGCGCTCCAGCTCGCATTGATCGCTGACTCGACCTGCGTTTCAAGCGCCCCGGATCGCTGGCGCGCATTTTGCGAGTTGCTTGGCGCAGCGCCTTCTTGCAACGGGAAAGGCGCACACGTTTGTAGGGCTTCCACCGCATCGCCCATACTGCCGCCTTGCCTGGAAAACATATCCGGCGCAACGCCCACGTGGCGCGCCAATACCGCCAACTGAACCGAGGGCACCACGCGAATTTTTCCTGGTGCCTGCGGGTCTGCATCGCGCGCGCACACGGCTTGCAGCAATTGCCAGTCGCGCAACACATGGTCGCTTGAATAGCTGAAATACGGTGCTGCCACCACGATGCGACCGCCCGAATTTTTCACCACGGCATCTATGCCGGGCGACTCGCGCAGCTCGCTCAAATAGCCTTCCGGATAGGCCAACTCACGCAATTGATCTGGCGCATCCGCCATCCGCACGTTG
The DNA here is from genome assembly GCA_043793345.1 of Betaproteobacteria bacterium. Lineage (GTDB taxonomy): Bacteria > Pseudomonadota > Gammaproteobacteria > Burkholderiales > Usitatibacteraceae > UKL13-2. The sequence continues at coordinate 4,390 of JAYVXF010000201.1, read as the reverse complement.
AGCGCGAGTGGCTGGCGCAGGGTGCGAACCAGCACCAACTGTTTGAGCGGATCAGATTTGAAATATGGCTTGGCAAGAAGATCATCGAGACCACCCGCAAATGCGTCATCCTCAGCGAGCTCCTGCGGTCGATGCGCGCCCTCAACGACGACGTCGAGCACCACTTGCCTTGCTCCCTTCTCAAACGCCTTATCGACCAGTTCAAGCAGTTGCTGCCGCGGTGCGCGGTACGGCTCACCTCCGCCCCACTGCGAACTGCGCCAGGCAGCATCATCAATATCGATCAGCGCAAGCGAAAGCGGGGCACGATTGTTCGGAAATGCCGGCGTCGGATCGACTGCTGCATTGGCACGCATCACTGCATCGAGCGCGTAATTTTGCGCATACACCAGCGGCTGCCAGTGCAGAGTATGGCCAGCCCAATGCAGCAGCAGCTCAATCCACACGCCAATGGCAACGTTGGTCAACCAGTGCCGGGTGACAGGTCGCAGACGCCGCCAGCGGTCACGACCGCGCGCCACAAACGAGCGACGTGACAGGAGCGCGGATGGGGGTTCTAGCGTTCCAGCTGGCTCGGATTTGTGCTGCCGCATGACGACAAAAGTCTCCCGCTGTTGAGTGCTCAATCACGCCGTGCCGGTTAAATTTCCCGTGCGGGAATTGAACCGGCTTTATTCATCAGTCAGAAATAATGGCGACAGTTTCAAATCAGGGTTCGTCATTCCCGCGAAGGCGGGAATGACGGTGCAGGATGAATATCGTCGTCATTATTCCTGACTGCTGTGTAATCAATTCAACGCCAGTATCGCCGCGCCAGCAGGCTGAGGCAAGCGCCGCTTCAACCCGTCGATCACGGATTGTGCCACCTGTTTTCAGGATTGGCATTCGGCACTACCAGCGGCTCTCGCTGCTTCCAATCGTTTTATGCTTCCGTCATGTTTACATTTGCTTTTAACTTGTGTACAATTTAATTTTGTGCAGTTAATTCACTCCTCTTCACCGACAGCCCATGCGTCTTCGACCCAGATCACCAGCAGCAGATGCGCAAAAAAACCCGCCAATGGCGGCGCTGCCCGCTGCCGAGCGGCTGTTGCTCGACAACCAGATGTGTTTTGCCCTGTATTCCGCGTCGCTTACCATGACCAAGGTATACAAGCCGCTGCTGGAAAAACTCGGGCTCACTTATCCGCAGTATTTGGTGATGCTGGTGTTGTGGGAGCAGGATCAGCGCAGCGTCTCCGCGCTGGGCGAGCGGCTGTTCCTCGACTCGGGCACGTTGACGCCATTGTTGAAACGCCTCGAGGCCCTCGCCTTCGTCACCCGAACGCGCGATGCTGGTGATGAGCGCCGTGTCATTGTTGCGCTGACGACAGCAGGCAAACGCGCGCAAAAACAGGCGCTCGCCGTGCCGCTGCATATTTCCTGCGCCACCGAATGTTCCCGTTCCGAACTCAAGTCGCTCACCAGAGAGCTTGGCGAATTGCGCGCGGCACTCATGCGCAGCACTGATCGCAATACAGCCTCCTAGCGGAACCCGCCGATTTTTCCCCACCAACCCAGCAAAAAGGAAACACCATGTCGATTGAAAAAGTTCTCTACCGTGCTCACGCAACCGCCACGGGTGGCCGCGAAGGTCAGGCTACCTCGTCCGACAAAGTTGTCGACGTTAAGCTCACGACACCGAAAGAACTCGGTGGCGCGGGCAATATTGGCGCGAATCCGGAACAGTTGTTTGCAGCCGGCTACGCAGCGTGCTTCATTGGCGCGATGAAACATGTCGCCGGGCAAAAGCATGTGAAGCTCCCTGATGACCTGTCGATTAGCTCGGCAGTCGGCATCGGCCAGATCCCCGGCGGTTTCGGCATCGAGGTGGATTTAAAAGTCAGCGCACCCGGCATGGACAAAGCCGAAGTACAAACGATTGTCGATGCGGCGCATCTGGTGTGTCCGTATTCGAACGCCACGCGCAACAACATCGACGTGCGTTTATCGGTGGTGTGATTGCCGTTTTGTTTGAAACCAGCACGCAGGGAAAGATTGATGAAATTGACGCGCGACTGGTCGAAAGAACGCGGCGTTTTTATTTAGCTAAGCTCTAGCACTGGCGCGGCGTTCAGGCCAATAATGCTTGAAACGCCGCGCCAAATGGCGTTCTATACTTTAGGATGCGGGTATTCGCCTGCGGTGAATCGCGCCATCCACGCGGGCTGACTTTTACTATTCACCCGCCTTGATATGGTTGTCCTTGACGACTTTCGCCCAGCGCACCATTTCCGACTGCACGAAAGTCTGTAGCGCTTCCGGTTTGCTGCCGACGATGTCCATGCCTTGCGCGGATAATTTTTCAGCCACTTCCGGTGTCTTCAGCGCTTTCACCAATTCCTCATTGAGCTTGTTGATGATTGCAGGCGGCGTGCCTGCTGGTGCCACCACACCCCACCACGCGACCGACTCGAAGCCGGGCACACCCTGCTCGGCCACGGTCGGCACATCGGGAAGTTTTGGCGAACGTTTGGCGGAAGTCACCGCCAGCGGCACCAGCATTTTTGCGTCGATCTGCGGCTTGGCTAAAAAGACCGTGCCGATCATCAGCGGCACGTGTCCCGCAATCGCATCCTGCACCAGCGGGCCGCCGCCTTTGTACGGTATGTGGTTGAACGTCGTGCCCGCCTGTCCGGCAATCTGCATCATCGCGAGATGGCCAAGACTGCCGGAGCCAATGGTGCCAAAGGAAGCCGCATCAGCCTTTACCTTACCGGCCGCAATTACTGACTTGAAATCTTTGAACGCCGCACCCGGATGTTTGGCGATGACCATCGGCGAGGTGCCGATAATCATCACCGGCGCGAGATCTTTGATGATGTCGTAGGAGAGATTGGGAATGAGGCTCGGGTTGACCGCGTGCGTGTCGAACACCACCGCGAAGGTGTAGCCGTCGGGCGGCGATTTGGCTGCGGCCAGGGTGCCGATGGAGCCCGACGCGCCACCTTTGTTGTCGACAATAAACTGCTGGCCGAGTTGCCTGGTGAGCTGGAACGAAAGAATGCGCGCCACGGTATCGACCGAACCACCGGGTGGAAACACGGCGATGATTTTCACCGGCTTGTTGGGCCAGGTCTGCGCGTGGCTCGTGATCGCGCTAAACGTTGCCACACACACCAGCAGTGTAAGGAAAGTTTTTTTAATGTTTTGCCTGGTCATTGTTCGCTCTCTCGGATGATGATTACGTGCATGCTAGCACGCGAAAAAAAATAATTTCCTGCACCAGTGGCATGACCTCGATCGGTTACCCACCACCCTGTCGCAAATACAATTGCTCGACTTGCTTGCGCGCCCACGGCGTGCGACGCAAAAATTTCAAACTTGATTTGATGCTGGGATCAAACATGAAGCAGCGCACCGGCACCGCGGCCGCCATCGCTTCCCAGCCGATGGTTGCGGATAATTGAGTGACGATGCCTTCGAGGGTGATGCCATCGAGGCTGGGCGGATTTGTTGGTTCAATGTTGAGAGTCATTTGCGGCTCGCACAAAATTCATCAGGCGTGACCAGAAGCGGGTGCAACGCTGCTGACGCTTACAATAGCAAATCCCGCCCTGAGATGCAGCGTCATGACCGAACCCGTCCGCCTTGCAAAACGTCTTGCCGAAATGATTTCCTGCTCTCGACGCGAGGCGGAAATTTTTATCGAAGGCGGCTGGGTGACGGTCGATGGCCAAGTGGTGCAGACGCCGGAGTTCCGCGTTTCGCAGCAGCTTGTCGTACTTCATCCGGATGCGAAGCTCGCGCCGCTCGAGTTGGTGACCATCTTGTACCACCAGCCGGCGATCGCAGGCACGGACATGCCAACGATTTCGTTCGACAACCGCGCAGCCGACGATGCCTCCGGAATTCGCCCGCACAAGCGGCACTTTTCCAAACTGTCGGCCACCCTGCCGCTGGAGCCAAACGCCAGCGGCTTAACGGTGTTCACGCAGGACTGGCGGGTGCTGCGCAAGTTGGTCGATGACGCTGCCACGGTCGAGCAGGAATACATTGTTGAGGTCGCGGGTAAGCTCGGTGCGCACGGACTCAAGCAACTCAATAGCGAATTGAGTTTTAATGGCCACGCAATTCCCGCCGCGAAAGTGAGCTGGCAAAACGAAACCCGTTTGCGTTTTGCCGTCAAGCGCCCGCTGCCGGGCCAGATCGCGCATGGGTGTGAGGCTGTCGGGCTGGAAGTGCGTGCCATCAAGCGCATCCGCATTGGCAAAATATCGATGGCAAAATTATTGCCCGGGCAATGGCGCTATCTGCCGCCTGCTGAGCGGTTTTAATTATTGATGTTTCCAATATTGGTGACACGCCAATGAAATTTTCCGTCGTTCCCGCGATGGCGGTAACGACGGCA
>JAYVXF010000200.1:0-5093 GCA_043793345.1 Betaproteobacteria bacterium | reverse complement strand
CCACGTTCAAATTGATTGATCAGTTGTCCGGTCGCACCATGGGTATTCGCGCCGACATCACGCCGCAGGTGGCACGGATCGACGCACACTTGCTCAATCGACAAGGTGTTGCCCGGCTGTGCTACGCGGGCAGTGTGCTGCATACCCTGCCATCGGGCCTCGGCAAGAGCCGTCAGCCGTTTCAGGCGGGCGCGGAATTGTATGGTCATGCGGGTCTCGAAGCGGACATCGAAATTCAGCAGTTGATGGTCGATGTATTGCGCGCGCTCGGCGTCGTTGACGTGCAATTGGACATCGGCCATCCGGCGATTTTTCGCTCACTCATTGCGAGTGCAAACGTGTCTGCTGATGTTGCCGAGGAAGCTTTTGTTGCCACCGAAGCCAAGGATTTACCCGCGCTGGCCGCGCTGGAAGGCAAGCTGGGCGCGGCGTTTCAGCCGATTGCCGCATTGTCCACGCTGTACGGGGACGCGTCTGTATTGTCGCGCGCAGCAGAAATTTTACCGAAAACAAAATCGATTGACGACGCGCTGGCGCAATTGCGATTGATTGAAAAACATTTTTCACAGCAAGGCATCAAGGTCAGCGTCGATCTCGGCGAGCTCGGCGGATTCAATTACGAAAGCGGCATCACTTTCGCCGCCTTCGCGCACGGTGCGCGTGACGCCGTGGCGCGCGGCGGGCGCTACGATGAGGTCGGCAAAGCCTTTGGGCGTGCGCGACCGGCGACTGGATTCAGCATGGATTTGAAGGCCTTGTTGCCGCTGGTGAAAGATGAGATCGTCCGTGGCCGCATCCTCGGCCCCGCGCAGCCCGATGCCGCAGCGAATATTGAAATCGCAAAATTGCGCGCGTCAGGCGAAACTGTCGTCGCCAATCTTCCCGGCCACGACGCGCATCTCGACGAGCTCGGCTGTGATCGCAAACTCAGCATGGTTAACGGTCGTTGGATCGTCATCCCCAACCCCATCCCTCTCACGTAATCGAAGGAATCAACATGGCAAGAAACGTCGTCGTCATCGGCACCCAGTGGGGCGATGAAGGCAAGGGCAAGATCGTCGATTGGCTGACCGATGAAGTCGCCGCAGTCGTGCGCTTTCAGGGCGGCCACAATGCGGGCCACACGCTGGTGGTCAACGGCAAGAAAACGGTACTGCGGCTGATTCCGTCGGGCATTCTGCATCACGAGGTGACCTGCTACATCGGCAACGGCGTGGTGCTTTCGCCCGAGGCGTTGTTGCATGAAATCGATGAACTGGCGGTGGCGGGTGTCGAAGTGATGAGCCGTCTGCGCATTTCCGAGGCCTGCCCGCTGATATTGCCGTATCACGTCGCCATCGATCAGGCGCGCGAACTGGCGTTGGGCATCGCCAAGCTCGGCACCACCGGCCGCGGCATTGGTCCCTGCTACGAAGATAAAGTCGCGCGGCGCGCAATCCGTCTGCATGATTTGTATTTTCCGCAGCGCTTCAAAGAGAAGTTGATCGAGGTGCTTGATTATCACAACTTCGTGCTGAAGCATTATTTGAAAGCCGAAACGGTATCGGTAGATTCCGTGTTCGAGTCAACGCTGAAAATGGGCGAGCGCTTAAAGCCGATGATTGCCGATGTGTCGGCAGATTTGCATCGCTTGATGGCGGACGGCAAAAGTCTGCTGTTCGAAGGTGCGCAAGCGGCCTTGCTGGACGTGGATCACGGCACCTACCCCTATGTGACCTCCAGCAACTGTCTGGCCGGGCAAGCCTCGGCCGGTGCGGGCGTAGGCCCACAAGCGCTCAACTACGTGCTCGGCATCACCAAGGCCTACGCCACCCGCGTCGGCTCAGGGCCCTTTCCGACCGAGCTCGAAAATGACATCGGTGAGCGCCTGCGCAAACGCGGCAATGAATTCGGCTCCGTCACTGGCCGGCCGCGTCGCTGCGGATGGTTCGATGCCGCCGCGCTAAAACGCGCCGCGCAAATCAACGGGCTGTCGGGTCTCTGTATCACCAAGCTCGATGTGCTCGACGGGCTGGAGACCTTGCGCATTTGTACCGGCTACAAAATCGATGGCCGCATCACCGACATCCTTCCCTACGGTGCCGACAGCATCGCCCACTGCGAGCCGATTTTTGAGGATCACGCGGGCTGGGGCGAGAGCACTTACGGGGTGAAAACGTGGGATGGTTTGCCGAGGAACGCGCAGGTTTATTTGAAGCGGATTGAAGCGCTGGTGGGGACACCAATTGATCTGGTTTCGACCGGACCTGATCGTGACGAGACGGTGGTGGTGAGGCATCCGTTTCGCGGGTAGGCTAGCAGCATAAACGCTGGAAACACGAGGGAGCCTCTGATCAAGTCAAACTTGAATGTGGTTCGACAAGCTCACCACGAACGGAATCCACAAGTTACCGTTCGTCCTGAGCCTGTCGAAGGGCTCAATCAGAGGTTCCCTAGCATTGGCGGGCATCTCCAGCATGTGGTTCGACAAGCTCACCACGAACGGAGTCCACAAGTTACCGTTCGTCCTGAGCCTGCCACTTAATCAGAGGTTCCCTAGCATTGGCGGGCATCTCCAGCCATTAATGTCTGTAGAGCCGCACGGATGAATGAGTTTGATGTTTTTGTTTAGTCTGTTTTTTGGGGAAGCATCATGAAAGTCGGCAATTTCGCGTTGTTGTTATTCGTTGGCGCAGCAGCCAGTATCGCGTTCGCGCAAGCCAGCCCGCCAACCGAGCCACCGGTGTTGCCATCCGCGCCAACTGCGCCGACGACAGCAGAACCGGCTGGCCTGTCGCAGCCGAAGATCGCCGAGGGTGTTTTGTTCAGGTCGCAGCGTCTGAAGAACGACAAGGGCACCAACGACTTTATCTGTACCTACAGAGTCGCAGGCGCCAAGCGGGATGTACAGCTTGAAGAAAGCTGTCCGGCGACGATGGTGTTTCAGCTAAAAAAATAGCGCGCAGCCCGTTGGTTTAGGCGCAGCCGTAGCCCAACAAGCGACGGGTAAATTTGCGATCAATGTTGGCGATGTTGTGACGTGAGCCGCTTCGCGTCCAACCCAAGCTGCGCAACTGCAATGCAAGTACCAGGTGCGTTCGCGTAACTGCTGTAGGATGCATACAGACTGCATGGGCTGCATGTGTTTTTTTACGCTTTTGTTAGTACCATCAATTCACAAGGCATATTGATCGAAACCCGCGCCTGTCAAGGGTTTCAAGGCAGCTGGTTCCGGGGAGTTAGACACCCAACCGGGATGGTAGACAGCGTTTGGGTGTCGAAAACTAGTTAGCCACTCTATGTCGCATGCCCACATACGCATCATCACCATTGCCGTAATCGGTTTATTGGCTCCGCTATGGTGGACCTGGGCTGTTTCTAATCTGATCTATGGATTCTTTCTCCTCGGAGGAAGTCCAGAGCATCCATCAAATACTTTTGCTTGGTTATCAATTCTGCTTCCTTCAGTCCTGTTAGGCCTTGCTACGGGCGCAATCCTTTTGCCTCTTTGCCCAACTTTTCTGCTTAGAGGCTGGGTTCTATTCTGGGCCGCACTCTTGCTCACCACTATCATTTTCGGCCTAGTCAATGACACGACTACCGCAGGGATCTCACAGTTATTCGGCGGTTCTGGCAACATCGCATTTCTGCTGTCTTCACTCATTGTCCCTCTGTCATTTTCTTTGCGAGGTCACCGTGGCTAACCCGGCGCTCAACCTCGCTCCCTTTGGTCGCTGGACGCGGCGCGATAAAGCCGCGCCGCGCCGGTTAGCTCTACGTTAGACCCTTGCACATGAAACTCACGCGCACAATCTTCATCGCCGTCGTATTTGTCTTCGCCCAGGTCGCGCCAGTCGCAATGGCACAAGACCTCCAGCGCGGTCTCAGAAACTACCAAGACATCATGTCGGGCAAGAAGAAGCTTGAGCAGCTTCCACCTCAAGAGAGGCAGGAGGTTCTTATCGTATTCCGTCGGATCAAAGCGCAAAGTAGCAGTGGCAAGTCAGCGGAGTGTCGAGACTCGCATTCGCGAGCGGAAGGCGCGGCCTCCGAGCTCGCGGACTACTCGCGAAAGCTCCGGAATTGCGCCGAAGCACAGGACTTTGGTGACGACTGTAGCACTGAGTTTCGTCGCGTCAAAAATGCCTACAGTGACTACGAAGATGCAGTTTCATCAGTCAGCAGCAACTGCAACTAAGAAGCATAACGCGGCCTTCGTCTTCAACCAAGACGGGGCTAACCTGCCGCTCAACCGGAGCTGCGCAAAAAGCCGCGCAGCCCGGTTCGCTCTACGTTAGACGTCACAAATGAATGCTGACGACGAACAAACGGTCAGGCACTACCTCGAGTCGCGTTTCAAGTCGACATTTGAAGAACGCGTCGCGCGTGCGCTGGAGATACGCCCTCAACTTATTGTTCCGAACCATCACTTTGCTCAAGCATCAACCGAATGCGTCTACCTTTATCGCGATGGCTACTTCTTGGCAACGGCAATGACCACGCAGGCGGTGTGTGAGGGGTTGATTCGCTTCATCGCCGAGAGAAGCGCAATTGCACCCAATCAAGACCTAAGTGATTTAGTCGGCATCTTCCTTGCAAAGAATATCGTGTCGCAGTCCTGTTCTGAAGCGATGAATGGCATTCTTAAGAGCTTCCGAAACGACTTCCACCATCAGAATCCCTCGATTGCGACGGTTCCTGTTCAAGGCATTGCAAAGAGAAACATTGAAGACCTCGCAACCATTGAGAAAGAAATTTTCGATCACGCGATAGAGAATGGAAAGTTGTCGCCAAAACAGCCAAAGTACTGGGATGTCACTAGCAATGGCACCTTTCTCGTAAACATAAGGTTTGGGTAGCTCGTAGGTTGGGCGGCTTTACCAAGCCCAACATCCACCCCCGCCATATTCGCCGTCGTCAACGGTTGTTGCCCCATTTTCATCAGTACCACCGACGGTGAATGTGAAACGGACGTGTTGATTTCGCGTGCCGCAGTGCGTCGTGCAGCACGCCAATGTATTCGGTGATCGCTATCGCACCGCGCGTACCGTGTTCAACGAGATCGGCGGTGATGACGCAGGATGTATCCGCAACGTTTGCGCGTCGTAATTGCA
>JAYVXF010000199.1:0-5142 GCA_043793345.1 Betaproteobacteria bacterium | reverse complement strand
ACGTGGTGTTCGTCCACGCCGCAGTGGAAGGGCAGAAAGACGGGCGATTGTCACGCGAAGAATTCGTGCGCGCCTATCCCGCCATGCAACTCGACGGCACGAGCTGGCGCGCGATTTCGTGGACGACGGCGGCAAGTATTTGCGCGGTGGTCGAAATGGTGGCCGACGGTGCGCTACCCGCGCAGGGATTTATCAAGCAGGAAGAAATTCCGTTCGATAAATTCATGGCGACCAGGAATGGCGCGATTTACCGGAATGCGGAAACGGTTGCGGGTGGAGCGACGTTTGCGGCTTAGGGATTGAAATTGAACCTGATGTGGAAGTCTCAAGATGTAGCACTGGCGCGGTGTTCGGAGCATTTTATGGCTGAGAGGCGCGTGGAGCGGCGATCTGCGTTGAAATGTGCTGGAGAATCTGATGTTGAAAGGTGGCGTTTTCAATTGATACTGACCCTGAGGTTTCCCCACGACGCCCGGCAACAGACACGGCGGCCTCTCCAATATTGTCGAGAAAGCGATGGGCTCGATTGTCAAATCCGGCACGGCACCGATTTCCGGTGTTCTCGCGCCGGGCGAAAAATTGCAGCAAAAAGGATTGATCTTTGCCGCGACGCCCGCCAGCGACTTCATCTGTGGCACTTTGCAACTGGCGGCAGGAATGAACCTGCACGTATTCACAACCGGGCGGGGCACGCCGTACGGACTCGCCGCAGTCCCGGTGATCAAAGTCGCCACACGCAGCGATCTCGCGCGCCGCTGGCACGACCTGATGGATATCAACGCCGGCGCAATCGCCGATGGCTCTGCCACGATTGAGGAGGTGGGCTGGGAACTGTTTCGCTTGATGCTGGATGTTGCCAGCGGTCGCAAGAAGACTTGGGCTGAGCACTGGAAACTGCATAACGCGTTGGTGCTGTTCAATCCGGCGCCGGTAACCTGACGGCGCACGCCCCAGTACGCACCACCAATCCTGTACCGATCATCGCGGCTAAAGCGTCCAGCCGGGGATAGAAGTAAGCCATCAAACTCTATAACTGACGGGGCTTACAAGGCAAAAAGGCCTGAAACGGCGCGTGGATGCTTGGTGTATGTTTGTTTTCGCGGGGAGGCGCGAGCCTGAAAATCATCTAGCTGGCCCCTTTGATTCCGTTCCCCAAAAGTGTTGAACCTACCTACTGGCTAGACTTCCCAGCGAGTGGGAAATCTCAACCCGTTAGCAATAAAGAGTTTCTCTTTCACTGCTCGAACTGCTGCATTTTCTTTGCTTACGCCGGTGGCTTCCAGCTCAAGTGCAAATTTTGCGGCCTCAGAAAATACGCTGGGCATCGCTTCCGTTGCCCCGGGATATTTCATTTCGCTCATGGCGGAATCTCTCGATAGCACTTCTAAGCAAAGGCGGGCTATGTACTTTCTTCGTTTCGTTGCTAGTTCAATAATGGATGCGGAGTTCTGACTCTCCACCGGCGCGACGCTCATTTTTTCTAACCATTCGGCTTGCCCAGCAATAGCTGCGATTAGTGTTTGATTTGACATTGGCTTCGGGTCATCGAAGCCCCTGAATCGAGTTGCAAGTAGGAAAACCACGTAGCCGACGATACCGCAAAATATCAAGTAAAAAACAATTTCCATGGTCGCCCCGATAGTGTCTGGTGCCGCTAATGCAAGTTCAATTCGGTCTTACAGCCAATGGAACGACTTTACCAATGCGGCAACGGAGACAAAAATAGCTACAGTGGAAAGCCAAAACGCGCGAACCGCAGTTCGCGCCGTTATCTTTGAATTCAGTCTTCGTTCGAGTTCTGCTTCGGAAGCAAGTCCCCGCAAATTGGCGTAGGCGCCAGATGAAGTTTCGGTCGGATCATCAACGTGGATTGAGACATTTAGTTTCCTGCACTTCTCAAGCAGCGCCTCTTTTCTTGTCTGTGTGGTTGCACCAAGAAAATTCGTGAAGTCCTCGCCGTTTTTGTTGCTCATATGCTCTCCATGGCGACGGACTCGCGCAGCACGTGCAGATTGTCGCAGTAGAAAAGTTGGCTGTTCATTTTTTTGTCCGATGTGGCATGCGTTCTGCACCGTTCGCAAATTGTAACGCATAGCTCCAGAACGCCCGTTTTCGGCAATAGCAGAACCTGCGGGCGCTTATTTTTTTGCTGCATTCGCGATGTGACGAGCCGGTCATTTCCAAATTCCAAGGTTCCTTGAAATCAACAGGGTCAGCATCGATTGAAAACGCGGGCGATTCAATATCACGTCACCCAGAATATTCCAACGCAGATCGCCATCCCACGGGCCCCACCGCCATAAAATGCCCCAAACACCGCGCCAGTGCTAGTGTTTACCGTGATCAATAAAGGGAGCCATGGGTCAGTATCGCAACCTCAAGACCAAAGCCCACAGGTTCTGAACGTTGGATTACCCCAGTCGACTTGTTGGCAACGTCTCTGTCGTGTCATTTCGAACCCGGTTTCGTCAGGTGAGAAATCTGCTTTTCTACTTCAAGAAAAAAACAGATTTCTCTCGTTGTTCGAAATGACAGCGGTGTTTTTTCTTAAGGTAGTGCCATTAAGGGCAGACACCAGTTGATCTTCAAATAGCCATAAGAGCGTCATGAGGGACGGCTACCCTTCGAAAATAAGCGTCAGCCCTCAAGGGAACGCAGCATCTGCAATTTCATGGTTACGTTTTCTTGCTGACCATCGGCAGCGGCACCATCACCGCCTGCCCCGGCTGCGTACACCCGGTATCGCAGCATCGCCCCGGCTGCCGATTGCGGGTAATGGCGCGGGTCTCATCGTGCAATACGCCGCGGTCGAGCAGACGCTCAACGAGTTCAACCTTGCTACCCACCGGGTAGCTGCGCCAGATCTCCTGCTTCATTGCGGCAGGGGAGCCGCCGCCGTGCAGGCTGATGACCGAGTACCAGCCGCCCTGATACGACGCGGTCAGGTCTTCCACGAAACGCGCCACTTCGATGCGCTTGTCGTAAGGCACGGCGGGGTTCGCGCGCAGCACTTCGGCGAGAGTCGCCGCGGTCGCCGGGTTGTGGTCTTCGTCCGGCCCCGGTAATGCCACGATCAGGCCACCGGAAACTTCGTGCGCCAGCCGGTGCATATCGTAAATCTGGGTCGCCAACAGCAGCTTGCCGATATTGGCGAACACCGGCTCGGGCATGAAGCTGCCGCTGTAGTCGTCGCGGGTGCCGTAGACACTCGCCGCGACTCCGCAGGCGAAGAAGCCCTCGGTGATCTTGATGAGCTCGACCATCGGCTCGCGCAGGTTGCTCTTTTCGCCCGGATCAAATCCGTTCGCCTCGCACATCAAGGCACCCGCACCGATCAGCAAATCGCCGAAACCTGCGCGCGCACCGATGCAGCTATGGCGGTGGTGCGTCGCGTAGTTGTAGGTCAGCGCGCCGGAGTGTTCCCATTCACCGGCGTAAAACACCCGCTCCCACGGCACGAATACTTTGTCGAAAATCACCACGCTGGTCGATTGCCCATAGCGGCGCGAAAACAATGCCGCGCCGTGCTCGACTTTTTCGCCGGGCCGGCCAGCCGGTCGCGCGACGATGGTGATGCCGGATGCGTCGACCGGCACCGCGCAGCACACCGCGAAATCGGCATCTTCCCTGGTCATATTGCGACACGGCATCACCAGAAACTCGTGCATGTAGGGCGCGCCGGTGACGATCGCCTTGGTACCCGAAATGACAATCCCTTTGCCGTTGCGCTCGACAATGTGGACGTAGGTATCGAGGTTCGCCTGTTGGTGCGGCCGCTTGGAGCGATCTCCCTTGGCATCGGTCATGGCGATGCCGAGTGACAGGTCTTCGTCTTGCACGCGCTGCAGAAAAGCTGCAAAGCGTGCGCTGTGCTCGGTGCTGCCGCGTGCGTCGTCGATGCGTGCGCTGACCTGCTTGATGGCATTCAACGCGTCGTGCGCCAGATAGCGCTGTGCGCAGCCCGTTTCCTGGCACAGCACGCGCACCGCTTCGAGCTTGTTCAGCAGGTCGCCAGCGGACTCGTTGATATGCAGCATGCGATTGACTGTTTTGCCGCTGGATGATTGCACCGCCGTCATGAGTGGCGCCATCGCGGCATCGTGCGCGAAGTCATAAGTCACGCCGAGTGCATTGATGCCCGGCTGCAAGCTTCTCGCATCCACCACCGAATCGATTAGCTGGCCATCGACATAGACCACCGGTTTGTAGCGGCGCAGTGACTCGCGATAGTCGGTCGATGTCATCAAGTTTGCGGGCAGCGTTGCAGCGGGCAGGGCAGCATTCATCATTTACTCCTTCAAGCATCAATACTCGATTTGACCACCGTTCAATTATTTTTTCAAATGTATACTTTGTCGATGACGAACTTGATCGATCCGCGCCAATCCGTTCTCGTGCTGGTGGACTATCAGCAACGGTTGTTGCCTGCCATTCATTGCGGTGCTCTGGCGGTGGCGCATGCAACGCAACTGGCTGATGTCGCGAAGGCGTTGGGCATACCCGTCATCGGCACTGAGGAAAATCCACAAGGTCTGGGGCCGAATACAGACGCGATCCGCACGCGTTGCGATACGACGATTTCAAAAATGCATTTCGATGCCTGTGAAGATGGGCTGCTCAATCTCCTGCGCGGTGCCGACCGTACGTCTGCCAGGGACGTCGTTATCGCTGGCTGCGAAGCGCACGTGTGCATGCTCCAGACCGCGCTCGGTTTGTTGCGGGCTGGCCTGAACGTATGGGTGGTGGCAGAGGCGAGTGGCTCGCGGTCGGCGGAAAATCATCATCTCGCGATTGAGCGATTGCGTCAGGCAGGCGCCTGCATCGTGAGCGTGGAAATGGTTGCGTTCGAATGGCTGGGCTCCTGCGAGCATGCGTGCTTCAAGCGTGTGTTGGCGTTGCTGAAATAACCGGGCTAGGCTCTCGTGCTGCCGTCTGCGTCAGGCGACAACATTCGGTACGCGTGGTAAAGCCGCTGCGCCATCGTGTACACGATCACGCCGATGAAAACCCAGGTCCACAGCACCAGCCGTGCGCCATCCAGGATCATCAGTGAAAAACAAATGAATGCTTCGGTGCGCTCGCCCAAACCGGGCGCGTAGTGAAAAGATTTGATCGACTGATTGGCGACCGCAGCACCGATCG
>JAYVXF010000198.1:0-15855 GCA_043793345.1 Betaproteobacteria bacterium | reverse complement strand
ATGCGGCATTTTGATGTGCAACTGATCGGCGGCATGGTCTTGAACGATGGCAAGATTGCCGAAATGCGAACCGGTGAGGGAAAAACGCTGGTGGCTACATTGCCTTCGTATCTGAATGCGTTAAGCGGCAAAGGTGTACATGTGGTGACGGTGAACGATTACCTCGCGCAACGCGATTCGGAATGGATGGGTCGGTTGCATAATTTTCTGGGTCTCACGGTCGGCTGCAATCTGTCGCAAATGCCGCACGACGCCAAGCAGATCGCCTTCAAAGCAGACATCACCTACGGCACCAACAACGAATTCGGCTTCGATTATTTGCGCGACAATATGGTGACCAACAAGAGCGAGCGCGTGATGCGCGGTCTTAATTTCGGCATTGTCGATGAAGTCGATTCGATCCTGATCGACGAAGCGCGCACGCCGCTGATTATTTCCGGCCAGGCCGAAGATTCCGCCGCAATGTACGTGAAGATTAACGCGCTGGTGCCGCACCTGACCGCGCAGGAAAAGGAAGACGCCGAGGGCGATTATCTGGTCGATCTCAAACAGCACACGGTATTACTTTCCGAAACCGGCCACGAGCACGCCGAAGCACTGATGGTAAAAAACGGCCTGCTGCCTGAGGGCGCATCGCTCTACGACCCGGCCAATATCATGCTGATCCACCATCTCTACGCGGCGGTGCGTGCGCACGCGCTGTACCATCGCGACCAGCAGTACGTGGTGCAAGACGGCGAAGTTGTCATCGTCGATGAATTCACCGGCAGGATGATGGCGGGCCGTCGTTGGTCGGAAGGCTTGCATCAAGCGGTCGAGGCGAAAGAGGGCGTGAAAATTCAGCACGAATCGCAGACGCTGGCATCGATTACCTTTCAAAATTATTTCCGCTTGTACGGCAGGCTCTCCGGCATGACCGGCACGGCCGACACCGAAGCGTTCGAATTCCAGAGTATTTACAACCTGGAAACCGTGATCATCCCGACCAATAAACCGATGACGCGCAAAGACACCAACGATCTGGTCTACATCAGCGCGAAGGAAAAGCACAACGCCATCGTCATCGACGTGAAGGATTGCCATGCGCGCGGCCAGCCGGTGCTGCTCGGCACCACCTCGATTGAAAATTCGGAATTGCTTTCCGCGTTGCTCACCAAAGAAAAACTTCCACACGAAGTCTTGAACGCGAAGCAACACGCACGTGAAGCCGATATCGTCGCCCAAGCTGGCAAACCCAAACAAATCACCATTGCCACCAACATGGCAGGCCGCGGTACCGATATTGTTCTGGGTGGAAATCCTGATCCGGAAATGCGCGCCATCAAGGCCGATGAGACGCTCTCTGACGCGCAAAAAGAGCTGCGCATCAGTGAGGTCAAAACCAACTGGGACATGCTGCATAACACCGTTGTCGCTGCGGGCGGCCTGCATATCGTCGGCTCCGAGCGCCATGAATCGCGGCGCATCGACAATCAATTGCGCGGTCGTGCCGGTCGTCAGGGCGATCCCGGTTCGTCACGGTTTTTCCTGTCGTTCGAAGATCCGCTGCTGAAAATTTTCGCAGGGGACCGTTTGAAAGCGATCATGGCGCGCTTGAAAATTCCAGAGGGTGAAGCGATTGAGGCCGGCATGGTTTCGCGCTCAATCGAAAACGCCCAGCGCAAGGTAGAGGCGCGCAACTTTGACATGCGCAAACAATTGCTCGAGTACGACGACGTCGCCAACGACCAGCGCAAAGTGATTTACCTGCAGCGCAATGAATTGCTCGACGCCGATGACATTTCCGAAACCATCGTCGGCATGCGCGGCGGTGTGCTCGAAGGGGTGGTGAATCAATTCGTGCCACCCAATACGGTCGAAGAACAGTGGGATGTGCCGACGCTTACGACTACGCTCGCCGCTGACTTCAACATTCAGGCGCCGATTGGCGAATGGATGAAATCAGAAGAAGAAATCGACGGCGAAAAAATTGCCATGCGCATCGTTGAGCAGGCGAACGCCGAATACAGCGCCAAATTCAAAGATGTCGATCCCGCGCTGCTTCACCAGTATGAGCGCTCGATCATGCTGCAATCCATCGACTCACACTGGCGCGAGCACCTGGCCTCGCTCGACTATCTGCGGCAGGGCATTCACCTGCGCGGCTACGCACAAAAACAGCCGAAGCAGGAATACAAACGCGAGGCGTTCGAGCTATTCAGCAACATGCTCGACGGCATCAAACGCGAAGTGACGCAAGTGCTGATACAGGTGCAAGTGCGCTCGGCAGAGCAAGTCGCTGAAGCTGAAAAAGTGGCGGAAGAAGCCGCCGCAAAATCGGCGCAAAACGTGCAATACCACCACGCCGATTACGATGAAGCGCTTGCAGATAACGACAAAGCGGCAGAGCAACAAGCGGCGCAGCCGTATGTGCGCGGCGACATCAAGGTCGGCCGCAATGAGCCGTGCTGGTGCGGCTCGGGCAAGAAATTCAAGCAGTGTCATGGCAAGCTGACCTGATACGAAAACCGGGACAGAGTACACGGGTGCGCTCTGGACAACTTTTATATACTGTCATTTTCGAGACAATTTTTATATCCTGTCATTTCGAACCCAGCCTCATCGGGTGAGAAATCTGCTTCATTAGCATGCAGAACAGAAGCAGATTTCTCGCTTTGCTCGAAATGACAGGATATGAGCGGTAGCGCAGAGTGTCCCAGTTGCCGTAGCTAAAAAACACGTAGAACGCCAATTGGCGTGGTGTTTCAGGCTAAATTGGCTGGAACACCGCGCCAGTCCCTGAGTGTTGTTTTTTTCCTGATGAAAGCCCGTCCACGCCATGACGACGCCTGCTCTTGATATGACGTGGATCACGACATGAATAAAACCACGCAGTTCGACTACGCCGCCCCACGCCCCAAAACTCGAAAGCTATTCGAGCTTACTGCGCTGTTACTGCCGATCGCTGTCATGTGTTTCGCGATCATTATTCGCAGTGGCACTGTTGACGCTTTTTTCCGCGCCGCATTTTACGATTGCGGAGGGTGTTTACGACCCGTAGTAATCAAGCACGATGCAATAATTTTCGCTGTTTTTTTATTGGCGCATATCGGTGGTGCCGCATCCAGATCGCGAATTTTCTCGACGACTCTGCGCATTGTTGCCTGGCTTGTGCTGCTGATTTATTTTATTGACGTTGTGGTATTCGATCTTTTCACCCATCGACTGAATTTGTTGGATGTCGCCAGCTATGGCGGTGAGGGTCGCGCGATTGCGTCGCTTTTTGCTGAGTACATTCAACGTGCGCAAAGTTGGCCGGTGGCAGCCGTACTCGTTGGCATGTTGGTGAGCATCGTGCTCGCCTTTACGCGTGTGTGGGCGATCAGCCGCAGAGTTGCGATCAGCGCCACGCTCGGCGCATTGATCGTCGGCAGTTGGACTTTCATGCCTGAGTCTGCCGCGTTTGTTCATGCCTGGACGTATCGAAATGTCGTCGAGTCACAAAAGTCGAATACGGCCACCGACCCCTACAGCGCTGAATTTATCAAGAGATTCCTTGCGGATGCGGATAAATTGCCTGCCAATCGCAGTGTCGATACACAATGCATTCCCGGACGAGGTTCGCGCCAAAACGTGATTGTCGTCGTCATGGAGTCGCTGTCCTCGCACCATTCGCTGCACTATTCGGGCATCAATAATTGGACGCCGAATATCGATTTGCTTGCGAAGGACGGTCTCTCGGTGACCGATTTCTACGCCAATGGCTTTTCAACGACGCAAGGCCTGGTCGCAGTTTTGACCGGTCATGATCCGCTGCCATCGGCGCATTGGATAAATGCGGCGAGTTGGAATGGCGCTGCTGATTCGCTTGCATTACATCTTAAGTCGATTGGTTATAAAACAGCGATGTTGAGTAACGTCGATCTTGATTTTTTGGACGCAAGGAAGTTTTTTCAGTCAATCGGTTTCGATGAGATTGAGGGCTACAATGCCCCCGCATATCTGAACGTGGAGCGATTTAAGTGGAATGCGCCGGCCGACGATTCGCTTTATCAACGTGTCGCCAAATGGGCCGCCGTACAAACCACTGAGCCGCCGTACTTCATTCTCGTGAACACGATGTCAACACATCAGCCCTACGTAAACCCACGCACGGGCGAGAAATCAGAAGAGGCTGCATTCCGCTATGGTGACAAGGCGTTCGGCGCGTTCGTCAGCCAATTGCGCGAGCGGCATTTTTTTGATAACGGCATCCTGCTCCTCACGGGCGACCATCGGACAATGACACCAGTGAGTGCGGCTGAGGCGTTGCGATTCGGTGCGGCCGCGCCGACCAGAGTCCCGCTGCTGGCCATCGGCGCGGGGATACCGGCAGGAGTGACAACGGGCGCATATCAGCAAGCCGATATTGCCTCGTCCATCGAGTATTTGGTGGGATCGAACGCATGCTTTGACAAGCGGCATCGCAATATTTTTGCGACGCAAAAACCGCCGGACACAGATGAGCGATGCATTGTCCATTCGCGCGGCGATGAGATGGATCTAGTCGATGTTTTTTGTGGCACGCGCCAAGGCCGCGTAAGACTCAACGGCGACGCGACCAGTGTCGTGAGCGGCTATGTGCCCCCAACGCTGCTTGAAGATATTCACCGGGAAAGAATTGGCTGGTTTGATCGCAGGATTGCAGATGGCACTATTGCGCGAACGCTTCCTGCACAAGTGAAATAGGCAAACAAGGAACTCGGCGTTTTAACGCAACCAGTACGCTGTCTGTGATTTCACTAAATCTCCCACCAAGTGCAAACATGACCACATTCGACGATGCACTAAAAGTATTCGAAACAAAAGACGCGGCAAGCTACGCGGGTGCGCTGTTTCAGGACTCGTTCAACAGTGCGTTCCCGATCCCGATCGCTTACAAAATTCTCGATACACAAATCCTGCCCGAAGATTGGCGGCAATTTGTTGCGATCTACACCTGGCTCGATGGCACTGCGGAATGCGTGGGCTTTTGCAATTGGATTAAATACAAAGATGTTTATCTCGAAGGCGGACTCGCGGTGCAGAAGAATTTTTATCGCCGTCTTGCAAAACCGCATTTTGCAGAGTGCACCGCGCGTGGCGGCATCGCGCAGATCGTGATGGAAACGGCAGCAACGCAACTGACCGATTGTGCGGCATGGTTCGGTTATTGCGGTGACCTGAAAGCATTGCGCGTCGATTTGCGCGCGGGCTTTGTCCAAACCGCGCATCCATACCTTCTTGTGAAATGGATGCAGGCTTTGTCCGCGCCCGAGCGACAAGCATGGATTGACGATGTCACGAGGATTGGGCCGTTTTAGCGCTCAATGATTTGCATAACGCCGCGTTGCCAACCGGAAATTTGCGCTCAGAATATTATTGACGACCGAATATAAGCGAGCCGCGTTTTGTTGCCAAACTACGGCTCGCAGGATCAGTGAAAAAATGGATTTCAGCGCAAGCCTCAGGCAATTCTGCCGTTACTGTATCGCCGGGCTAGGCAATACGGCGTTGCACTTCTTGGTTGCGTGGGCCGGGCTCGAATTTGTCGACCTCGCGATGCCCCTCGCGAATCTACTCGGCTGCGCCGCAGCAACGCTGCTTTCGTACTTCGTCAATTCGCGCTTTGTATTTTATGAGGCGGTCAGTGCGCGCAAGTTGGCACGCTTTGCGTTGGTCAATACTGGCGTGCTGGTCTTCGCATACTTTGCGGGCGCATTTGTCTCTCATTTGAAATGGCCAATCGCAGTTGCCGTCATCGCAACCAGCGCTTTTGGCGTGACGATCGGGTTCGTTGCCCATTCGTTCATCACCTTCAAGCGCACACACCAAACGACGCATCTATAATCCTGCTCTATGCTCAGCAAGATAAAAAATACTATGCAGTGCTTGGCCGGTAAGCGGTGTTGCGCGCGCGGCCTGAAAAGGCGGGCACCGCAATGACTGCCAACGCGAAGCCTGCGATTTCCATCGTTGTGCCTTGTCACAATGAAGCGCAATCTCTAAAAAGTTTTTTGCAGGCGATGAACGCTGCACTTGAAACCATTGCCGACGTGTCGTTCGATCTGGTGTTCATCGACGACGGCAGCACCGATGCCACCTTGGCCACGCTTGGGGCATTTGCCAATGACGATCCGCGAATCAGCATCCTCGAGCTGTCGCGCAATTTTGGCAAGGAGGCGGCGCTCACTGCGGGCATTGACTTCGCATCGGGCGATGCTGTCATCCCGATAGACGCGGATTTGCAGGATCCGCCTGCGGTCATCGCTATGCTTGTCGACAAGTGGCGCGAAGGCTTTGATGTGGTGCTTGCCCAACGCATGAATCGAAATAGCGATTCGTTTTTTAAGCGCATCACCGCACACTTGTTTTACCGTTTGCACAACAAACTTGCGGCTCACGCGATCCCTGAAAACGTCGGTGATTTTCGCCTGATGGATCGTAAGGTAATTGATGCGTTGAAACGTTTTCCCGAGCGCGGTCGCTTCATGAAAGGGCTCTTCGCATGGGTGGGATTTCGCACTGCCACCGTGGAGTACGAGCGGGCACCGCGCATTGCGGACGCGTCTAAATTCGGATTTTGGCGGCTGTGGAATTTTGCCATCGAGGGCATTACCGGATTCAGCACACTGCCGTTGCGGGTGTGGACCTACTTTGGATTTATCGTTTCGCTTGGCGCGTTCGTTTACGGTGCTTTCATGTTGATTCGTACGCTCCTCTATGGCAATGATGTGCCGGGCTATGCTTCGTTGTTAGTGTCGGTCATGTTTCTCGGTGGCTTGCAGTTGATGGGTCTCGGCGTGATTGGGGAATATATCGGGCGCGTTCATCAGGAATCGAAAGGTCGTCCAATTTATATCGTGCGGCGGACTTACCCTGACAACGTTGACCGCGACGCGTAAATGCGTAGTCTCGCTGTGCTCTCATCCACCGATCATTGGCCCGCTCCCGCACTGAGCGCGGCCATGATCGCGGCGCTGATGGTTGCGTACATAGC
Organism: Betaproteobacteria bacterium; assembly: GCA_043793345.1. Taxonomy (GTDB): domain Bacteria; phylum Pseudomonadota; class Gammaproteobacteria; order Burkholderiales; family Usitatibacteraceae; genus UKL13-2. The sequence continues at coordinate 8,858 of JAYVXF010000198.1, read as the reverse complement.
GAGCTATGCCTTCGTATCCGCTATTCCAGACACGAACCGCGACATGTTTCTGGCGCAGGGCATCGTCAGCGGACGCCACTACCCTCTCGAAGGCCCGATCCTTGGTGATGCTTTGCATTTGGGACCCTTTTGGTATTACTTGCTCGCGATTCCACTCGCGGTCACGTCATCATGGCTGGGAGCCACGTTGTTTGTGGGCTGTTTGGCCAGTCTCAAATTTCCGCTCGCGTATCTCTGCGGGAAGCGGCTCATCGACGCGCGTTTTGGCCTGCTATGGGCGACGCTGCTGGCGTTGCCGGGCTGGCATGACTATGAGCGCCTTACCGTGTTTAATCCGAATCCCGCAGCAGCGGCAGCGCTCGCACTCGCCTACGTGGCCATCCGCTTCAAAGCGTCTCCACCGTCAAATCTTGCCCTGCTAGGATGCGGTCTGTTGCTTGGCGTTGCGATCCATATTCATCCGACGGTGGCGATCATGGGCGTGTTACCGCTTGCGGCGGCGCTATCGCATCAAGCTAAACCGCCCGTTTCACTGACACGGATGTGCCAACTGGCGTCGTTCACAATTGGCGTGTTGATACCGCTGGTGCCGTATGCAGCCAGCCAAGTTTCACTTGGCTACCCGGATGTCGTCACCGCAAATACCTACGTTGCGCAATCACTCGCCTGGTCGAGTTTGTCGAAGCTCCCGCTGCTGGTGTGGACTATGTTTGTGGTCGGCCCATATGTTTCACTCCATCATATTGCGCAGCTCTCAGGATCGATGCTGATATTGGCAGTGGCGTTGATCGGAGCCTTGAATCTTGCCGCTGTCGTTGGATTTGTGCGACTCGCGCTTCACTGTCGTCGCGGCCAAAAGCTGCTCGCATTTACACTCGCTTTAACTGCGATAGCGTTTGTCTGGGTGCTTTTATTGCGCGACAACACGCCGGCGTACTTCACGTTTTGGCTGGCACCTGTTTGTTCCGGTGTTGTCGCGTTGGGTCTTGTGCAGCTACCTGTGTGCAGGCGCTTTTGTGTGATCGTTTTCACTCTCGTGCTACTGCTGTCGATACGCACCACATGGATCATTGCCGCCACCATGAATAGCGGTGTCGGTGCGCTGCCAAGTTCGCAGGAGATCAAGCAAGTCCGTCCGAGCGATCCATATGTCGATATCTGGCTACCGGCCTATGCACACAGTGCGTTCGGCGAATTTATGTGCTCGTTGCCGACAGGTACAGCCCTGCACGGTCCGCTTGCGCATGCTGCAGACTGGAACGTCAACGCGGATGCACTCCTCGCGTGCAAGCGACCGACTGCCGCAAAACTCGGTGGAAATAGTGGTCGGCATGTAATGGGGATGCCGCAGCTGTTCTGGGATCGCATCGAAGCGTCGCCAGATTGCACCATCGGCCCGATTGGCATTGCCAAGGATGCAAGGGTTTTGAAGAGTTCGAGCAGCGAGATTGCCGACGGTGTCCGTTATTTGCCACGCGACTTTAATCGGTCGGACGCGCGCACAGAGACGTTTCGTTTCGACTTGGCCGAGGATGAGGCTTTGTTGATTACTAATTTTCTATTTCCATATGTATTGTCTCGAGTGGAAAGTGTGACCATGAACGATACAGTCATGACGCCGGTCGCGACTACCGAAATGGCACGAATTTACAGCGCCGCGAGCCAGCACGCAAACGCGACGGGCTCATCTGTGCTCAAGTGGGAAATTACCATGTCGCTTTCCGGCTACGACGGGCTTGACATCATCGCTGTTCCGAGGCGCAGCAATGTGCGAAACGACCACCCTGATGCTTGCCGACCTTGAGTAGATCGATTGCTGGATGGCGGGTTGTCGCATCTGATCGGCCACCATGCGCCTGCGGGTGCGGGTCGGGTTAGACATTCAAAGTCTGTCATGGGAAGTGTAGGTAGTACGAAAACCAGGACAGAGTACGCTGGTGCGCGCTAGACAATTTTTTATCTCGCGTCATTTTCGAGGCAATTTTTATATCCTGTCATTTTTGAGGCAACTTTTATATACTGTCATTTCGAACCCGGCCTTATCGGGTGAGAAATCTGCTTCACCACAATGCACAACAAAAGCAGATTTCTCGCTTTGCTCGAAATGACAGCTGAGGTTATACGCGGTAGCGCAGCGTATCGCGGTTGCAGTAGCGGAAAAAGTATAGATCGCCATTTGGCGCGGCGCTTCAGCCTGAATTGGCTGGAGAACCGCGCCAGTGCTAGTCTTTTGCAAATTTGCCAAATTAAAATAGACGTATCGTCCCGACCTTTGCTGAGACGACACCGTGTTACAAGTTTCATCGGGCTGGCTTGCACGAAGGAAAAGCACATGAAAAAATTAATCGTCAAAACGGGAACCGAAAAAGATTTTTTAATCGCGGCAGGTCGCTCGCGCGTTTGGCAGATCACGCTTGAAAAGAAGGTTCACCCTGAGCAAGGCAATCTGAAAATGGTGCGGGCGAGTGCCTCGCGGTTGCGCCTTGAAACGACCCTCGTTTAATTTGCGCTTCGCAACATGCCCCGCACCCCGCTTCTAACACCAAGGAGCATTCGCGCCTATTGCTGTCGATAGGTATGAATCAGTGCTCGCACATTTCAATGTCGGCGCGAATCGATGCAAGCCAAGTATCTGAAGATGCATCCGTCGCAGATGCCCGCAGCGGAATAATTTTCTGTTGCGATCGCGACCAGCATGCTACGTGTTCGGGCCAACTCGCTGCTGACGTTTCCTGAATGGCGGCAACCGTTTTGGCATCCATCAAGCGTGGGCGAATGATGTCAAGCCGTCGCGCCAGACCGCGAGAAAACTGTTCCTGCCGAAGTTGAATTTCCGATGGCAGCGTCGGTAGCACACGGTGAAGCAAAGGCTGCTGCTGAATGGGTTCCAACGCCATGCCGCCCTGCGCGTTGCGGGCAATTACAACGCTACCGACATGATCTGGCACCACCAGCATGGTAAGACCTTCATGGCCCAAAGCCCACGACGGGATAGCCTCGGTAATCATGCGCATACTGTCCTGTGCCGCCCATACTGTACGGAGCTGCCCAAAAAGCACGCCGCCGCCAATCAATACAGCAAACAGCAGCGAGGCAAATTGGGCGAGCCGCAAGCTTGGTGAGCTATTTGCCAACGATTGCGGGCGAGACGCGGAAACACCGATTGCAATTGCGAGCCAGGCGATCGGTCCGTAGCTCAACCGCCCGCCTTCGCCAATTGAGCTCATCGCACCGAGATTGAGTAGCGTGGCCAGCGCCAATCCGCTGCTGGCACAAGTCAACGCAAGTACCAGCGGCCACTGCGGCATTGGTCGCACGAAGATGAGTAAGGCCATACCCACCGCGCAGAACAGCAGATAGGCATTGGCAAGAGCTGGAGTGGCAATGCTAACTGCGCTCCACAATGGCCCGAGCGACAACAACGCATTCCACAACTTGCTATGCAAAGCGATACTCTCGCCGACCACCGGCGCGTAGACCTGCCACGCGTTGCCAAATAGATAAGCGCGCCAAGCCAAGAATAGTCCCGCCATTACAAACGTCGCAATGACCGCCCAGCGCTGTGGTCGTGATAGCGGCACGCGCCAGGCGACAGCTAGCAGCGCCATCTGAAACGGCAACACTGCAGCGGATTCTTTGAAGCCAAGTGCCAACGTGAGCAGCAGCGGCAGCATGAATGCGGAGCGGGACGTTGTCGATGCCTTATGGTCAGACCAGAAAAAAACGCCCGTCAATGTCAGCAACGTGACCCAGCCATCAGCACGTGCCGACATCCAATAAACCCCTTCCGCGAGGATGGGGCAGAGCCCAAACAATAGTGCTGCGAGCGGCGCTGCAAAGGTTGCGTCGCACGCATAATATTTTGCGAAGCGCCTGACGATGAGCGCAATCAACAATGTGTTCGTTAAATGCACGAGGAAATTGAGCAGATACCAACCGGCGTAGTGCTCGCCGGCAAACGCGTAGTTGAGTGAGAGACTTAACATCATCATCGGGCGGTAAAACGCGCCGTCGGATGGCACCGGATTGGCGAAAAGACGCAAGCTTTCCTGCCACAGCGTCCCCTGCTGGGTCAGCGTGTAAGCACGGCCTAGATTCGACACATCATCACCGTGCCAGAATCCGCCAAATCCCGGTGCATAAATCCCGGCGACGGCGAGTATGGCGAGCCACAGTAGCCATCTGCGTTTGCCAAAAAAATATTTGATCATCGCTCCGCCCTGCCTTGCCATGGCAGGTCGTGGCTTAACATGGCGCGATTGAGCATGAACGAAACCGGCGTCGCGAGCACCAGCGTCAACGCGAGCGCGACGCGGGGCCCAACGTTTAGCCAGAGGCCAAAGTAGTGGATCAGCAAAGCGGTGAGCGCATATTGCGCAATATAAATTAGCGGATACGCGCCCGCAATTTTCCAGTCGAGTGGCCGGTTGAAGACATAGCGGGAATTACCGACATAGGCGATCACAATGCCGAGCGCAAAAATGATCGCGTAGGCAATCTGCGGATGCAACACAAACACCAGCAAACAATATGCGAAATACGTAAGAACCGTATTGAACGCGCCAAACAAGACAAAGCGCAGCGTCTCAGACCACGCCGTGTTGCTGCGATTGGCAAACATCATGCTGGTCGAATCGCAGCGAGAAAATCGTCGTAATTGCGAATGTAATCGACGGCATCATATTTTTCTGAGGCAAACACAAGCAGTACCGCATCCGCAGAAAAGCGATACTGGGTGGCCCAAACGAGCGGGGGAATATGCAGCCCTGCGTCGGGCCGGTCGAGCCGGAATTCTTCGCGGTGGCTGCCATTGTCGACCACCACCGACATGTTGCCGGTGATGCAGATCAGGAATTGGTGACACTGGCGGTGAGCATGTTCACCACGCACTTCTGCGCTGGGCACATCGAACACCACGAAATAACGCTTCGGCGTGAACGGCAGATCGCGGTCGAACTCTCCCACCGACAACATGCCGCGCATATCTTCAAATCGCGGCAACAGCTGATACGACACGCCGCTCACGCTCGACGGACGCATGACACGCGCATCACTCGTGGGAGTCGGTGTCGGCGTGGCCGAGACTTTGTTGGCGTTGGCATTGACATAGCCAACGATGCGTGCAGGATTACCGACCACGATCGCATGATTCGGCACGTTTTTGAGCACCACCGCACCGGCACCGATCATCGCACCGCGACCGATATTGATGCCAGGAAGAATGGTCGCATTTGCGCCGATGGATGCACTGCTCTCCACCCGGGTGCGCGAGAACTGCGCGGGTGGTTTACGGCTGCGGGGAAACGTGTCGTTGGTGAAAGTGACGTTGGGCCCCACGAAAACGTCGTCCTCCAGCGTCACGCCATCCCACAACTGCACGCCGCACTTGACCGTCACCCGGTCGCCGACGCGGACATCGTTTTCGACGAAGACGCCATCGCAAATGTTGCAGTCCTGGCCGATGACCGCGCCGGGCAGAATATGGGCAAACGCCCACACGCGTGTGCGATCACCGATATGCACAGACTCGCAAATTGCCTGCGGATGAATCATTTTGCTCAAGATATAAAATTCCTTCCCGATGACGACTTTGCAGATGGCATAAAGCGGCGTTCATGCATCACCACGGCGAGCGGACGCGCTTTGGTATTCTCATAAGCGCGCCAGACGTAGGAGCCGATGATGCCCAGACCAAGCAGATTGAGTCCGGCGAAGAATACGATGGCAATAACGGTCGCGGTATACCCTGGAACGGCGATTGCGCCGCTGATTCGACTGATGAACACCACCGCTCCCATGACGAAACTGGTGAACACGCCGATGATTCCCAGGGCGAGAAAAATCTTTATCGGTAGGTCCGAGAACGAATAAATGCTGTCCAGCAGGTATTTCAGTTTTTGGCTGAATCGCCATGCGCTACGACCGTGCTGACGAGGTTGGCGTGCATAGGGGATCAATTTGCGGCGAAACCCCAGCCACAAAAGCTGACCGACCAATGACGTATTTGCTTCGTGAAATTTAAGCAGTTGGTCGCGGAAGGCGCGATTGCAAGCAAATACATCCACGCCACCCTTGGGTAATTCGCGCTGGATGAAGACGCGATAGATTCCCCAGAAAACCCCGGATGCGATGCGCGTCATCCAAGGGTCGCCGCGCGCAATGCGTGTGCCGAGCGCCACATCGCATTCGTCGCTTTGCAAAGCAGTGAACGAGTCAACGATGAGTTCCGGCGGCTCCTGAAGATCGGCTGCCATCACTGCAAAGTAATTTCCACCGGCCGCCTTGAGGCCTTCGCGAATTGCCGCGAACGAGCCGAAATTGCGCGACAGTAGCAGCAAGCATGACGAGTAAGGTGCGATCTCAAGACCACTCGCAAGTAGCTGATAGCATTCATCAGGACTGCCGTCGACCACGCACATGACGTTGATCCCGCCGTTGACCTGGCCGTTCAATTCTTGAAACCGCTCCAGCAATTGCGGAATATTTTCCGCATTGCGAAAGACCGGAACGATGAGGGTGCAGTCAGGGGTCAAATCAGGGCGAGAAGCGATTGCAGGCGTCGATGACATGGGTAATTTCCTCCTCGCTTAAGTAGGGGTGGCAAGGAAGGGTGAGGATCTCGCGGGCCAGCGCTTCCGTCACCGGCAGATGCATGTCGGCAAAGCGTTCACTGAGCATCGGCTGGCGATGATCCGGCAAGGGATAATGAATATCGGTCTGCACACCGGCATCCGTCAAGTGTGCGGCAAGCTGGCCTCGATGCGGGGTTCGTATCACGTACAAATGGACGACATCCGACTCATCCTCACGGCGCTGGGTTGCGATGTGCGGATTGCGGATGCCCTCAAAATAACGCTTTGCGATCAATCGCCGTGCATGGTTCTGTTGGTCGAGCCAGCCGAGCTTGACGCTGAGGAAAGCAGCTTGCATTTCATCGAGGCGCGAATTGCGTCCGCCGACGATGTCGCATTGGTATTTGCTTCCCCAACCGTACTGGCGCAACTGCCGGGCGCGATCCGCGAATGACTTTTCATTGGTGATGATGGCACCGCCATCACCAAGCGCGCCAAGATTTTTAGTCGGGTAGAAACTGAAGCAGCCAATGTCACCGAACGTTCCGGCAAGCTTGCCACTGCGCCGGGCACCGTGGGCTTGCGCGCAGTCTTCGACCACGATGGCATCAACATCATGCGCTGCGCTGACCAATTCTTCGACAGCCGCGAGCCGACCGTAAAGATGGGTCACGATGACGGCGCGTGGCCGCTGTTCCAGAGCGGTTCGCAGCGCTGCGGGATCCATGCACATCGTCGCTGGATCGACGTCCACAAAAACAGGTTCGGCCGCGCAGGCAGTGATGGCAACTGTGGCGTAGGTGCCCGCATTGGCGGTGGTGACGACCTTTTCCCCACGTTGAATCTGCGCCGCACGTAAAGCAATTTCGAGTGCATCTGTACCATTGGCTACGCCGACACAATGCCGGGCACCGCAATAATCAGCAAAGTCGCGCTCGAAACGCGTAACCTCGCCGCTAAGCACGTATCGACCCGACAAAATAACACGTTCAAACGCGCCACGAAGTTCATCAAGCTCGGCGTTATGAATTCGCGCAAGATCGTTGAGGGGGATCATTGGAGGGCAATACTCAACGCTGTCATCAAATTGAATGACGGCGTTTCAAGGATACAAACGGCTCTATGCATTGGTAGAGTATGCCACCAACGGCGCGCATACTTGGCCGGTGTGAGCGGGGCTCGAAATTCTGGACGGGCAAGTTAGTGTTACTTTATCAACTTGTCCGTCCGGAATTTCGGGCTCCACTCGATTCTCGCGAACTTGCCCTTAAGTGTTAGGCAAGATGATGTGTTCTAAACTAATAATATGCCCCGCATCCCCATCTTCACCTACCACGCGTTAAACATCGACGGTAACGACTACCTAGGCAACGATCACGTCGCATTCCGCGAGGATTTGCGCCTGCTCACCGCACTTGGCTTTCGAATAATTCCGCTCGCCGATCTTGTGCAGCTTGTTATCGATCCTGACGCGGTCTGGCCGGCCAAATGCGTGGCGATCACTTTCGACGACGGCACCAATTTTGATTTCGAAGATCTGCCGCATCCATCGGCCGGCTTGCAGCGCAGCATGCTCAACATCATGCACGACTTCACGACTGCACATCCCGGCGCGCAACCGACCATGCATGGCACTACTTTTGTGATCGCATCGAGCGATGCCCGCGACACCATGGATCGTACCTGCATTCTCGGCAAGGGTTGGATGAGTGACTGTTGGTGGCAGGCTGCGGTGGCGTCGGGATTTTTCCATATCGCCAACCACAGTTGGGATCATTGCCATGATTCGCTGACGACGATTGCGCAGCGCGATCAGTTGAAAGGCACGTTCGTCGGCGTCGATAATAAAGCCGACGCAGATGCGCAGATTAAAGTCGCGGCTGAAGTGATCGCGCGTATCGCACCGAATCCTGGTGCGGAATTGTTTGCGTTCCCGTACGGCATCGCGAATGCATATTTGCTTGAAGAGTATTTGCCCCAGCAGGCCAAAGAAGGTGGCGGTCAATTTGTGCGCGCGGCATTTTCAACCGAGCCTGCGCCGGTCACGCGTGATACAAACCGCTGGTGGATACCGCGCTATGTTTGCGGGCATCATTGGAAATCCAGTGAAGAGTTAATGGCGATTTTGCGCGATGCCGCCTGACCAACTTACACAGCAGTCAGGAATATTGACGACAATATTCATCCTGCACCGTCATTCCCGCGAAGGCGGGAATCTAAGTTTGCCTTCGTTACCTTGGATTCCCGCCTTCGCGGGAATGACAACCCCTGATTTGAAACTGTCGC
>JAYVXF010000197.1:0-5205 GCA_043793345.1 Betaproteobacteria bacterium | reverse complement strand
CCTTCCTTGCAGGACGCGTTGGCCGCTGCATCGGCCAACCGTTCAGCGGGCGTGACGCATGCGTCACGAAACCCCCGCTTCACCCCCGTGGCCGGGGGGAACAACCGCAAGGGTTGCGCCGGGAGCAGGTTCGTGATCATGAAAATAAGTCGCATCAATTCAGCAACACTACGTTGAAAGCCGTGCTGCGAATGAAGCGCGTCCTATTTCAGCAGGCCAGCCGAGCGGGCGGCTTCTTCGATGCTCTTGTAATTCTCAGGTTTCGTGGCGATGAACCGTGTGGCGCGTTGCAGATCGAGGATTGCTTTGTGTTCAGGATTGTTTGCATCGAGCGACAGGAACGCGTCGGTCAATTTCTTGATCAACACCGGATCAAGATCGCCGCGCACTGTCCAGTTGTAGTCATAGTAGCCGGGCGTGGTATAAAAAACTTTGACTTGCGAAGCGTCAATTTTTTTGTCGGCCAGCATTTTTTCATAGACCGAAATATTGAGCGCACCGGCATCGACTTTGCCGCCCGCCACTTGCAATGCGGTGGCATCGTGCGCGCCGGAAAAGGCCACGCGCTTCAAGGCTTTGTCGGGATCAATGCCTGCTTTCATCATGTAATAGCGCGGCATGAGCGAGCCGGAGGTGGATGAGGGCGCACCGAACGTGAAGGTCTTGCCGTTGAGATCTTTCAGGCTGTTGATGCCGCTGTTGGGCTGGGTGATGAAAACGGATTTGAATTTTTCGTCTTCCTCGCGCTGCGCAATCGGCATCGCGTTACCGGTTTTCAGGCGTGCCTGCACGAAGGTGAAACCGCCGTACCAGACCAGGTCAATTTTTTTTGCCGCCAGGCCCTCGACGGTTGCTGCGTAATCGGTCACGGGCGTGAATTCAACCTTCATGCCGGTCTTGCTCTCGAGATACTTGCCAAGGGGGGTGAATTTTCGCAATAGTTCGGTCGGATTTTCGTCGGGGATCGCGGAAACTTTTAACGTGGTTTGCGCGAGCGCTGCGGAGGCAAACAGCACGGCGAACGCGGCGGAAATGCATTTCAGGGTACGGGAACGGGATGGAATCAACATGGAAACTCCTCAAAATTAAACGAAACAAACGATGTACAAAAAAACACAGTCTTCGACAACTTCTGAAACCGAATTGCTGCACGAAACGTAAACTGCGACTGAAACACGGTATGCTTTTCGGTGAAAAAACTTTCAAGAGATTACACGAAATGTCCGCAAGAATGATGACACCATGAATGCACTAAACAAGTCGGCCACCGCCTACCGCATCGTCGATCATTTGCACATTGACCGTGACGCCGAAATACAGCGCCTGATCGGCGGGCTGCGCGTAAGCCCCGCAATGATCGAGCCAAAGTATTTTTACGACCCGCTCGGTTGCGCCATATACGCAGCGATTTGCCAACTGGATGAATATTATCCGACCCGTACCGAAGCCGCAATTTTTCAGCAATACCGCAGTGAAATTGCTGCGAAAATTGGCGACTGCGGCACCTTCGTTGACTTGGGTGCGGGAGACTGCGCCAAGGCGCTCCAGTGGCTGCCGTCCATCAAGCCTCAACGTTATCTCGCCATTGACATCGCCGGCCCCTCGCTGGCGACGGCATTGGCCAACATGGTGCCCGAATTTCCGCAGACCGAAATGGTCGGACTGGTCACCGATTTTTCGCTCTCCCTGGATATTCCTGCCGACTTGCTGAGTTCGCCGACGACGCTGTTTTATCCGGGCTCGAGTATCGGCAATTTCACGCCTGCAGCGGCGACGCAGTTTCTCCGCGAAATGCGTCGAGCGACCAACGGCGGCTCGCTGCTCATCGGGGTTGACGCCAAGAAAGACAAGCGCCGTCTCGATGCAGCCTACGACGATGCGCTCGGCGTGACGGCGGCGTTCAATCTCAATGCCCTGCGGCACATCAATCGTGTCATCGATGCCGATTTTGATGAGCGGGAGTGGCGGCATGTTGGCGCGTACAACGAGGCGCTGGGCCGCATTGAAATGCATCTCGAATCTCGCGTCGAGCAAAGCGTGATGATCGGTGGCGTCGCACGCGCGTTCGCGAAGGCCGAGCGGATTCATTCGGAGAATTCGTACAAATATTCGAGGGCCGAATTTGAGGCCATGCTGCGTGAGGCGGGATTCGCGGACATCACGGTGTGGACCGATGCTGACGAAGCGTTCTGGGTTTTTTTCGCGCGCTGAATCGTGCGTTGCCGCCGGTATCAAGGTAGCCGTCCTTCAAATAGGTAGCGGCTGCCCGGCGTGGTGGTGCGTACGCGATAGTCGGTGCAAAGCTGGGCCAGCAGGGTCCACGGCTTGTCGAAACTTTCAAAATTGGTGATGGTCGCGCGATGCGTATGTCGCAGATACCAGTTGCCGATGAAAAACCATTTTGGAAAAAATTTGGTGCTGGCCGCGACAATACGCGTGCCGGATTTAGCCTGACGAAAAATATTTTCCAGTGAATCCCGCGAGCGAATCAGGTCGTGCGTGTAGCTGAAGAGAATGGCGTCTGGCGCGCGACCAAGCACGACGGCCTCGCCGCTGGCGTGATGCAAGGTCACATTGGCCAGTTGTTGTTGCGCCACGCGCGCCCGCGCCAGTGACAGCATGTTGATCGAGGGCTCGAAGCCAATGACGCGGCCAGTTTCCCGCACGCCAGTTGACAGCATCGGCAGACACCATCCCGTGCCGCAGCCCGCGTCCAGCACGGTCTCACCGGGTTGCAGGCGCAGAGCCGCAATCGCGCGGTGGCGTATGCCGGTAATGAATTTTGTTTCAGCGTCGTAGCTGGGCGCCAGCGCCGCGTAGAGCCGATTTGCCGCGTCCAGCTGCTCACTCATCCAGCGTCACGCGCGAGTCGCAGGCCGGAAAATTGCCAGCGCGCTTCCGGCGGAAAAAAATTTCGATAGGTCGCGCGAATGTGTTGCTGTGGGGTTGCGCACGAGCCGCCGCGCAGCACGAATTGGTTGCACATGAATTTTCCGTTGTATTCGCCAACCGCGCCGTTCTCTGCGCGAAAGCGCGGATAGGGGAGATAGGCGCTTTGGGTCCACTCCCAGACGTCGCCGAAAAGTTGTGACAGTTGCGACGCTGAATTTTCTTCGCGCAACGCGAGCGGATGCAGGGCGCGGCTTTCCAGAAAATTTCCTTCGATGACGGCATTGCTGGCCGCATGCTCCCACTCGGCCTCACGCGGCAGCCGCGCGCCTTGCCAACGCGCTTGCGTAGACGCCCAGCGGGCGAAGGCGTCGGCTTCGAAATAATTGATGTGACAAATTGGTGTGTGCGCGTCAATCGGTACCATGCCATGCAAGGTGAACGTATGCCACGCGTTGTCGCGCAGCTCCCAATAAAGCGGCGCGGCAATATTGCCTGCTTGCACCCAGTCCCAGCCCATCGATAGCCACAATTCCGAACGTGCATAACCGCGATCAGCGATGAAGGCGGCAAAGTCACCGTGCGTCACCGGGTAGGAGGCCAGCTCAAATGGTTCAAGGAAAACTTGATGGCGCGGGCCTTCGTTGTCGAAGGCGAACTCGCCGCTGTCAGCAGCAATGTCGCGGCCGATTGAAATCAGGCCACCCGTATACGCAACCCAGCGCGGTTTGCGGCCATGGATCGGCGTGAGCGGCCAGCGTTGCTGGTACGCGGGCTTCAAGGGATTTCTCGACAACAGGTGTTTCAGATCGGTGAGGATGAGCTCCTGATGCTGCTCTTCGTGGTTGCAGCCGAGCCGCATCAGTTGCGCAAATTCGCGGCTACCCGCCTCAAGTTTGGGCAGCAATTCATTGATGCGCGCGCTCACATGTTGGCGGTACGTCAAAACCTCGGCCAGATTCGGGCGTGAGATCAGCCCGCGCTCGGTTCGCGGATGCTTGTCGCCGACGGCGTTATAGTAAGAATTAAACAACACGCGAAAAGCCGGATTAAAAGGCTTGAACGCGGGATCAAAGCGCTCGAGGATAAAGGTCTCAAAAAACCAGCTGGTGTGCGCGAGATGCCATTTGGTCGGGCTCGCATCGGGCATCGACTGGAGGCTCGCGTCATCACTCGACAGCATTGCTGCGAGGCTCTCGGTGGTGGCGCGAAGCTGCTCGAAACGTGCGGCGAGTGCGGTGCGGTTGACGTTGGCAGCGATCCTCGCAATCGGCTTGGTTGGGTTCACAATTTACTCCAGAATCCTCGCGGTGAATTCGGTACGACAGCGTTTATTGGCGGAACGTTCAGCAAGCAACTAATAATGTAAACTCAAGCACCGGCGCGGCTCGCAGGCACAAAATTCTCTATGAACCGCACCAGTGCTAGTGTCTGCATGTTGATCGCGGGCTGGCTATTTAACCATTACCTGCGGTTTGCCTGCGGTCATTTCACCAATCACGGTGGCGTCGTCAAAGCCTTCAGCGTTGAAAATGGACAGCACCTTGTCGACGGCAGAAGGATCACACGCGACCAATAATCCGCCGGACGTTTGTGGATCGGTGAGCAGATTTCGCTCGACGTCACCAAACCTGGCATCGATGGAAATGTCCGATCCGTAACCGTCCCAATTGCGATCTGACGCGCCCGTCACATAGCCGGCCTTGGCGAGCTCAAGAACGTTGGCGATGATCGGCAGCGTTGCAAAGTTGATCGTCGCGCCGAGTTTTGAGCCGCGACAAATTTCCAATAAATGTCCCGCCAATCCGAAGCCGGTGACGTCGGTTAACGCATTCACGCCAGCCAGTTGACCCAGCTTGATGCCCGGCGTATTCAGTTTTGTGGTCGACGCAATCATGGCCGCGTAACCTGCTGCATCGAGTTTTTCCTTCTTCAGCGCCGCACTCAAAATGCCGACACCGAGCGGTTTGCCGAGAATTAATTTATCGCCCGGCCGGGCACCGGCGTTGCGCTTCAGATTTTTCGGGTTGACGATGCCGATGGCAACCAGCCCGTAAATCGGCTCGACCGAATCGATGGTGTGACCGCCTGCAATCGGGATGCCAGCGGCTTTACAAATCGCTTCACCGCCATCCAATATTTGCTTGATGGTCGCAAGCGGCAGCGTGTTGATCGGCATGCCCACCAGCGCCAATGCAAACAGCGGCGTGCCGCCCATCGCGTACACATCCGAAATCGCATTGGTCGCGGCGATGCGACCGAAATCAAACGGGTCATCGACAATCGGCATGAAAAAATCGGTGGTCGCAACAATCG
>JAYVXF010000196.1:0-1510 GCA_043793345.1 Betaproteobacteria bacterium | reverse complement strand
GCCCCAGCAGGGCGGCGCCCAGCGAGAGAGCGATAAAAAAAGTCATGATCGCGCCGACCACGATCGGCAGCCAGAAGAAGCCGCCCTTGTGTTCCCAGAACTCGCGCTTCAGCAACCATTTGAATGTGTTCACGCGTAGGTTCCTTTCATGGTGGCGACAAAAATATCGGCAAGGCCCGGCGTGCGCACTTCACCGAGCGCTTCGAGCGCGTCGCGTGGAACACCGTCAAAAAGCATCACCGATTTGCCAAATACCTGCCGCTCGTCAATCGGTTTTAGCGCACGCGCAAGTTGTGTTTTTTCTGGTGCCACCATGACCTCGGCAAAACGCGCGCCGACCTCGTCCATCGTTGAGGTCAGGACAATTTTGCCGTCGCGGATGAACAGCAGATCGGTGAGGATGTGTTCGATTTCTTCGACCTGGTGGGTGGTGATGATGATGGTTTTGTGTTGATCGAAATACTCCTCCAGCAGGTGCTGATAAAACTGCTTACGGTAGAGAATATCCAGCCCCAGCGTCGGTTCATCGAGTATCAGCAGCTTGGCGTCAATCGCCATGACCAGTGCCAGATGCAGCTGCACCACCATGCCCTTCGACATCTCCTTGACCTTCATGGCCTGCGTGAGCTTGGTGTTGGCGAGGTATCGGAGCGCTTTTGCGCGGTCGAATTTCGGATGAACCCCCGCGACAAAATCCACCGCATCGCGCACCCGCAGCCAACGCGGCAATATCGCCACGTCGGCAATAAAACAAACCTGCTGCATGAGCGCATCACGTTGCGTGCGCGGATCGAATCCAAGCACGCTGAGTGCGCCGTCGAATTGTGTCAGGCCGAGAATCGCTTTGAGCGCGGTCGTTTTGCCGGAACCATTCGGCCCAATCAAGCCGACGATGCGGCCGGCTGCGATGTCGAGATCGATATGGTCGACGGCGATAATTTTGCCGTAGTGTTTTGTAAGACTTTTGGCGGCAATGATCGCGCTCATTTGGCACCGCCAATTTTTGCCGCCTGCATCAGCTCTTTCAAATTCATCCCCAGACGTTGAATGCGCTCCAATAGCTGTGGCCACTCTTCACGTAAAAAGCGCTCACGCTCGCTAACGAGTAATTTTTCTCGGGCACCATCGGTCACGTACATGCCAATTCCCCTTCTTTTTTCGACCAGCGTTGCGTCGGCGAGCTCCTGATATGCCCGCATGACAGTAATCGGATTGAGCTGAAAATCGGCGGCGATTTGCCTGACCGAAGGCAGCGCGTCGCCGGGCTTCAGTAAGCCATCGAGCACCATCCCGACAATGCGATCTTTTAGCTGCCGGTAAATCGGTGCATTGTTGTGCCAGTCGTGATGCATGCTGGTTTCTCCTGAAGCGTGTGGTGTTGCGACGTGCGGTGGATAGTTTGATCGGGCTATTACGGGTTACGGATGAGCGCTCGTCGCTGCGTAAGTCGATTCGCGGTAAAGTCAACTATGGTTGTAGTGATGTAGTTAAGTATAACACTGAATTTTGG
>JAYVXF010000195.1:0-41041 GCA_043793345.1 Betaproteobacteria bacterium | reverse complement strand
GTCGAAGCGCCTGCGTTTTTGGCCGCGCATGTGTCGGAACTGGAAGTGTCGGCGGAACGCTATCCGAGTGTGCAGTTTCATGCACTGCGCGAGCATGCGGGGCATGTGTTTCAGGTGGGGATGTAGCCTGCATAATATAGGAAAACCCTAGCACTGGCGGGGATCTTCAGGCGTTTTTGTCCCGGGAGTCTCGCCAAATGGCGATCTACGTAGCGCTATTCAGGAGACATGAATCTTGCATGACTCGAGTTGCGACACGCCTGGTGGTGCGGGATCAGGCGTGGAGATTTATGCGCGCTTCGCGCCAAGCTGCTCGCGCAAATCCTTGACGGTATCGGCCTCACCACGCACCCGCAAAAATGCGCCGTCATTGTCGGCGCGCTCATCCAGCACTTCGCAGCTTGCAAAAATTTTCCCGCGCAGTTGCTGCGCCGACCACGGCAGAAATAGCTCCGCCTCAACGAGGCCACGCTGGAAAAACGCGCGGATCGCGGCGTGCAGTTTCGCGACATCGTTTTCGCGTTTCGCGCTCATGACGATGCAGTCCGGGTATTGCTCACGCAACGCGGTTTCGCGCTCGGCTTGTAAAGTCGCATCACCAACCATATCGATTTTGTTAAACACACGAATCCGCGGCACAGCCCCGGCACCGATTTCGTCCAGCACTTTATCGGTCACCGCAAGCTGCCTCTCAAAGCCGGGATCGCTCGCGTCGATGACGTGGATCAGCAGTGAGGATTCGGCTGCTTCCTCCAGCGTCGATTTGAACGACGCGACCAGATCGTGCGGCAGGTTTTTGATGAAGCCGACCGTATCGCTGACCAGGATGCGCGGCACGCTTTCAGGGAAAAGCGCGCGCACGGTGGTGTCGAGTGTGGCGAAGAGTTTGTTCGCAACCAGCACCTCGCTGCCTGTGAGTGCGCGCATCAGGGTGGATTTGCCAGCATTGGTGTAGCCCACGAGCGCTATGCGTGCCAGCGCTTGGCCCGCCTGCCCCGCCTGCCGTCGGGCGCGCTGCGTCTGGCGCTCCACGTCCATCGCGGCAATCTCCACTTCCAGCTCGGCGATGCGGTTGCGGATTTTTTGCCGGTCGAGCGCGGCATGTGTTTCGCCTGCGCCACGACCACCGGTACCGCTGCGCTGCCGACCCTTCGGCCCCGCGAGCTTGGCGGCCTCGCGAAGCCTGGGCGACATATAGCCGAGCCGCGCGATCTCGACCTGGGCGCGCGCCGCGCGCGAGCTGGCGTGACGATGGAATATTTCAAGGATGACCATGGTGCGGTCCATCACCTCGCAGCCAACCTCGATTTCGAGATTGCGGGCCTGCGAAGGAGAGATCTCATGGTCGACGAGAATGATGTCGGCACGGCGGGTATCCGGATCGGCTTCAGACTGCGCCGCCGCCTTCGCCTTCGCGGCACCGCTTCTTGCCGGACCGCGACTCGTCACTTTTGCATCATCGTCGAGCTCGGCGTCGTCCCCACTTTCACTCGCTTCTTCGCCCGCATTTTCGCCTGCATTTTCGCCTTCAACGAAGCGGCGCATTTCCTGCCGCTTGCCGATGCCAAGGTAGGCCGCAGAATCGAACCTGGCGCGCTTCTGGATGAACGTGCCGACGACCGTATAGCCGAGTGTTTTCGCCAGCTCGCGCAGCTCGGTCAGCGACGCTTCAAACTCGACATCGCTAACGGCGGTCAGGTGAACGGCCGCCACGACAGCGCGCATGGGTTGCTCCCTGGTTTCTTTTTGCATTTGGTGATTTCTTGTTTGGTGTGGTCGGCTTCGGGTGGAGTCTGAAAATACAAAGTCATCGCTGTCGCAAAGCATCAGCTTTGCTTTGCGCCCGGCGCGTTTCTGCTGATTCGATTTCTATAACAATAAATTAATCATTGCGCCGTCATTCCCGCGACGGCGGGAATCCAATTTTCGTCGCGCAGACTTTGATTCCCACGCGACGCAATCCTTGTGGTTGTTCGCGGGAATGACGCGATTTTTATACACTGTCGCCCGTGGTGCCGATCGCTGAATCTGATCCGTCAGGCTCAGTCAACGGTCGCGCCGGAGTCGTGTACCGCTTTGCCCCACTTCTTCAATTCGGCACGTTGAAATTCGCCAAACGCGGCAAGGGTCTGCACCGTCGGCAGCACGCCGATGGGCGACATCCGCTCCCGAAAATTATCGCTACGCACGATTTTCTCGATCTCGCCCGCAAGCCTTGCGGCCAATGGCGCGGGCAGGTTGGCGGGTGCAAACACGCCCCACCATGCGGTTAATTCGAAGCCCGCGTAACCGGACTCGGCGATCGTGGCGATATTCGGTAACGCTGGCGAGCGCGCTGCACTGCTGACGGCGATGGCGCGCAAACTGCCCGCCCGTACATGTGACACCACCGATTGCAGCGGATCGAACATCATCTGGATCTGGCCGCCGAGCAAATCGGTCACCGCCGGCGCGCTGCCTTTATAGGGGACATGCTGGATGTCGATGCCCGCCGCGCGTTTGAACGCCTCTCCCGCCAGATGACCCGGCGTGCCATTACCGGCCGAGCCGTAGCTTAGCTTGCCCGGCATTTTTTTCGCGAGCGCCACCAGACTGGCCAAATCAGTGACCGGCTGCGAAGGATGCACGACAATGACTACCGGCGCTGCGGCGACCAGAGCGATCGGCGTGAAATCCTTGACTGCGTCGTAAGACAGTTTTTTATAAAGCGCGGGATTAATTGCACTCGTGCCCACCGTCGCCATCAACAGGGTATAACCATCAGGCGGTGCTTTCGCGACGGCGTCGGCACCGACCGAGCCGCCAGCACCACCGCGATTGTCGATGATGACGCTGGCTTTGAGCGCCTCTCCCAGCATTTGCGCGAGCGGTCGCGCCACGATGTCGGTTGGCCCTCCCGCCGGAAACGGCACGATCAGGCGGATCGGCTGGGCAGGATATTGCGCAGCAGCGTCGAGGACGCCAAAGGCGAGAACTGCGGCAATCAAGTGAATGTTGAAAAAAAATTTCATTGCGCGATTTTCCATTGATATGCGTGAACTGCGCGCATTGACGCTTGAAAGTGTTGATGAATTGTACGCTGCGGAGTGGGCCGTCACAAATGGCGAAATGCGTGCGGTGGATGTGACGCCCGGACTTGCCGCTGACGCCTCATCATCATTGACTTGTTCGCACATGCGGTTACGCCGAAACCGCGCTCGACTCGCATCACGATTGAAATGGACATTCGCGGGCATGAGATCGTGCCGGTGAAGGTTGGGGCGTATGGCCAGGTCTATCGGTATGAGGTGCCGAATCGTGGAACCGGGATTCCGCCATTCACCCTGAACCCATTGGCACCATGCCAAGAAAATCACCCCTGTCATTTCGAACGAAGAGAGAAATCTGTTTTTGCACTTCACAGCAACTGCAGATTTCTCACCCGATGAAGGCGGGTTCGAAATGACAGGACAACCGTGTTCTCTGGAACGGTCAGACTTGCCTATCGACTGCATCGCGCGCAAGAGATCGAACTTGATGCGGTGCCGTTTCCAACTCTCGTTGCAGTGGGGCAATTCGCCATCCGCTATTCGTTATTCGCTGGCGAACGTCTTGGACCTCTGCGGAAGAACAGATGCGTTATTTATGGCCGGGTTCATGCGCGGCCCTGATGCATGACCGCAACGATCCAGAGGTGCCGCGCGACTTCTTACGGTGTAACATTGCCCCATAATAAATTACTCCATAATGGGGATCACGCGACAATTCCGGGTCTCGGAGCCGCGCAATGGATAAAAAGATGGCCACTCCGCTCACTCCAACCGCCCCAGTTGAGAAGCCTCCGGCGACATCCGCCGTCCGCAGACTGTTAAGCCGCATCGACCGGCGGGTGTTGCGCTCGCTCATGTACTTGCCCGCGATGACGGCGGTATTCCTGCTCTTCAGGGTCACTGAATGGTTCGTGGAGCACTATTTTGCCGGTAGTGCGCGCCAGAGTCTGGCCGTCGCCTTCGCCACCGCCATCGGTCTGGCTCTCGTGTTTCAGATGTTTCACCACCGTGTCGAGTCGGCAGTAGAGCGATGGCTGAACCGCCACGCGCATGCACGACTGCACGAACTCGGCGCACTGGCGAAGGAGGTATCCCTTATTGGCAGCGCCGCCGTGCTACAGCAGCGCGTGATCGACCGGATTGAAGAAGTCATGGTGACGGTGGGTGCGGCCATCTATCTCGGGCAGGCAGATGACAATTTCACCGTGGTGCGCGCGAATGGCGATGACGCTCCGCGGGAGATCGTCGGCGACGATCCTGTCGTGATCCAATTGCGGCTGCACCATCGCGCGGCGGCACCCAAGGCAAGCGGTTCGCGTGTTCCTGTGGCGATGCTCTGGCCCATGTTGGTGCGGGGTCGCGTGATCGGCATGCTCTGCGTCGGCGAGCGCCGTCACAAGGAAAGCCTGGACGAGCGTGAGATCCACGCCGTTGGCGAAGTCGCAAGCGCGGTCGGCATGGCGCTGGCGATGCTGGATCCATCCCTGGCAGAGCTGGATCGCGGGCGACCCGCGTCGCTACCGAGGATGTTTTCGCCACCGACCGACAGCACTCAGCAGGGCAAGTCACGCAATTCGCCGTACCCACAGTTGGCGCCTATTGACGACGCGATTCCGTCGATCGCTGTCTTGGCTTTTGTGAACATTGGCCGGGACCCGGATAACGAATATTTTGCCGACGGGCTCAGCGAAGAATTACTAAACATTCTCGCGAAGATCCCCGGGCTACGGGTGGCCTCGCGCACTTCGGCGTTCAGCTTCAAGGGTCTCACCGTCGATATCCCGACGATCGCGCTCAAATTGAACGTGGCGACCGTGCTGGAGGGAAGCGTGCGAAAGTCGGGCACACGGGTGCGTGTCACGGCACAACTCATCCATGTCGCGACCGACTCACGCCTGTGGTCGGAGACCTACGAACGCGAGCTCGATGACATCTTCGCGGTGCAAGACGATATCGCAAAATCGGTCGTAGAAGAACTGCGCACCACGCTGCTTGGCGCAGCCGCCACCGACAGTACGCTGGCGCGCGCCGAAGCCGACGTCGAGGCCGCAGCCGTGGGCCGCAGCGACAATGCGGAGGCCTACCGCCTGTACCTGCAAGGGCAGTTCTTCCGCGATCATCTGGCGCGGGAGAGCACACTGCGCGGCATCGAGTGCTACGAAGCTGCACTGAAGGTCGATCCGGAATATGCGCTTGCCTGGGCAGGCTTGTCGCGCGCCCACTCCGACGCGGCGGGTCAGAACTGGATACCACGCCAGGAAGGCTATGACAAGGCGCGTGCTGCGGCCCAACGCGCGATCGAATTGCAACCCGATTTGGCCGAGGCGTATTCCGCCCTAGGCTGGGTACTCAAATCGAGCGAGTGGGACTGGAAAGGGGCCGATGAGGCGTTTCGTCGCGCGCTGGAGTTGGCACCCGGCAGCACGCTTGCGATGAACGGCGCGGCCACCCTGGCGGGCAATCTGGGCCGCTTCGAGGACGCGACCGCCCTGCTGCGGCGAGCGTCGGTACTCGACCCGTTAAACGTTGCCGTGCATCGCAACCTCGGCCTGTACAGCCTGGCTTCGGGTGCGCTCGCCGAAGCCGAAACCGCGCTCAAGGAAACCCTGCAAATCAGTCCGCAAGGCGGACTGTCCTGTTGCTGGTTGAGCCTCGTCTATTTGGCGCAGGGTCGCACGGAAGAAGCACTTGCCATGGTGCAGCGAGAAGTCAACGAAATATTCCACTTGCTGGGGCTGTCGGTGGTTCAACATGCGCTCGGCAATCCGGCGGAATCGACTCTCGCGCTACAGCAACTGATCGACCAGCATGGCGATGACGCCGCGTACCAGGTGGCGGGCGTCCATGCGTACCGCAGTGACCCCGAGCGGGCGTTCGAATGGCTGGAAAAAACTTACGCGCAACGCGACCCCGGACTCATTTACATGAAAATGGATCCGTTGCTGCAAAGCTTGCACAGCGATCCACGGTGGCGCCCGTTCCTCAAAAAAATGCGTCTTGCGGACTGAAACCCGCTCCCGGCATCCGTGCGGCGATGTTAAGGCGTTCCGTACAGTTCGGCTGTGTTAATCGATGAGCCGGACGCTCCCACGCCACCCACAATGAGAACTCTGCCATTCGGTAGCGTTGTGGCCGAGTGTGCGGAACGCGCAGCTTGCATGGAGGCTCCGGCAGAGAACACGCTGGCGCTGTAGATCTCTGCAACGGCCAGACGTGTCACACCGCTTTGCCCGCCTGCGATCAGGATTCGACCAACGTCGAGCGGCGT
The DNA here is from genome assembly GCA_043793345.1 of Betaproteobacteria bacterium. GTDB lineage: Bacteria > Pseudomonadota > Gammaproteobacteria > Burkholderiales > Usitatibacteraceae > UKL13-2. The sequence continues at coordinate 34,744 of JAYVXF010000195.1, read as the reverse complement.
AACCGTAAACTCGCTGCGCGCGGTGACCAGATTCGATAGCGCTGTCCACACACCCGTGGCCGGATCGAAGACTTCAGTTGCGCTGGTCTCTGTCGAGCCGACGTTGCCACCGGCAACCAACACTTTGCCCGCCACTACCGATGTGCCATGGGAGTAGCGCGCCGAAAGCATTGTAGTCACCGTCGTGAACGCGTTCGTCGCGGGGTCATATATTTCGGCCGAACGCAATGCGGTGAAACGGTTGCCCGTTGCGACGCGCCCGCCCGCGACCAGTACTCGACCGTCGGCAAGCAGTGTCGCCGTGTGACGTTCACGCGCTGCGGACAGACTTGGTCCGGTCGCGAAGCTCCCCGCGACGGGGTCATAAATGCTGCTGCTGATGATCGCCTTGCCGGCACCATCACTACCGCCGACCAACAACACGCGACCGTCTCTGAGCAGCGTCGCGGTATGGTACGAGCGCGACGACGACGTGCCGCCAGCGGCCTTCCAGGTTCGCGTCGCGGCGTCAAATATTACCGCGCTCGAGTTTCCGCCGCCGACAGCGAGCACCCGGCCATCATTGAGGCGCGTTGCCGTATGGCCTGCTGCCTTGCCGGGAAGATTCCCTGCGGCGGTGAACGCGCCTGATGACGGATCGTAAATCTCGGACGACGCCGTCGGGCTGCCACTCGCGTCGAGCCCGCCGACGATCAACACAAGGCCGTCGGCCAGCAACGTCGCCGTGTGATACGAGCGCGCACTCGACATGCTGCCGGTGAATGTAAACGTAGCTGGGGCGGTGATCGCAAAGGTGCGCGCGACGGCGTCCGCTGCGGCGAAGTTGGCATCACCCGCCTGCTGCGCTGTCACCGTGCAACTCCCGGCACCGGTCAGCGTGATCGCGTTAGCACTCGCGCTACAGTTACCGATTGCCAGGAAAACGACGACGAGGCCGGATGAAGCGGTTGCGCTCACCGTAAAGGGTGGGTCACCGAACTGCCTGTCGGCAAGCGCTGCGAACGTGATCGTTTGCGCCGCCACGCCGATGCTGAAGGTCTGCGCCACCGGTGTGGCCGGCAGGTAGCTGGCTCCGCCCGATTGGCTGGCGGTTATGGTGCAGCTACCGCCGCCGGTTAGCGTGACCACGTTCCCCGCAATCGTGCAATTGCCGGTCGCCGTGAAACCGACCGGGAGCCCGGACGAAGCCGACGCGTTCACGGCAAACGACGCGTCGCCGTAAGTCCTCGCAGGAAGCGGGCCAAAATCGATTAGCTGGCTAGCCTTCGTGACACTCAAGGTGCGCGTGATCGTCGTCTCCGCGTAGACCAACGTGCCGTTCTGCGACGCGACAACGGTACACAGCGGCGGCGAAACGGCGGTGGTGATGAGCCGATTGCCATCGACGACGCTGCAAGCACCGGAGGCCGTGAAGGTCACCGGCGCGCCCGACGTGCTGCTCGCATTGAGCGTGAGCGACTGCCCGAACTCGATCGACGGTGGCAGCGGCGTTGCGAACGTGATGGTTTGCGGCGCGCCGAGTACCGTCAATGTCAGTTGCTGCCGGTCGAATTGCTGCGGCTGGCTTTGATCCTTCGCTTTAACGAGCACCGTGAAAATACCCTTGGTCGGCGGCGTGACCGTGAGCGCACCGGTATTCGGATTGATCGCCACCCACGGCGGCGTAGTGGCCGAGTCAAGCTCCCATTGCACCGCGCCAAAGCCGCCGAACGATTGCAGGGGTAGCGTCGTGCTTGCCAACGCTGTGACCGGCGTAAGCTTCAGGGTTTTGATGATGAGCGGAATGGATGTGATGGTTCCGGCGGCACCGACAACGACGAATTTCGCACCCCATTGGGCGAACGCCCGGCTCCCGTCGCGTCCGCAAAAGTCGGGGTCCACCGCTGGATTGCCGGGATCGCATTGCGCACCGAGGACGCGCAGGGTCACTTGCGCCTTTTCGCCTGCGGACAGCGGCAGGGTTGCGGCGGTCGCATTGCCGGTCGGGAATTGACCGAGGTTCGGATCGGCGCCATCTTCTACTTTGGGCGTCGACCAGTTGGCCACCTGCGCATTCTGCTGTAGAAAACCGATTTTGCAACTGCCCACTGCCGACGGCGAGAACGACACCGAAGGCGACAGCGACACTTTGCGCAGCAGCAACTGAACCTTCATGCCGCCCGGAATCCTGATGTCGCGTAGCAGTGTTTTCACCGCGAGCGTGGTGTCGGTGTTGCCCGCATTGGTGATGGTGAAAGTCGCATCGACGGGCGCGTAGTTTGCCAGCGCGGCGTTGGTCAGGGCAGCGTTAGTAAACGTGTTGTTGGTCAGATCGGCATTGGTCAGTTCGACATTGGCTAACGCGACGTTGGTCAGGTCGGCATTGGTCAGATCGGCGTTGGTGATGGCGACGTTGCCAAGCGTGTAATTGGTGAGCGCGGCATTGGCCAGTGCGACGTTGGTCAGGTCGGCGTTGGTGAGTGCCACGTTGGCCAGATCGACATTGGTAAGGTCGACATTGGCCAGCGCCACATTGGCCAGCGCCACATTCGTCAGGGCCACGTTGGTCAGCGCCGCATTGCTTAGCGCCACGTTGGCGAGCGCCACGTCCGTGAGGTCGTTGTTGGCGAGGTCGGGTTGCAGGCCTCCGTCCGCATTGGTGACCAGCGTCGCGTTCGGATCCGGATTCAGAACCACTTGCGACACTTGCTGCAGGTTGTGCAGCGCGGGGTTGTAGGCGGCGACTGGTGTGGTGATTGGCGCGCCGGTTATTTTGTCGGTCAGCATCGACACATCCACGCGCACGCGGGCACCCGGCGTGCCGGAGGTGACCCATACGGTGCGCGTCGCCGTTGAGCGCGGCGGGACGGCGACGGTGACCGCAGTCGGCGTGGCCACGTTCTGTTCGAAACTCGCGCGCCCGCCGACAGGCGCGGTGTCGACAATGTTCAGATAATACGAGCGATAGTCCTGGTCGAGCGCGAGCGGCTCGGCTAGATTCTGTACCGTGACGACGAAGCCGCGCGGGGACAGGGCGTTCAGCAATTTAGCGTTGGCATTGGCATACGCCACCGCGTTCTCGCCGATGACCGCCGTGTACAGGTTCGAGTTGCGCGAGCCTTCCTGACCCGCGACGCAGATCAGATTCGGCACCGTGGTTACGCTGCCGTCGGCATTGTTTGCGAATTGAATGACCGACGTATGATTTGTCCAATCGCCGTTTCGCGGCCGGACTACGTCACGGTTATCGGTCCACACCGGGTGGAAGGCCGGCGAGGTGCCCGTGTTGATGCACGCATTGGCTACCGTGCCGCAATTGAATGCGTAAGGCTGCGCGGCAGTGCCGGTTGGTACGATCGTCTGGGTGGCGATGTCGATGTAATCGCCAATAAACGGAAGCGTCCCGTCAGCCGCGATCGGCAAGTTGGGCGGGCTCTGTTGCTGCTGCTCAATGATTACGCACCCTTCGGCGGGCGCGGGTGCCGGGCAGGAGACGGTCTCCGGCGGCGCTTTGCGGCTGCCGTACAGATAGCGTGAAACCCGATTCGACCGGAACTGCGGCAGGTCATCCGGTGTGGCGAAGGCCGCGAATATATCCAGCGTGTGTCGCCGCGCCAGACCGGGCGTGGCGTCGCTCACAAACGGCGTGAACACGACGGCCGGATCGTAGTTCCCGACCGGGACACGGATTTCGTCGTAGTCGAGGATCGACGCGCAGGGTGCCACCGCACAAACGAGACGACCGACGGTATGGTCGTGGCGTTGATCGAGCCAGACGGCGGCAAGTCTGCCGGCGGCAAATGTTAGAGCGACTTGGAGCTGGTGACCGCGCCCTGGGTTGGCCGGGTTGGCCGGATCGGTCGTCCAATCGTCAACATAGGCGATCGGCCCCCACGGGCCGAGGCTGCCGTTGGGCCGGACGGGTGCCGTCAACAAAGCGATGCGCGCGTCGGCGTTGGCGTTGGCGTTTACCGCCGCCTTGCGCTGCGCCCACGCAACATGCAGGCGACTCTTGCCTTGCGAATCTACCGAGGTCGTGGCGGAAGGCAGGTCGTTGGTACGAAACGTTGCGCCTGTCCGAGCTTGATCGAACGGGATGATGTCGGTCACGGGTGTTGGGCTGCTCCACTTGTTGCCACCGTCGGTCGAGGAACTCATGTAGAGCGCGTGCGGAGACCCTGCAGCCGGATCGCCGAAACGCCGCCAGACCACATACACCGCGCCGGTCTGCGGATCGATAGTCACGGTCGAACCGGAGTTGGTATCGACCGATGCGCTGACCTTGACCGGGTTTTCGAACGTCTGGCCACAATTGCGCGAGCGCGCAACCAGAATCTGCGGATGGGGATTGCCCGCGCTCTGACCCACGAAATTGGTGTACGAGATATAGACGTTGAACGCGGGTACGGCCTGGTTGTTGTTGTAGCCGGGGATCACGCAGGTGGTCGAGCCGTTCCAGGGCCGGCCCGGTACATCCGCGATATTCCAGGGCTTATCCTTGAACTGCCCTTTGGTGCCGGTATCGATGACGTTGATGGCGTCTGCCACGAACGGATCGTCGTCGACCCTGATGTTGCTGTTGCGGTCGATAAAGCGCTGGATCGCGGTCACGCCGCCGGCGCTCGAGTCACGATTGCCGACGATGAAGGAAAGAAAGAACGTACCATATGGACCGGGGCGCACGGTGGGATCTGCGGCAAACTGTAGCCCCTTGACCGGAGAAGGCTGACTGTTGCATTCGGGAATGTTGAGCGGGCAGCCAGCCATTAACGAGGTGCGCCAAGTCGCACCGCCATCGACGGATTTGTAGAGAACGATCCACGCGTCAGCGCCGGCTTCACCTCCGGTAACGGGCGTGACCGGATTGACCAGGCGGTAGTCGTTGGCGCCACCGAGCAGGTGCTGCGGATTCACCGACGAAACCGCGAGCGACCCTTCATTCTGTTTATTCAGCAGCGGATCGCCCGCAGGCCATTTCGTGCCCGTCACCATGTTGACGTTTGCGCCGACGAGCGGCGGCGTTGCTGGTGCCCCCAGCACAGGCGGCGTGCAGGTGATTAGGTACCAAAAGACAGCAAAGGCGGCAGATCGTGTGGATTTCAGCTTGGTCATTTGCTCTCCCCTTGGCCCCGTATCGCGGGGCAATGTTGCGCTGGCGCAACGCCCGATCCCCGGGCACGCAATGCGCCATCCGTTTGCTTGACACCTTACCCGCCATGCGAGGTGATATGTTTGCTTGCGTACTGCGCCTTGAGCGGCGCACAGACGAGTTTGAATTGAAGTCTCTGCGCGCAGCTTGTTGTTGAACGCGAGGGCGGATACTGCGTGCCCGAATTCATCTTTGACACTAAAGTTACTCCCAACTTTATCAGGGCGCAACAATTATTTTACATTCTGTCGTGGTCCGACCGCGTCGGACCGAAACAAACCCGAACTGAACGGCAAACCAAAAACATGGTCGCCGTCGCCGACAAACTTGTCGATGAGATTGCAGGGCACGAGCGCCATCCAATGTACGGCCTGCTTGAAATCGTCACCACGCGGATTGAACAAGTCGAAAACAAATCCTCGCTGATCGAAGACACTGAGCCGCGTGCGGTGCTCAACTGTTTGATGGTGCAACACGATCTCAAGCAAACTGATCGACGGCCGGGATCGGATCGCAAGGCGTTGGCATTGAAATTCTGAATGCTGAATGGGAAACGGGAAATCAACGGTCGGCAAGCGGAAGCATTGGCGGAACGATTTGCCGTATCGGGGCGGTGTTTTTGTCGGGAGCAGACAGGTCCGCGAGTTCGTTTTTTTCTCGAATGGCTTTGGATAAACTCTAGTATTGACGGGACTTTCAAGGCGATATCGCCCCGCAATCCGCGCCAAATGGCGTTCTACGTATTTTTGTCGCACACTCCGCGCTACTTCCGAATGCTCGCCGCAATCTCCACCAGCGTGCTTTCACGCGTGCGCACCACCACTTGGCGTTTGTCCTCATTCACAAAATACGGCAGCGGCAGATTATCGGCAACGACGCTGATTGCATGCGTGCCGGTTGCGACCAATGGGAATTCAAACTTGCCCTGATTGTCTGTACGTGTGGAGAATCTGCCATCGAGCAGGACGGTGACGTTGGCGGCACCGATCTCGTTGGCATCGCGCCGGTCGTTATTGTTGGCGTCGAGAAAAAGATAACCGACGATATTGCCGGCACCCGAGCCGGGTGCGCCGCCTAATGGCGCGAGCGGCGTGCCGGCCCGATCTTCATAGCGCAATATCAGGAACAGCGAGCGATCCCTGACGACTGGCGCAAAGATTGGCGTTGGAATCAGCGAGGCAACACTCAACACCGGTGGATCCTCACGCCGGTTATCGTAATAGCTCATCGCCAGCGAAAAGCGCGAACTGACGCGCCAATTGAGGCTCACGTTCGCATACGTGCCACGGCTGGTGTCGCCGTCGCGCGTCGCCAGCCAGTGCGCGTTGCCTTCGAGTGTGAGATTATTGCCGAGATCGACGCCACCGTTGACGCCGAAATTCGCGCGCGTGATCCGCTTCACCGGTGTCGTTTCGCGGGCGAGCGACAGCGACGTGCTTAAGCGCAATCCCGCCTCGGATGGCCACGCGTGATCGACCACGATTTGCTGGCTGCGCTGTGCCCCGGCTGCCGAAGCAACATCGACTTGCAATCGCGTCGTGCCGAGGCCGCTTTGCTTATCGATAAATACGTACGCCGCTTCGGCGCCATCGGTCGCGTGGCGCACCGTTGCGCCGCCGCCGATACCGAGCGAGCGATTGATTTGGTAGCGGATGCTGGCGGTACCATAGATGCCATCGACGCCGCGTCCGGACACCGAGCTCACACTGTCGAGGCCCGCCGTCCACAGCCACTGCTGGCTCTGGTAGTTCAGCCGATAGTAGCCGCCCAGACTGTCGTCGGCGAACGGCAAATAGCCCCAGACGATGCCGGGATCCAGTCTGGATAAGCCGTAGTTGTGGCGATAGCGACCGTCGCGTGTTTCGCCGTCGAGCCACAGTCCATGTTTATGCGTGACTTCGCCGAATTCACTATCGACCGCGTTGAACTGCAGGCGGGAATTTGTACCCTGCCATGCCGCGCTGCCGTACCACGATCGAGCGGAAGTTTTCGTATCCGGCGCGGCCGCAGTCAGGTCGCCGCTCAAGCCGCCATTGAAGCCGCTATTGAGGCCGCTTTTGACACCTTGCACATCGGCAAATTGAAACCCGGCCAACCATTGCGGCGACACCAGCCATTGCGCGCCGCCTGTGACAACGCGCCCACCCAATTTTGAAAAACCGGCGAGCCGAAGGCCGTTGAATGATCCGGGCTCACCTACGCTTAGCTGTATTTGTGTGTCGTTCGCGTGCAGCAATTCGGATTGCACGCCTGCGACCGGAAATGTCGGCAAGTAAAACCGGTATTGGTTGCGTGTTAAGTCGATGGCTGGCGTGTTGAGCATGCCCGCGCCATTGTTGGCGCGCCAATCATTGTCAAACGCGAGCCCGCGCTGCCACACGGAGAAAAGGCTTGAATTGAGACCGTTGCGAACGGTGCCGTCGACACTCAAGGCGCCGTAGTCAACGGTGTCGACACGCGCGCCAAAACTCAAGCCGTTTTCGCGCCTTACCGTGCCGCCGCTATTGATGTTGCTGCCGAATGCCTCGATCCGCCATGATCTAGGCTGCCCCGCCGCGTTATACGAATAATCTGTTGTGTCGTCAGGCAGCGGGGTGAGCTTACCGGTGTCGATGAGGCGGTCTTCATAGACTTGCGGCGCGACCGTATCAGCGACTTTTTTTTCCGCCACCACCGTCTGCGCCCGCGCTACCTGCAACGACGCAAAAACGAGCAAACCGGCGGCTAAGTAAACATAAGCGCGTCGTGAGCTGCCGCGACCAATCACGGCGAGAAGCGCTGCTCGAACGGTACGGATTTATCGGCCCATTCCAGATTGCCGCGAATCGTGATCGGGTAAGCGATCTTGACGGGTGCGTCCTGCTCGCCACGGTTTACGGCAAGTGAAATTAACCGTGTTTCACCCGGCAATATCGGCAGTGTGGACAGGGAGAAATCGAGTTTTTTCCCGCTCGCATCGGTGCCCGATAAAAAGCCATCAAGGCGGCCGTGCGCGTTGCCGGAATTTTTAACCTGCAACATCGGTGTCGCTTCGCCATTGATCAATGCGACGCTGGCCGAAACAATATCGAGCTTCGGCGCGGCTCCACCGACTGTCACGTAGACGATGACCGCAATCCTGCCCGCCAGCGGAACCGCCGGCCCATTGGTGGCCTTGACAGTTTGCTCATCGCCTTCGATCAGCAAAGCAAATCGGCATTCCTGCGGCGGCGCATCGGATGGTGTGGCCACCTCGAACCGATAGCGGTATTTGCCATTGCCTGAAACGGTGATTTCGCGTTTCTCAATCGCTACCCACGGGCGGCAACTGCCCGCCTGCAAGCTGTCGTCAAAGCCGACGCCACCGGTTTTGTCGAGCGTCCAGTCGGCGGTTTTGAAGTGATACTTTGCCGCTTGGGCGCCAGCGTTGGTGATCTCCACGACCTGTCGCGTCTTCTCGCCGGGCTTGGTGAAGAGCTCAAATCGCGGCGGTGAAACGATGGCAGCGAAACCCTGCGCGTGTAAACCGGCAGCGTATGGCATCGCCGCCATGGCGAACACAAGCGAAAAAAAAATGCGACAGAATTTTTGACGTGAAAACAAATTTTTCATGATATTCAATCCACATCAATTTCGAAATAAAACTGCAGCCGCTGTGCTGCGATCAGGCGCTGACCATCGGTTTCAAGCGTCAACGCAATCGTGTCTTCCAGTACGGCGGAGCGGATCGGCCCTGCATAGACGAGCGTGCGGTTACCGGAAATCAATTGTCCCGCCAGCAGGCGGCCTTGTGTGGTCCACGACGCTTTGATGGGTCCTTGCGCCGGCCTCGCGAGCAACATGTAAATTTTGCCGTTTTTGTTTGCCCACGGTGTCAAATTCAGCCGCACCGTCACCACGGTCGCACCTTCAACCGCGCTGCCGGTGCGGCGCGAGGCTGAGCCTAATTTCCATTTCATCGCCGTATTGGCATCGCGTGCATAGGAAGTCGAATCATCGACTGCAAACGTGGCGGCAGCGGCTGGCTGCGCCAACGCAATCATCAGCATCAGGCACCACATTGGAAATACCGCGGCGCGCAAAACGATGTGATCGAAGGGGAGTCTCATGGCGCACTTAAGGTGTAAGTGGCGCGGCCCGTGTACGTGCCTGCGGCCACGACGCTGCTATTCAAGTACGAAAAAGTGTGACAGCTTTCGTTCCAGGTGTTGACCGCGAAAGTGGCGAGTGTCTGCGTGCCGCCCGTGAATGCGCCCGCCGGTATCACCTCAGCACCGGTGTCACCCGCGCCGCTGCTGGCCCAGCGAATCTGGCTGAACGGGATGGTATCGCCACCGGCGCTCACCAGACCACCCACCGACGTTGAAACCGTCAGTGTCGCATTGCCTGCGGCGCCAGGCATCCGAAAAAATCCACCGATATAAACCTGCTGCGTTGCCGGCGAGCAAAACGTGAAGCCATCCCAGAAGCTGGTGGCCTGCGTGCTGTTGGTGTTCATCGCCTGCGCCGCGCCACTGCCAACGACATTTGCAGGAACCGTTGCGGTAACGGTGTTGACGGTCGCGTTGGTTGCCGGCGTACCCCCGGCTTGCAGCGTGCCCGCGAATGATCCGTTGCCGACAGCCAGATAGACCACCCTTGAGCCGGGGGTGATGTTGACGGTGAAGGCGTACGCAGACATATGTACAAGCGCCATGATGGCAAACAGCGGGGCACAAAGCGCGCCGGGCACGGCTCGCTTGATGTTGGGGAACGCATGATTGACGACGCGATTCATTGCCTTTACTCCGACTCCGCCAGAATGGATACCAGTATTGTGAAACGAAACCGCCAATGAAAACGAGGTGCCCGGCTTATCGCAACGGACACCTCGGCAATTTAGCGGGTGAGCTTCTGTTTGGGCGATTACGGCATCGATGCAGTATAAGTCACGCGGCCATTGTTGACGCCGGCGCCACCGTAAGTACCTGCGGCAACGACGTTGGTGTTGGCGTAGTTGTATGTCCACTTCGCGTCCTGATTGGTGATTTTTCCTGTCAAGGCAGGCAACACGTTTGCACTGATGCCGTTGGTCAACACCGGCGCTGGCAACGCAGTCGCTGATGTATTCACCGTGGCAACGGTGGTGATTTCGGTGAAGGCGATGGTATCAGCCGTGGCGTTGGTCAACGCGCCCGTAGCGGTTGAGGTGAGCGTTACCTGACCATTGTTGCCAAGTACCTTGGCGGTAACGACACCACCGGTCAAATCGCCACCGGTACCGGCAATGCCTGCACCACCCGCGCCGACGCTGGCCGCTGGCACGGTGAAGGTGATCAAGTCGAAGTTACCGGTACCGGCAGTACCGACACGCAATGAAATGAATTTCGGGATGATGATGGTGAAGTCGACCTTGGCCGATGCGGTCAGCGGCGTGCCGGTACCGGTGGTGAAATTGGATTCGGCGCTGGCAACCAGCGGCAAACCAAGAGCAAGAGCGACAGCAGATTTGAGGAGGATATTACGCATGATTGAGCTTTCGAAAAGTAAGTGGCGGGGTGGTTGATTCAGAACAGAGCGAATGATAGGGGTGGGGCGCCAAAGAAGATGTGAACTGCATCACGTAAATCCTTAATTTGGCTCGGATTTTGTCAACGATTGTCAATTGGGGGCAATAAAAGCCGTTTGCAAGGCATGCATGCGATTAAAAGCGAAACACCACACATTTGGTCGCGCGTTTTGTCCTACATTTGCCGCACATTTTTCAGCGCAGCGATCATTGATTTGTGCGTGCGGCAACGGGCTTCATGGAGCGCGTCCGCACTGCGACAATGCGACGCAATCGCTTAGCCCTCGTCGGTACGTCGCTCCGCGATGACTTCCTTGGCGCGCTTAAGCCGTTTTGCCAGCGCGGGTCCGCGTGCGAGCGCCACGCCGACCGACAGCGCATCGATCATCACCAAATGAACCATGCGCGACGTCATCGGCGCATACACATCCAAATCCTCGTGCACATCGGCATACAAAGCGAGCGTCGCCAGTCGCGCCAGCGCCGAGCCACTTGCCGTGATCGCAATCACCGCCGCACCGGCATCTAGCGCAATCTCCACGCTGCGGATGAGCTCGTGCGTGCGCCCGCTGCCGGAGATCGCCACCACCACGTCACCAATGCCTAACAGCGACGCCGACATGGCGTGTACGTGCGGGTCGGAATACGCAACCGTCGGCACGCCGAGCCGGAAAAATTTATGCTGCGCATCCATCGCGACGATGCCGGAATTGCCCAGGCCATAAAACTCGATCCGTTTCGCCGTCGCCAGGAGTTGCGTCGCGCGCGTGAGTGCGTCCGGATCGAGATGATTGCGAACCGACACGAGTGCTGCAATACCGCGATCAAAAACTTTTGCCGCCACATCCGCCATCGAGTCTTCCATGCCCACATCGTGATGCACAAAAGGCACGCCGTTGGCGAGGCTCTGCGCCAGTCGCAGCTTGAAATCGCGATAGCCGCTGAAGCCCGCCGCCAGACAAAAACGCGCCACCGTCGGCTGGCTAACGCCGGTACGCGCAGCGATTTCGGGGAAGGAAAGACTGATGACAAGGTTGGGATGGCGCAAAACGAAGCGCCCGACGGTCTGCTCGGACGGTCGCATTTCGTCGAGCAGGCTTTCGATCCGGTCGAGCAACTGCGTGGCGCGCGCCGCCGCATCGGCGACGGCGGGCTTTGCGCGCGCGGACTTCATGGCATTGGCGTCTGTTGCATACAGCATTTTCCCGCCAGAGCTTGTAGTTTGTCAACATTTCAAATGTTTATTGCACCTCATGCATGCTCTGCCGGTGGTAAGGTTGCTATGAAATAACGACGGAATCGGCGCCAGGCTGTCCCCAACAGCTTGACTGCGGCTTGTAGATTTTCTACAATACGTCTTTATCTGCATGATCTACATTTAGGAAAGCTTTATGCAGCTTCACCAAACCGTGGCGGAAATTACAGATCGCGTGAAAGTGCGCAGCGCAGCCACACGCACAGCCTACCTCGCCCGGGTCGAGCTGGCTCGCGCGGCAGGCACCTCGCGCAGCCGCGTCTCGTGTACCAATTTGGCGCACGCATTTGCGGCTGAAGCGCCGCCGGACAAATTAATGCTGCGCGAAATACGCGCACCCAACATCGCCATCGTTTCATCCTACAACGACATGCTGTCTGCGCATCAGCCGCTGGCGCGCTTTCCCGAGATCATCAAGCATGCAGCCCGGCAAGTTGGCGCGACCGCGCAGTTCGCCGGTGGTGTGCCCGCGATGTGTGATGGCGTGACCCAAGGTCAGCCGGGCATGGAGCTATCATTGTTTTCGCGCGACGTGATCGCAATGTCCACCGCGATTGCGTTATCACATGGCGTGTTTGATGCGGTGCTCTGCCTCGGCGTGTGCGACAAGATTGTTCCGGGGTTGTTGATCGGCGCGCTCCAGTTCGGCCATCTCCCCTGCATATTCGTGCCTGCCGGGCCGATGACGAGTGGATTATCGAATGACGAGAAAGCCAGGATTCGCCAACAGTTCGCCGAGGGTAAATTGGATCGCGCAGCATTGCTCGACGCCGAGAGCCGCGCCTATCATGGCCCCGGCACCTGTACTTTCTATGGCACGGCCAATAGCAATCAATTGCTGATGGAGGTGATGGGATTGCACCTGCCGGGTGCCGCTTTCATCACGCCCAATACCCCGCTGCGCAACGCACTCACCGCTGCTGCGGCCAGACGCGCCGCCGCAATCACGCATCTGGGCGGCGAGTACACGCCGATTGCCAGGGTAATTGATGAACGCGCCATCATCAATGGCATCGTCGGTTTGCTGGCCACCGGTGGCTCGACCAACCACACCATTCATCTGGTGGCGATTGCACGCGCGGCCGGCATCATTATTAACTGGGATGACTTCGATGCGCTATCGGCCGTCGTGCCGTTGCTGGCGCGCATTTATCCGAACGGCAGCGCCGACATCAATCATTTTCACGCTGCCGGTGGCGCGGGATTTGTGATTCGCGAATTGCTGGCTGCCGGATTGCTGGATGGCGATGGTCACACCGTTGCCGGACAATCTTTGTCGCGATACAGCGAGGAACCGATGCTAGACGGCGATAAAATCGTCTGGCGCGCCGCACCGGCATCCAGCGGCGACGATGGTGTCCTGCGCACTGCAGCTGCGCCATTCAGCGCGGACGGCGGCTTACGCGTGCTGCGCGGAAATCTCGGCCGCGCGGTGATCAAGGTATCGGCCGTGAAGCCCGCACATTGCGTGGTGGAAGCGCCCGCGCTGGTGTTCGACGATCAGGATGAGGTGCTGGCGAGTTTCAAGCGTGGTGAATTGCAGCGCGATTTTGTGGCGGTGGTGCGCTTTCAGGGGCCGCGCGCCAACGGCATGCCCGAGCTGCACAAACTCACACCCGCGCTGGGATCGTTGCAGGACGCGGGTTTTCACGTGGCGCTTGTTACTGACGGCCGAATGTCGGGTGCCTCGGGCAAGGTGCCCGCCGCGATTCATGTGTCGCCGGAATGTCTTGCTGGCGGGCCGCTGGGCAAGGTTCGCAATGGCGACATCATCCGCTTGGATGCGAATGCCGGATCGCTTGAGGCGCTGGTCACTTCGGAAGAATGGGCGCAGCGCGTGCCCTCAATTGCCGACCTTACGCGTAACCAGTTCGGCATGGGGCGTGAGTTGTTTCAATCGGCACGCGCCGTGGCTCTCACGGCCGAGGAGGGTGCCGGCACGTTTGGCACGCTCAACGATGGACAATCCGCTATCAAACACCCGGCCGTATTGGCAGGAGCACATTGATGAAAAACATCCGTGACATTTTGGCTCGAAGCCCGGTGATGCCGGTGATTGTGCTCGATGCCGTTGAGGACGCCGTACCGCTGGCCGAGGCGCTGGTCGGCGGCGGCATTCGCGTGCTCGAAGTCACCATGCGCACAGCAGCGGCGCTCGATTGCGTGCGCGCCATTCGTGCGGCTGTTCCGCAGGCGATAGTCGGTGTCGGCACCATCACCAATATCGCTGACATGAATGCGGCGCGCGAAGCGGGCGCGATGTTCGGCGTGAGTCCCGGCACGACGGTGGAATTACTTAACCATGCTACCGCGTTGGCATTCCCATTCCTCCCCGGATCGATGACGCCATCTGATGTGATGCGCGCTCTCGATGCCGGTTTCACCGCGGTGAAGCTTTTTCCCGCACAGCAGGCGGGAGGCATCGCGATGCTCAAAGCGCTTGGTGGACCATTTCCGCAAGTCATGTTTTGCCCGACTGGCGGTATCGATGCCGAATCGGCTGCGACTTACCTCGCGCTGCCGAATGTCGCTTGCGTCGGCGGTTCGTGGCTGGCACCGGTCGCCTTGATCGCCAGCAAAAACTGGGACGAAATTCAAAAACGCGCGCAGGCTGCATCACGCCTCACCTCCAACCATCGGACGTGATTTCAACATGACCTCGATCAACGCGCTACCCGCATGCCGTGCATTGGTGTTGTTTGGTGCCACGGGTGACCTCGCAAAACGCATGCTGTGGCCGTCGCTGTACGCGCTGGACAGAGACGGGCTGTTGCCGAAAAATTTTCAACTGATTGGTGCTGCCACATCCGCGCTCTCCGAAGATGCATTCATTGCCAAGGTGCGGGACGCGATTCAAACATCGGCCAACGCGGCGCTGATGGACGAAACATTTTTTGCAACTTTTGCAAAACGCATCCGCTACGTTACCGTCGACGTGCAGGCAGCGGGTGGACTGGAGCCGATTAAGCGCGCGCTTTCGCCACGCCAGCCAAACGATGGCGGCGTCATGTTTTATCTTTCCACCGGTCCGCAATTGTTCGCGCCGATTTGCCTCGCTCTGAAAGACAGCGGGCTGGTCGACAGCTTAAGCCGCATCGTCATCGAAAAGCCGATCGGCACCAATACCGAAACAGCGCGCAAGGTGAACGACGCGATTGCCGCTGCGTTCGATGAGAATCAGGTATTTCGAATCGATCATTACCTCGGCAAGGAATCCGTACAAAACCTGTTGGCACTGCGATTCGCCAATTCGATTTTTGAGCCGCTGTGGAATGCCAACGCCATCGAGCAGGTGCAAATTACCGTCGCCGAAACATTCGGTGTGGAAGGCCGCTGGCCGTTTTATGACGCCACCGGCGCGCTGCGCGACATGGTGCAAAGCCACATGCTGCAATTGCTCTGCCTGGTCGCGATGGAGCCGCCGGCCAGCTTCACACCCTCGGCCGTGCGCAACGAAAAAGTGAAAGTGCTGTGGTCGTTAAGGCCCATCACCGCAGCGGAAGTCGCAACCCACACCGTGCGCGGCCAATACACATCCGGCTTTAGCGGCGGCAAGGCAGC
This sequence comes from Betaproteobacteria bacterium, assembly GCA_043793345.1. Lineage (GTDB taxonomy): Bacteria > Pseudomonadota > Gammaproteobacteria > Burkholderiales > Usitatibacteraceae > UKL13-2. The sequence goes on along the minus strand of JAYVXF010000195.1, from coordinate 19,273 downwards.
AGTGGGATATGTCGAAGAAACCGGCGCACAGCCAATGAGCGACACCGAATCATTCGTCGCATTGCGTGTGGAAGTCGATAACTGGCGCTGGGCAGGCGTGCCGTTTTATTTGCGCACCGGCAAGCGCCTGCAACAACGCTCAAGTGAAATCATCATCCAGTTCAAGCCCGCGCCCTACAATATATTTGCCGGTATCGGCGCAACACTCGCGCCCAACACGCTGCTCATCAAACTGCAACCCGAAGAAATGATCACGATGACGTTGATGCACAAGAAGCCCGGCATGAACGACGTGACCTTAGCACAAGTGCCGCTGAATCTGTCGGTAAACGACGCCTTCGGCCAGACCCGCCGTCGCATCGCCTATGAGCGCATGCTGCTCGATGTGCTGAAAAACAATTCCGCGCTGTTCGTGCGCCGCGATGAAGTCGAAGCCGCCTGGCAATGGATCGACGGCATCATCGATGGCTGGCGCAGCACGGGACAGACGGTCAAGCCTTATGCGGCGGGAAGCTGGGGGCCAAGTGCGGCGATTGCGATGGCCGAGCGGAACGGGCATTCCTGGCATGAGTAGGAATAACATCCGGCATTGCCAAGGTCTAGCACTGGGGCGGCTCTCGGGGCATTATGGAGTCCGAATGCTGACCATGGCGCACTTTAGCTCACATCACAGGCGGCGAATGTGCTCCCATGCAATTCAACGTCGCCTCATTGATTGTGATGTCACCGGCCAACTCCTTCCCCAGAGGCAGGGGAAGGAGCCGTTGCTTACGGTGATTGCGTCAAAACTAGACACAGTCGTTTATTGAATTAAGCGTCCGACTAATTTGTCGGTGCTGGCGCTTTTTGTGCATCGTGTTTTTGGTGTTTGATTTTGCGGCTTTGCTTATTTTCAGCGTGCTGCAGTCGGGCGCGTTCGCGCTTGGTGACGACGCCGTCGGATTTCGCTTTGGCTTCTTTCACATCAACCTTGGCTTGGCCAACCTCAAGACGCGCAGCCTCCGTGCCCGTCAACGCGCCAGAAGCTTTACCCTGTTCGATACGCGCGGCCTGATTGGCCTGGCGTTTGTCGATGTTGGGCGTATTGGTGCCTTGCGCAAATGCCGGCGCAATCAATGTCGCGGACAGGACGGCGATGGATGCAGCGATGAGATTTCTGGTGTTCATGATCATTCCTTTCAGTGGATGGACTAATTCAAGATTGCCAAGATAGTCTGGCAATGACAATAACGATCATCGTGCGCGGACGCCTACATTGGGGTGTCGCAAAAATGTATCCATTCGTTACATGCCAGGCTCTACGCTGGCACGCACGGGTCTATAATTTTGGTTTTGCCGACCTGAAGGATATTTGATGCTGCGGAAAATGTTTGCCTCAATCAGTTTGATTTTTTTCTCTTCACTCGCTTGTTCACAAACGACCACGACCCCCATGCCACCCATTGCCGCCAAGAAACCAAAGACGTTTGAAAACTTCGGCGACAAGCGTGTCGATGATTATTTTTGGCTGCGCGAAAAATCAGCGCCAGACGTCATCGACTACTTGAAAGCCGAGAACGTCTACACCGACGCCTTCATGAAGCCGCACGCGGCCTTTCGTGACACGCTCTACAAAGACATGCTGTCGCGCATCAAAGAGACCGACGAAAACGTGCCGTACAAAAAGGGCGACTACTGGTATTACTCGCGCACCGAGATGGGCAAGCAATATTCAATCTATGCGCGCAAGAAAAATTCTTTGACCGCTGCTGAGGAAATCATCCTCGATTTGAACGAGCTTGCGAAAGGCAAAGCGTTTTTAGGCCTGGGAAGTTTCGATGTATCGCCGAACGGCAAAGTGCTGGCGTATTCGCTCGACATTACGGGCTTTCGCCAGTACACATTGAATTTCAAGGATATGGAATCCGGCAAAACGCTAGCCGACAAGGCCGAACGTGTCACCTCGCTCGCCTGGGCGAACGACAACAAAACTGTTTTCTATGTGACCGAAGACCAGACCACCAAGCGCTCGGACCGCTTGTATCGACTCTCACTTGGCGGCAAGGCGGAGGAGATTTTTAACGAGAAAGATGAGCTCTACGGCATCAACATCGGCACCACCCGCGACAAGGCGCTCATCGTGCTCGACTCGGAAAGTTCCGAGACCAGCGAGCAATATCTGCTCGATGCCAACATGCCGCAAGGCACGTTCACCTCATATTTGAAGCGCGTTGAAAACATCAAGTACCAGATTGACCATCACGGCAAACAACTCTACATCGTCACCAACGACAAGGGTCGCAACTATCGTCTGGTCACCGCACCTATTGGAAAAGCGGATACAAAAAACTGGAAAGAAATAATTCCCCATCGCGCCGACGTAAAGCTTGATCGCGTCGACATGTTCAAGGATTTTTTCGTTGCCATCGAAAAAACTGCCGGTCTGCCACAGTTGCGCGTGTTCGACATCAATACGAATAAATCGCACAACATCAGCTTTCCGGAAAGCGCATTCGAGGCTTCCGCCGGGCAAAACGCCGAGTTCGACACCAAGCTCTATCGCTTTAACTACGGCTCGCTGGTGACGCCCGCTTCGGTGTTTGATTACGACGTTGCCACCCAGACGCGCGCGCTGAAAAAGCAGCTGCCGGTGCTTGGCGGCTACGACACCAAAGATTATCAATCCGAGCGCGTGATGGTCACTGCGACCGACGGCACCAAGGTGCCGATGTCTTTGGTGTACAAAAAATCACTGCGGAAAAACGGCCCGCAGCCAACGCTGTTGTATGCCTACGGCTCGTACGGCATATCGATGCCGCTTGCGTTCAGATCCTCGCGTCTCGCCTTGCTGGATCGCGGCATGATTTTCGCGATTGCCCACATTCGCGGTGGTGGCGAAATGGGCAAGCAGTGGCACGACGACGGCAAGATGATGAAAAAAATAAACACCTTCACCGATTTCATCGATGCGGCGTCGTATCTGATTGACAAGAAATACACCGATCCTGCGCAACTGATTATTCAGGGCGGCAGCGCCGGCGGATTGTTGATGGGCGCGGTCACCAATATGCGTCCGGATTTGTTCAAGGCAGTCGTGTCGCAGGTGCCCTTTGTCGATGTCATGAACACCATGCTCGATGCATCGCTGCCATTGACCGTCGGGGAATATCTGGAATGGGGCAATCCGCACGAAGAAAAGCCCTACAAATACATGCGCTCCTATTCGCCTTACGACAACATCGAAAAGAAAGCGTATCCGGCGATATTGGTCGAGACCTCGCTGAACGACAGCCAGGTGATGTACTGGGAGCCTGCCAAATACGTGGCCAAGCTGCGTACGCAAAAAACCGATACCAATCCCTTGCTGCTAAGAACCAATATGGACGCTGGTCACGGCGGTGCATCGGGGCGCTATGATTACCTGAAAGAGATCGCGTATACGTACTCGTTCATGCTTTCGCAGGTGGGGATTACGCAGTAGGAAAGCGCTTAAAAACCGAATATCAGGCGGGCAGCGCGGAGCATGCCCACCCCTCATTTTTCTTGAGCATCGGCGGCGAGGATTTTTTTGACCTCGGTCACGACAAGATTGCGCATTATTTTTTCACCGAACGAAGATGGTCGATCAAGGCGCATGCGCTGAAGATACGGGCGCACGTTGTCTGATGCATCCGTCGGTAATAGCGCGGCACAGACAGCTAGCGCCTTACCGACATGCGTTGCGGTGCGTTCTTTCAATTTTTTTAGCGCCCGGCTCAATACAATTTCCTCATTGGTGAAATCAGTGCCAAACGGAAAGTCAGCGAACATCCCTTCTTTGCGAAAACGCGCGAGCTGATTTTCCAGCGCGTGCGGCGTGTTGTTGCGATGCGCGTTGGGAATCCGGTATTCGCGGCTGATCTTGCCCGCAGCTTTTGCTTTCATCAGCAGCGCGTCCTGAAAGCGCGAATCGGTGATGTTGAGCAACGCGTTGATAATTTCGCTATCGGTTTTGCCGCGCAAATCGGCGATGCCGTATTCGCTGATAACGATGTCGCGCAGATGGCGTGGAATCGTCGTGTGGCCGTAATTGAATACGATATTCGAGGCGGTCTTGCCGTCATGGGTACGGGTGCTGCGAACGGCGAGGATCGAGCGTGCGCCGGGCAGCGCGTGCGCCATCGCCACGAAATTGTACTGGCCACCGACCCCGCTCACGACACGCCCATCCTCCAGCCCGTCAGAAACCGCTGCACCGAGCAGTGTCACCATCATAGTGGTATTGATGAATCGCGCATCGGTGCGTTGCAATATTTTCAGCTCACTTTCTGCGCCATAGAGCTGATTGATGAAGTCGACGCCAGTCATGTTGAACAGGCGGCGTTCACCGTCCGGCAAGGCACCCAACCCGGCATAAAAAGCTTTCGGCCCCAGAAAAAACCCGCCATGCATCAGCACGCCGCGACGCAACTGCGGTGTCAGGCAATGCTCGAAGAGTTGCGCGCGGGCATGCGGGTCGGCAATGTCCGCGTCAACGCGTTGTCCATCCGCGCTGATTAAATTGCGATCATTGAAGGTCACACCGTCGCGAAAAAATCCACAATTTTCCAACGCGGTGAATTCTGCCGCACTGAGGCAGGGCCCCACACCACATTCAAGCAGCCAGTCCAGAAATGCCGCGTCAATCGTCTCGCTGATGTTGCCGCTATTTAGACCGCGCTGGATGGCTGCGTGCGGATACACGCGCCGCTTCAGAATCCCGCTGCGATACAGATCAAGGAAACCATCGACAAACATTTCGGTGCAGGCAGTCAGACCTTTTTCCAACGGTGCAGTCGCATCGCCGACGTCGCGGATGACGCCTGAAGACTGTTCATTCGCGCTGAAAGCGTTGAGTGCGCGTTTGTACAACGCGTTTTGTTGATGCCGAAGTTGCAGGCTGTAAACAATCGCGTCACCCAGCTCGCCGATGCCGAGCTGCAACGTGCCGCCATCTTTCACCAGACTGCTCGCATACAGACCGATCACATGATCGACGCCGCTGATCGGCATATTCGGCGGGCAAAACAAATCGTGCTCGCAATCGGGGTTTTCAATTAAAAAATTAAAATTGTCAGCGGTGACTTCAGCGTCCCCCAGCATGAAAGGCAATTGCTTGTTGACTACGCCGATGGTGACGATTTTGCGACCACCTTGTCGCAGAGCCGGCAAATGTTGCAACAGATCGAGCGTAATATCAGGATTGCAGCTCAGGCTGATTTCAATTTTTCCATTCACGGCTCGCGTGGCAACCATCTGCGCGATTACATTCACGTCCAGCACAATTTCGCGCGCGACATGGGTGTAGTTGGCGCTTAAGTAATTTTGCTGCGCGTCCAGACTGTTCAGATACGCGCCTGGGTCGAGAAAAAACTCGATGATCTGGATGTTGGCCGGTACGCGGTTGGTGCGCAATGCCGCAACATAATCAAGTTCGGGCGTGTCACCGAAAACACGCGCGACAAACGGCTCCAGAAAACGCCGTTCCAGATCGTTGGACCCAACTGGTTTCTTCAGCGAGAGCGCGGTGTAGATTTTTAGCGTCAACGTCGGATCCGCGACCGCGCGCCGATAAAATTCGTTGACAAGGGGAATCGGTTTACCAATGCCAAGCGGAATCGCGATCACCAGTTCGCGACCGACGGCCTCAATCGTGGCATCGACGCATTCGCAAATCGACTCTATCCGGTGCGGAGAAACGCTCATGATGTTTTGTCGGGCAGACGCCAGAAACCAACAGTCTACGACGTACGCACAAGTCCGCCATAAAGGCGACCGTGGCGCATCCAGCGTGTGACTCCCAGCGTAAGCGGGGATCCAATTTCGTGCGGGCAGCCCCGGTGCTGACTACCGGAAAATTATTTTCTTCTCCCGTCGTAAGCTACGATTTATAAACCGACGTGAACATCGAGAAATCCGCGTACTTGGCCGCGGGCAGGGGGTTTTGCATCGCGCCGATCTCGACGAATATATTGGTGACCGCATCGAGCATGCCGTTCAGCGTGCCGTCCTTCATCATCGACGACCACTTCGATGCGCTGTAGAGATCCATGGCCTCGAAGTTGGCGCGCATATCGCGTATGTCCATTTCACCTTTGTAATATTTTTCCTGCAGGATCGCAGCCGCTTCATCTTTCTTGTTGACCATCATGTCGTTCGCCGGGCCCCACGCGGCGATCAAGCGTTTGACCAGGTCGGCATTGGTATCGAGGGTTTTCCTGGACGCCGAATAGGCCGCCACCACATAGCCGGCCTTGGGCCCAAACTGTCGCGCCTCAGCGAGTGGCTTTGCGGTCTTCACGTCGCGTGCGCGCAAATTAAACGGTACCCAGGTGGAAAGCGCCGGTGCGCTACCGGTGACAAACGAGGTGACGGCTGACGGCATGGTCTGGCTGATGATCTCAATATCTTTGGTCGAGTCGAGACCCACGCTTTTTAAAGCGGTATGCAAAATGAGCTGCCCGGTAGTGCCGAGTGTCGTCGCAACTTTTTTGCCTTTAAGGTCGGCTAATTTATTGATGCCTGCGTCGCCCCGGCCGAACACCTGGCCGCCCCACTCGATCACGTTGGGCAACACCACGACACCCTGGCCGCGCGCGGGAAAATTATGGGTAACGCCGCCGGTGGTGAACACGTCGAGGCTGCCACCGACCAGGGCCGAGAAGCCCTCAATGCCGGTGTTGAAGCGAATGAACTCCGGGGCGAGGCCTTCTTTGGCGTAGGTATTTAATTCCTTCATCAGCCACATCTGTCCATCACAGGTCGGGATGTGGATATAGCCGATGCGGATCGGCTTCGCGGTCTGCGCATAGACGCGCTTGGACAGCGCGCCCGCGAGTGGCACGGTGCCCAGTGCGGCCAGTGATTTAAGCGCATTGCGGCGCGACGTGGATGTGTTCATGGTGGGTCTCCTGATATTGGTGTTGTGTCTGGATTATGCGGCGGCGGCTAATTTTTGCTGTTCGTCAAACTGCTGCATGCTGAGTTCTTCGAGCTCCAGCCGCAGTCGCTGAAACTCGGGCGATCCCGTAAGCTCTGGCGTGCGCGGATACGCAAACGGAATGTCGATCACGCGCAGCACGCGCGACGGCCGCGCGCTGATGACGAGCACGCGGGTGGAGAGAAATATTGCCTCCTCGACCGAGTGCGTAATCAGCAGCACGGTCTTTCGCTCTTCCTGCAGAAGTTGCATCAGCAAAAGTTGCATCGCCAGCCGCGTCTGGGCATCGAGTGCGCCGAACGGCTCGTCCATCAGCAGGATATTCGGGTTGACGGCATAGGCTCGCGCGATGGCCAGGCGCTGTCGCATCCCGCCCGAAAGATGTTTCGGGTAGGCGTTCTCGAAGCCATTCAAGTGCATCAGCTTGATGTAGTGCGCGACGATCTTGTCGCGCTCCACTTTTGGTTGCAGATTTTTGCCAAGCGTGAGACCGAACTCGATGTTTTTCGCCACCGTCAGCCATGGAAAAACGCCGTACTCCTGAAAGATGACGCCACGATCACTGTCCGGTCCGGTGATTGGCTGTCCGCCAATCGTCACCGTGCCGGCATCCGGCTGTACAAATCCGGCAAGCATTTGCAGCATCGTGGTCTTGCCGCACCCGGAAGGGCCGATCAACGACACAAAGTCTTTCTCGGCCAAGGAAAAAGAAACGTCGGCGACGACCTTCACGTGCGCGTGCCCGGTCGTATAAGTTTTGGAGACGTGGTCGAAAACGACGCGCGGCTCCGCTGGCAGAATGTTGGTCGTCATTGAATGCTCTCCTGCCAACTCAACAAGCGCGCCGTCACCGCGCGAATCAGCATGTCCATGACGAGGGCGACTGCGCCAATCATGATGATGCCGACGAAGATTGTCGGCACCTGAAAATAGTTTTGACCATTGACGATGACGGCGCCAAGTCCGCGCTCGGCCGCCACCAATTCAGCCGCAACCAGAGTGGTCCAGCACACGCCGACGGCCACGCGGAATGCGGTCAGCACGTGCGGCAGCGTCGCCGGAATCACCACGCGGCGGAAAATTTCGAAATCGCTCGCGCCGAGTGCTTGTGACACCCGCACATATATTGGCGGCAGCAGCTTGATGCCTTCGTAGATCACGATCACGCCAGCGAAAAACGCCGCGTAGATCAGCACCGACACGCGCGCCGGTTCGCCGATGCCGAAGTAAACGATCACCAGAGGGATCAACGCAATCGGTGGCAGCGCACGGAAAAAATTGATGACCGGATCAATAAAGCGGCGCACCGCAGGATACCAGCCGAGCAAAAAAGCAACCGGGATCGCGATCACCAGCCCGCAGACCACGCCGATCAGCACCCTGCGCGCGGACAGCAGCACGTCAAGCCAAAGCTGTTTTTCGACGGTGAGCTTAATGAACTGGCGGAACACTTCCTGCGGCGACGGCAGCAGCCCGGCGTCAACGAAGCCAATGGCCCACATTGCCCACCAGATGCCGATGATGACCGCAAACGACGCCGCCCCGTACAGAAAGCCCAGTCGATCAGTCCACGAGCGCTGCTGCGTTGTGCCGCCTGCCATTTATCGCTCCCTGAATAATTTTGCGTGTTTCGAAAACGCTTAGACGCATGCCGGAAAGCACTTGCGCGCTTAACCATGACCTGTTAAAGTTCATAGCTATATAGGACTAGATGTACTCTAACTCACTTCAACTGCAAAAGCAATCAAACCGGCAATGGCGATGGAACGAACGTCTTCAATGAGCACAGACGCTGGCCGCGATACCGAACCGGGCAGCGAACGCCTGGCGGCACTCGAGCGGCTGCGCGCGCGGGTTCAGCGCACTTCCGACAGCGATGAGCCGCGCTACAGCCGACTGCGCGCGGCGTTTCTCGACGCACTCGCTGCGGGGGATTGGTCGCCCGGCGACAAGTTGCCACCCGAGACCGAGATAGCCAAAGCAGTAGGGCTAAGTTTGGGAACGGTGCAGAAGGCGCTGGCGCGCCTGGCCAGCGACCGCGTAGTGGTGCGCAGGCACGGGCACGGCACTTTCGTATCGGGCGAAGCCTCGCATTCCAATCAGCTACTGCATTTCCGTTTTGTTGGTGACGACGGCAGTGCCATCGTGCCGGTTTACGCCGAGGCGCTGGATCGATGCGTGGTGCGCGTCCGCGGGCCATGGTCAGAATTTTTGCAGGCGTCGAGCTGTATTCGCATCCGTCGTCGCATTAACGTCGCCGATGAATTCGACTGCATCAGCGAGTACTACATTGACGCCGACAAATTTGCAGCGGTGCTCGAATTGCCGTTGGGCGAACTCGACCGCGTGATCATCCGCAATCTGCTGGCGAACCGCTTCAACGCGCCAGCGCTATCAATTACGCAACGCATCGCTGCGGCGGCATTTTCGCCCGGCATACAGAAGCTTCTGAAATCGCCCAAAGCAAAAATCGTCGGGGAAAATTCTTTCGGGATTGTGTTCGAGATTTTTTCCCATACCCATCACCGCGCACCTGTTTCGTTTCAGCGTATTTTCATTCCGTCGGGGGTGCGCCAGCTTGAGATTCCCAGCCCCCACCTGCGCTGATGAACACGCCATCCAAGAGCGTCGATTACGTCATCATCGGTGCCGGGACGGCCGGTTGTGTGCTGGCCAATCGGCTCACGGAAGACGGCAAATACACCGTGCTGCTGCTCGAGGCCGGGCCCAGTGACAACTATCCGTGGATTCACATCCCGATAGGTTACGCAAAGACGATGTTCAATCCAAAGTACAACTGGATGTTTAACACCGAGCCTGAGGCGCAGATGAATGGGCGGAAAATTTACTGGCCGCGCGGTAAAGTGCTGGGCGGATCGAGCTCGATCAATGGCCTCGTCTATATTCGTGGCCAAGCTGAAGACTACGACCATTGGGCCGCGCTGGGCAACACGGGCTGGTCGTTCAATGAAGTGCTGCCCTACTTCAAAAAACTCGAATTCAACGAGCGCGGCGAGAGCAAGTATCACGGCGGATCGGGCCCGATCGCATGCTCGGACATTCACGAACGGCACGAGTTGATGGACGCAATCATCTGCGCCGGTAACGAGCTCGGCGTGCCGACCACCGATGATTTCAATGGCGGAAGTCAGGAAGGCGTCGGTTATTTTCAGTTGTTCACCCGCCGCGGCTGGCGTTGCTCCACGGCAAAAGGCTACCTCGGTCCCGCGCGCACACGCGCGAATCTTGCGGTCGAGACCAACGCGTTGGTGACACAGATTGTGTTCGACGGCAAACGCGCTGCGGGCGTGAAGTTCAGTCAACGCGGCAGACTTTTCGAGGTAAAAGCAGCGCGCGAAGTGCTGCTGTGCGCGGGTGCGGTGCAGAGCCCGCAACTTCTTGAGCTCTCTGGCATCGGTGCCGCATCGGTACTACGACAGCACGGCATCCCGGTGGTCGCGAACCTGCCCGGCGTCGGTGAAAATCTGCAGGACCATCTGCAATTTCGTCTCATCTATAAATGCAAAAAACCGATCACGACCAACGACGCGCTCAATTCCATCTGGGGAAAAATCGGCATCGGGCTAAAGTGGTTGAAGAATCGGTCCGGCCCGATGGGTATTGGCATCAATCACGGCGGCATGTTTGCGCACGCGCTGCCCGATGCGAAGACACCGGACATCCAATTTCACTTCGCCGCTTTGTCGGCCGAAATGGCGGCCGGTAAATCGCACCCTTGGTCGGGCTTCACCTTCAGCGTGTGCCAGTTGCGACCGACATCGCGCGGCTCGGTGCATATCAAATCGAAAGATCCGCTGGTGCCGCCGTCGATCCGTCCGAACTATCTCGCTACTGTGGAAGATCAGCGCTGCGCACTCGCCGCTGTCCGCTACGCGCGCACGCTCGCCAACACCAACGCGATGCGTGCTTACACAGAGAGCGAATATCGTCCGGGGCCACAGGCCACGAGCGACGAAGACCTGCTGGCGTTTTGCCAAAATTACGGCGCGACAATATTTCATCCATCGAGCACCTGCAAGATGGGATCGGACGACATGGCAGTGGTGGACGCGCGACTGCGGGTGCGCGGCGTCAATAATCTGCGCGTGGTCGATTGCTCGATCATGCCCACGCTCGTCTCCGGCAACACCAATGCGCCGGTTGTGATGATCGCCGAAAAAGCCTCGGACATGATTCTTGAAGACGCTCGACGTCAATGAAGGCCAATACAGTGGAGACAAAATCCTTGAACGCTGCAGAATCTAAATCCCGCCCGCCCAATGGCGCAGCAATGGTTCGCGAGCTGACGCGCTGCGGCGTGAACTACGTCGTCACCGTGCCCGATTGGGTGCAGATCCCGCTACATCGGGCGCTAGAAGCAGAACCAGATGGCGGCATCCGCCTGCTCAATTGCTGCACCGAAGACGAAGCCTTTACCATGGCGGCGGGTCTCCATATTGGCGGAAAAAAATCGGCCATCGTGATCCAGAACCAGGGCCTCTACGCAGGGCTAAACGCCTTGCGCGGTGCGGGTCTCGACGCGTCAATACCGATGGTCATGTTGATCGGTCAATTCGGTCGCGAGGTTGCCAACTTCGACGCTTCACCGCGAACATCGAATCGACGCGTGGTGAATATTCTGGAGCCGCTGCTGGCGATGCTCGACATTCCGTACTGGAACATCGAACGAGCTGACCAAATTGGCAATATCGCCAAAGCGTTCGACGCGGCAGAGCAGCGGCAGTCGCCCGCAGCGGTGATTCTGGATCGCAACATGGCGTGGGATTGAAAAAATATGGACAGGGAGCAACGATGAAATCACTAAATGCCTGCGAAACAATTGTCAAACATCGCGGACGCGCGGTGCTCGTCTGCACCATGACCAGCATCAAATGGGTTTATCAACTCGACCCAAACGGACTCAACGCGTGCTGCGTGCCGCTGATGGGCGGCGCATCTGCCCTCGGTCTTGGCATCAGTATCGCCCAGCCGGACCGGCCAGTCGCCGTGCTGGATGGCGATGGCAGTCTGCTGATGCAACTTGCCTCGCTGGTGACGGCGGTGGAAGCGGCACCGCCAAATTTTGTGCATTTTGTGTTCAACAACGGCGTGTGGTTTGAGAACATGGCAAACCTGCCGCTGCCGGGGGCGAAACAAATCGACTACGCGGGCCTCGCCCGCAGTGCCGGCTACCAACAAGCCACCCGTTACACCACGGCTACCGAGCTCGATGCCGCACTGCCCGAGCTGCTGTCCGGTGGTGGGCCACGCTTTGTCGAACTGGTGATTGAACCGGAAAAAGTTGCGCTGTGGTCTGGCGAAAACCTGCAAGTCGATTTGCCCGATTTTCATTTCGCCCGCATGGGCAACGATGCACGTCGCTTGAGGAAAGAACTTGCAAACCAACCCGCCTGATACCGATTCAATGTCACCGCAGATGACGCTCACAGCCGAGGAGCGCGCGATGCTCGCTGGCGAGTGCGGTGAAGCCAAACGGCGCGCCATCCAATACCAGATCAAGGTCGGGCAATTTTGGGGTGCAGAACGCTTCGTGCCCGTCACCAACGTGCACATGATGGGCGACATCGAAGTGATGGGCGACGGCGGGCTCGAATGGCTGCAAGACTACGCCAATCTCGGTGCGCGTTGTGCGGTCAGCACCACCACCAATGCGCGCTGCATTGATTTCGCGCACTGCGATCACCTGAAGCAGTCGCCGGTCGAAGTCGAAAAAGAACGTCACATCATTCGCTTTTTGCAAAAGATGGATGTCGTCACGACCGACACCTGCATCAACTACCAGACCGTCTATCAGCCGCATCTGGGCGAACACGTGGCATGGGGCGACACCGGAACGGTGATTTATGCCAACTCGGTATTTGGCGCGCGCTCCAATTTTGAGTCCGGTCCCGCCGCACTCGCAGCGGCGATCACGGCGCGCACACCGGCTTATGGATTTCATCTTGACCGACATCGCCAAGGTCAATTTACCGTCGAGTTGCGCGCGCCGCTCACTGACTTGGCCGATTGGGGCGCGGTCGGCAAGCTCGTCGGTGAATCGCACCAAAACTATTATTCAGTGCCGGTGTTCCACGGCTTTCAACGCACGCCGACCGCGGATGAATTGAAGCACCTCGGTGCCGCGCTGGCCAGTTACGGGTCGATGGGCATGTTCCATTTCGTTGGCGTGACGCCTGAAGCGCCATCGATCGCGGCAGCGATGGGCGGTGTAACCGGGGCCGAGCAAATCGTCATCGACCAAGCCGATATTGAGCGCGTCTATGCAGGCTACTCGCAGGGTGATGGCGACGCGCGGCTGGTGGTGTTCTCGGGGCCGCAACAATCGCTGTTCGAGATGAAGCATCTGGCGGCGTTGTTCGATGGCCGTCGCGTGCGTGATGGCGGCAGTTGCTTTGTCACCACCAACGGCGCGGTGCTGGCGCAGGCAACAAAGCTCGGTTACGCCGCGATGCTTGAGACTGCGGGCGTGACGATTCTCGAGGGCGTGTGTTTTTATATTCTACAAAATCTTTCACCGATGCGCGTCGCCAATAATTGGACCAACATGGTGTCAAATTCTGCCAAGATTGTGAACATCATCGGTGCGCATCGCTTCAACACGATCCTGCGGCGCACGGCAGACTGCGTCGACATCGCTTGCACCGGAAAATTGAAATGAGTGCGGCGGTCATTCACGTCAGCCGCGCCTATGGCACCATGGTCGAGGGCGAAGCGCTGGTGTCCGAAGAAGGTTTCTCGCCGCGTTACGACCTTGATCGGTGGACCGGTCTCATCACCAAGCCCGGACACAAGCTCGAAGGCGCCAGTATTTGCGACAAGATCTGCTTCTTCCCGACCGCCAAAGGCGGCATCGCGGCGGGGTGGGCGTTCTACGACATCAAGTGGAAAAAAATCGCGCCCAGGGCGCTGATATTTGGCGTGACCAATCCGGTGATGGTGCAGGGCGCGGTGTTTGCCGACATCACCATTACCGAAGGCTGGGATCGGCATCCGCGCGAAGTCGTCAATACCGGAGACTGGGTGCGTGTCGATCCTCAACGGCGGGTCATCGAAATTGTTCGTCACGCTGCGGCGCACGACACCTGATCGTCTCCGCCCGATTCATACCATGCACTTATAACCGCCACCAGCCGAGCCAATGAATACGATCCATCTGAGCGATTTACTTGCCGCCATTTTTAGTGTCGGCATTGTTGCCGGCTATCACTTCTATTTGCGGCTGCGGGTGCGGCAGAATCCCGACTATACGATTCAGGCGCTGTTGAGCAAGGGGCGCACCCAGTGGGTCGCGCGCATGATGGCGGAGAAGGAGGGGATTTTGGCGGTGCAAACATTGCGCAACGCCATCATGGGTGCCACCTTTTTCGCCTCCACTGCGGTGGCACTGATCGTCGGCACGATTACGCTTAGCACGCAGGCAGACCGGCTATCCCATGTCTGGAATACGCTGAGCCCGCTCGGCGCAATTGACGAACATCTGTGGCTGCTGAAGCTATTGGTGCTGCTCATCGACATGCTGTTTGCGTTCGTTTGTTTCGCGCAGACCATTCGTTTGCTGTCCCACGTCGGCGTGTTGATTGCGGTACCGACCACGACCGTGCACCCCCAACAGGTCGCGCGGCTGTTTGTTCAAGCGGGTCGCTACCATACGCGCGGCATGCGCTGCTATTACCTTGCCGCGCCGCTGCTGTTCTGGCTGTTCGGCCCGCTCCTGCTCGTCCTGTCGTCGTGCGTGTTGGTGGTGGTGCTGCATTTTCTCGACAAGTCACCGGAAGCGGTCATTGCCGGGCGCGATCAAACATAGGCCGGGCCACGTCGTCATCATCATCGCCGCAACCGCTTTGCTGCGACGGAATTTTTTATCTCGATTGCCATGAATTCATTTTCCAACCTGCAACTATTCGCCACCTGCGTCCTGATCTGGGGCACCACCTGGCTTGCGATCACGTTTCAACTGGGTCATGTGGCGCCGGAAATGTCGGTAGGCTACCGTTTCATCACGGCCTCAATCGTGTTGTTTGCTTACTGCCGATGGCGCGGGCTGACATTGCGCTTTGCATGGCGGCAGCACGCCGATTTTTTAATGTTGGGTGCGGCGATGTTTTGCGTAAGCTACATCTTCGTCTACTACGCCGAAACCTATATCGTTTCGGCGATGGTCGCCGTTGCCTATTCGGCAAGCCCGATGCTCAACATGCTGATGGCACGCGCGCTTTTCTCGACGCCGATCACGATGCGCGTCACCGTCGGCGCGGTGCTCGGCATCGGTGGCATCGTCTGCGCGTTCTGGCATGAGTTTGCCAATTTATCGTCGAGCCGCAACGCCGAGCTCGGCGCAATATTTGCGGCCATCTCGGTCGTCGCCTCAAGTGCGGGCAGCATGGCGGCGACGCGCGTTCACGTACGCGGCTACTCGACCTGGAGCAGCATGGCCTGGGGCATGCTGTACGGCGGCGTGATGGCACTCGTCATCGGCGTCGCATTGGGTAAACCGCTTCTGTTCGAGGCCACCGCAGAATATGTCGGCTCGCTTTTGTATCTCGCTGTTTTCGGCTCGGTCGTGACCTTCGCCTGCTATCTCACCTTGCAGGCGCGCATCGGGCCGGCACGCGCCGCCTATGTCGGCGTGATGACGCCGATCCTGGCGCTGGTGGTGTCGTTTTTCTTTGAGAAATTCGCTTGGGGATGGCTGACAACCATCGGCGTTGCGCTCCTGCTTGCGGGCAATGTCGTGATGCTGCGCGGCAAGCGACAGCCAGACACGGCGCCCGCAAGCTAACCCGGATTTGGAAATGTGCCTTGGTGTTTTTCCATGTAATCCTGCAGTGATTTCGCCGCTTTTTTTCGCACCATCGCCTTGAGCGGCCCGAACCAGCCAAGCGCTGCGCCAAGGCCACCCAGCGCCTGACGCGACCATTGCCAGAAACCAAATCGATCAACGTGCCGGATAATTTTTCCGTCGCGAAACGCGAACACTGCGTCTATTTTGTTATGTACAAATCTGCCGGTTTGCGAAAACGTATATTTGGCCTCCCAGTGTGCGGCGCCGCCTTCGGCATCACCGCTCACGTCACCCAGAATAATTTCCAAATCCTTGCCGCGTGCGCACAACATCGCCCACATCGCGGTCGCCTCCGCGCCGCGCAGCATCGGGAACGCCGGGTCGCTGAAGGCGATGTCAGCGTGATAGCAAGCCGCCATGCCTGCGGCATCGCGTTTGGCAAACGCCGCGTAAAAATCACGGATCAGTTTTTCGTTTGGGTGCATGGGAATCTCCATGGATGTTGAATGGGATTTTACCTGTGCAAAGAACGTGAAAGTGCGTTTGTCGGCGAGTGCAAAATTCATCGTGCAGATTGGCGGCGGCGTCATGACCCAATACCGTTCATTTAGTCCCCGTTCGCCCTGAGCCTGTCGAAGGGTTCGTCCATCAGACCCTTCTACAGGCTCAGGGCGAACGGGGTATTTTTTGGTAAACGAACAGTATTGCGTCATGACCATGCCGGGGCTACCGAAAGTGCCGGCGGCGAATGCGATCAGCGTGAACGATGAGGGGAAGATTGTCCGCTTGTCCTGATCGCGTAGAGCGCCATTTGGCGCGCCTTTCAGGGCGTTATTGCCCGGAGAGGCGCATCGCGTAATGCCCGCTTGACGTCGTCAAGCTGTCGGCGCACAGTCGTAAACATCGTACACCAACGGAGTCACCGACCATGACTGATCTCGTTTCCCTGCGCCTCGATCCGGACATTCGCAAGCGCCTCGACGCGCTCGCCATCGCGACCGAGCGCAGTCGCGCCGCCATTGCCGCCGAGGCCGTCAAGCAGTATGTCGATCTGCAGGAATGGCAGATTGCCGCCATCAAAAAAGGTGTCGAGCAGGCGGATCGCGGTGAATTCATCGATCACGCCAAACTGAAATCGAAATGGGAGAAGCGGCTTGCGGCTTCGATGAACATGGCTCGCTAGTCAGTATCTCGATGACATCGCGGAATACATCGGCCAGGATAGTCCCGCCGCTGCGTGTCGCGTTATCCTTGAATTGATGGAACGCGCGGAGTCCACGCTCGTCGTGCACCCTGCCGCCGGACGGGCGGGTCGGCTTCTGGGCACTCGCGAATTGGTGATCGCCAGCCTGCCGTATGTGATTGCGTATCGGGTGAGCGAACGTCAAATCGAAATTTTGCGCGTACTACATACGTCAAGGCGCTGGCCGTCCGATATTTGATTCAGCTTGCGGAAAGTGTCGGCGGCGAATGCGATCGGCGTGAATGATGGGGGGAAGATTTTTGGCTTGTTTTAATTGTGTAGAACGCCATTTGGCGCGACTTTCGGGGCGTTTATGCCCGAAGAGGCGCGCCGGTGCTATTGGTTGAGCGGGGGTTTCGATTCGCATGCGAATCGCCCGCGAGACGGCTGCCCCATGCAAGGGGTAGCGCGACCTGCAAGGTTGGCCATGGCTCGAATCGTCAACACACGGGGCTTCAATACCCACATTTCAATGTTTCTAAACATTGAAATGTGATCGAATTTTTTAAAATATCCGGCCCACAAAATCAGCAGGCGTGAGGATGGGATACGTGCCCGCCAGCGCGAGCAGGTCAGCGTCACCCGTCACGAGGCAGTCGGCTTTGCTGGCAAGCAGGGTGGCCAACACCATGTTGTCCTTTCCGTCACGTGGCACATGGGCAGTGGTTCTGCGAATGTCGGAAATTTCCGCTTCAAAACGCAACAACATCACGTAGCTGCTGATGGTGTCGTCATTCCAACCGATGCGCTTGCGAATTTTCGGATAGCCCAGCACAGTGGATATTTCAGCCAGCATGGGTTCGGAAAGCAC
Source organism: Betaproteobacteria bacterium (assembly GCA_043793345.1). Classification (GTDB taxonomy): domain Bacteria; phylum Pseudomonadota; class Gammaproteobacteria; order Burkholderiales; family Usitatibacteraceae; genus UKL13-2. The sequence goes on along the minus strand of JAYVXF010000195.1, from coordinate 1,479 downwards.
CAAAGAAAAGTGCCCGGTTCGCCACGCATTGATAATTCGTCCCGGTGTGTTGTTGGGCAGCATCAACCCGGAGATAAAAACGTTGGTGTCGATAACTGCCCGCACTCAACGCTTCCTTGCCTGTTTGACGGCGGCGGCAATTTCCTGTTGGGCAACGCTTTCATCCACGCTTTTGTAAGCGACGGCAAGTTGATCGCTTAGCCGGTTGAACTCGCGCTTCAACAAACGGATTTTATCGAACAGCGCGTTATCCACCATTGCTGCAACGGGCTTACCCCCTTTGGTGATGACCACTTGATCGTTTCCATACTGAATGCCGTTCAGCAGCTCGCCCAGGTTTTGACGGACGGTCATGGCAGTGGCTTTTTTAATCATGGTGATTGCTCCAATTGATATGATTGGGTCAATTGTAGCAGTTGCTTTTGCCGGGGGAGGCGGCTTGCGGGTCGGTCATTGAGTAGCATTGATTCTTCAGCACGTAAGTTGGGCTGGATTTAACAGCCCAACATCAAACACCGAATCAATTTGAGTGGATCGACATGATCGGCAGTGTTGGGCTGGTGAGGCAAGCCCAGCCTACGAGCTGAAGTCTCGCCGTTAATGGTGTCTGACTTTTTTCATTCTCGGTAGAAATTAGCCATAAAGTAGGTTGGCGCTGAACAACGTGAAGCCCAACATGGCAGACGATAACGTGTTGGGCTTGGCATGCCCAGCGCCAACCTGCGATGTTGCCAATAACTTTCCAATTGGGCTCAAGTGAGTGCCATTCGACGCTGGCCCTTTAATTGATTGGCGCAGCAAGATTCAACCCAGCAACCGCTTTGCCAATAGCGCCGGCATTTCGCGCGTGCCATCGGCAACGAGCATAACGGTAATGTGCCTGCCCGCCACTTGAACGATCAACCGATACGGCTTAAAAAATATTTGGCGAAATTCGCGATTGCCAAATGCCTCAAGCTCTTTCGGATAGTTGCCCTTGTCGGGAAGCGTCGTTAGCGAACCTGCCGCGTCAAGTATTTTGTCGATGACATAGTGGGCGCGCTCCAGCGAATCGTGCGCCGCAATGTAGTCGGCGATGGCTTCAATGTCATGCTCCGCATCAGCGGACCACCGGACGACATAGTTCATTCGGCGGCTTTTTTGCCTGTCGTTGATTTAGTGTTAAGTCTGGCCTTGATGCGTTTTGCCACATCGGCATGCGACGATACCTTGCCATCTTCGACTTGCTGTTTGCCCAGTGCCAGAATTTTAAGCAAGGCCAAGGTTTCCTGTGTTGCTTCGTACGTGGCAAGGTCTTGCATCACCGCCTTGGCCTCGCCGTTTTGCGTGATGATGAGCGGCTGACGGTTCTCCTGGAGCTTGTCCAGTACATCGGCAGCATTGGCTTTCAGGTAGCTGATAGGTTTGATCTGGGTTGAGTAACGCATCGAGTCGTCCGGCAAAAAATAGGTGTGGACTGAATATAGACCTTTATCGGTC
>JAYVXF010000194.1:0-5254 GCA_043793345.1 Betaproteobacteria bacterium | reverse complement strand
CAGCCCGATTACGCACACGCGCACCACCTGCTGGCGAATGCGCACTCGATGTTGGGAGATCCGCACGCAGCAGAAATTGCGCTCGCGCAGGCGTTGCGACTGAAGCCGGAACTGGTCGAATCCTCGCTGTTGCTTGCACAAGTTTTAACCAAATTGAAGCGTGCTGATGAGGCTGAAAATATCATTCGGCAAGCGCTCACGCTATCGCTCACGCGGCCTGAGCTTTGGAGTTTTCTCGGCGATCTTTGCAGCGGTCGCGATGATCTTCCCGGCGCGCTCGACGCGTATCAGCGCGCGCTGCAATTGCGACCCAACGACGTCACCACCACCGCGCGCGCGGCATTATTGCTGCCCAATATTTATGCCAGCGAAACGCATCTCGCCGCCTGCCGGGAACGCTACGCGCAAGGTGTTGAATATCTTCTCGCCAACGTCGAGCCGCTCTCGCGCAACGTGGTGCGCGAGCGATTCGGCGATATTGTCCCCAGTAATTTTTTGCTGGCCTATCAGGGTTGCGACGATGCTGCTTTGCAAAGCCGTTATGCCGAATTCATCCATGCCATTTTGCTGCACGCCATGCCGGAGCAGGCGAATCCGTTGCCACCACGCGCAGCGGCAGGCCGGCCAGACAAACGCATCCGCGTCGGATTCTGCAGCCGCTTTTTTTATCGCAGTACCGTCGGCAATTATTTTCGAAGCTGGATCACCGATCTTGACCGCAGCATATTTGAAGTATTCGTGTACCACACGCATGTCGTTGAAGATGACCTTTCCGCGCAATTCCGGATGGCCGCCGACCACTACGTTCAGGGTGCTGAAAATTTTTCGTTTTTTCATCAGCGCATCGCGGCCGATGCGCTCGATATTCTTGTCTATCCCGAGTTGGGCATGGATCTGATGTGCTTCCTGCTGGCAGCATTGCGTTTGGCGCCGGTGCAGGCCTGCGCGTGGGGTCATCCCGTGACGCCCGGCCACCCGAGCATCGACTACTACATTTCCTGCGCGGCGATGGAGCCCGCGCTTGCGAAAGCGCAAACGCATTACAACGAACGCTTGCTGACGCTGCCCGGCATTGGCACGCGCTATGACATGCCGACGGTGGCCGCAAACATTTCCAGCAAGTCGCGCGCCGACTATCAGTTGCCGGACGATGCGCATCTGTATTTATTTCCGCAGTCGCTGTTCAAAGTACATCCGGCCAACGACCGCTTGCTGGTTGCCGCGATGGCCAACGATCCAAAGGGTGTGCTGGTGATGTTTGTTGGGCAGAATGTTGGTGTCACGCAAAAATTTGTCGCCCGCCTGTCTGCCGCATTTACCGAAAAAGGCATCGCGCCGCAGGGTCGCGTGAAGCTGCTGCCGTTCGTGACCCACGACGATTACAAACGCATCAATGCACTATGTGATGTGATGCTCGACACGTTGCATTGGTCGGGTGGCAACACCTCGCTCGACGCGTTGGCGATGGGTTTGCCGATCATTACGCTGCCGGGCGAATTCATGCGCGGGCGTCAAACGATGGGCATGCTCACCTTGCTCGGTATCGACGAGCTCATCGCGACATCCACCGACGACTACCTCGCAATCGCCAAACGGCTGGCGACAGACAAGCGATATCGCGACGAGATTTCTGCAAAAATTCTCGCCAACCTGCCGCGTTTGTTCAATGATCCCGCGCCACCAAAAGCACTGGGGGAGTTGTTGCAGCAGATGGTGCACAAGAACATTGCGCCGCCTCCAGCCAGACTGTCAGCACGCTAATGTCCGTGCCGCCATCACCACCAACCGTAGACGCACGCGCAAGTGAGCTCTATAAAGCAGGCGACATCGGCGCAGTCATCGAAATTTACGAAGCCCGCATCAAAAGCCATCCGCAGGATCTTGTCGCGTGGCGCAAGTTGGCGCGCTTGCTGACCGAAGCCTGGCAATTTGCGCGCGCTGATGTGGTCATTACCCAGGCGCTGTCGATGTTCGGAGACGATGCGGCGCTGCTGGCCTTGCAGGTATTTGTTAAACCTGAACTGGGGCTGTCCGACCAGGCGCAGGACATCGCGGTGCGCGCAGCAGTGCGTTATCCGCTTCACTTGTCGTTCCAGTTCGACGCACGGCTGTCGCTGCCGATGGTGTACGCAGACCGCGCCGATGTTGCGCTGCGACGCACGCGCTATGACACCGGTCTCGGCGAGCTCGAATCGATGCTGCCAGTAATGCAGCAAGATCCTGCACGCATCTATACGCTGGAGCGCACCAATTTTTTGCTGGCGTATCAGGGTGAAAATGATTTGCAGCTTCAGCGCCGCTACGCCAACATTCTTGGCGCAATGATCACAGCGGCCGATCCGGATTTGCGCGCGCTTCCACAGCGTGCGACCGGGCAACGAAAAATACGCGTAGGCTTCGTCGGCAAATGGTTTTTTTCCTGCACGGCCGGCAATTATTTTGAACGATGGATCACGCGACTGGACGCGTCACGTTTCGAGCGCTTCGTTTACTACACGGGCCAAACCAGCGATGAGGTCACCGCACGCATCGGCGCGGCTGCGGAACACTTCACGCGTTTGCAGAGTGACGCGCGCAGCAATGCGCTGGCGATTCGCGCGGACGAGTTGGACATTCTGATTCATCCGGAGGTCGGCATGAGCACCGGCTCTTATCTGCTCTCAAGTTTTCGTTTGGCGCCCATCCAGTGCGCCGCGTGGGGGCATCCGGTCACGACCGGCAACAGCGCTATCGACGTGTATTTCAGTTGCGCGCAAATGGAGCCAGAGGATTATCAGGCGCATTACTCGGAGCGCGTATTGCTGCTCGATGGCATCGGCGTCGACTACGCGATGCCCCCCGCGGACGAGCCGGGTATCCGCAGTGATTTCGGTTTACCTTCCACGGGTCGGTTATATTTTTGTCCGCAATCGCTGTTCAAAATTCATCCCGATATGGATGAAGCGTTCGTTAAAATTCTTGAAGGCGATAGCGCCGCCGTGCTGGTATTTTTCCAGGCCGACAGTCGCGCGGTCACGCTTGCCTTCGCGGACCGCCTGACAAAAACATTGGCCGCGCAAGGGATCAACGCCAAAGGCCAGCTTAAATTTCTGCCGCGCCTGGACGCACGCAGTTTTCGCAAAGCGTTAAGCGTAGCCGATGTGCTGCTCGATCCCTTCCACTGGTCTGGCGGCGGCACCAGTCTGGATGCCTTTGCGGGCGACGTGCCGGTGGTGACCTTGCCGGGGTCCTTCATGCGCGGTCGCCAGACAGCAGCGATGCTACAGATGATGGATGCGAATGCATTGGTCACCGCCGACGTGGATGGCTACGTTAACACCGCGATTGAAGTCGCGACCAATAAAACACTGAACCGCGATTTGCGCGCGCTGATCCACGCCAACAAGCGCGCGCTGTTTGATCGCGATGATCTCAATGGCCAATTCGCCGATGCGTTGCTTCTGTTGGTGCGTGACGGGTCGAGCGATATTGCTGGCGTTTGACGCAGCAGCGTCCCGCCATTCAAACTGTATAAAACAAGCAGTGGTGCGGCTCGCGGGGCGAAAGTGCGCCGAAACGCGCGCCAGTCATAGAGCTTGGCATCAAGGCCGACTGTGATGGGCGCGGCACATTCGACGAACATGCACAACCCGTCCAGTACAATGGCGCACGCAAACTGCGCACCGGCATTGAATTGCTCTCTCATCCGCCGGCGCTGGTGGCCCCAAGTCAACCCGCGCAAATTCTGCGCTCGCTAAACCATTTCCGCTTTTCAATCCATGTCGACGTCGACCCTGATCCGCTTCGCATCGCTCGCCGCCGGCATCGCGATTTTCGTGGCGCCCTTTCGCTCCAGCGCGGGTCTGCGCGGGACGATGCTGGTGCTCGCCGGGTTGGCGATATTTTTTGCTTACCAACGCGCAGGTCAACTTAAAGATTTATTGCCGCCGTATAAGTTCCTCGGTGTCGCCGTTGGCGCGTGGCTGTTGACGGCGCCGCTCTGGTCGCTGTTAAGTCCGTCGCCATTGGAGAGCCTGTCGGTGGTGAAACGCGACATCCTCACGCCGATGCTCGCGTGCCTGGTTTTTTATGCGCTGACGAGAACCCGTCAAGACATGATGCGTTGGCTAAGCGTGCTGACGGCGGGTCTCATCGTGTTGACCATCATGATCATCTGCGAGCCGTTCGATCCGCGCGTTGCCATGCAGGAGTCCGATTACGTCACCGTCGGCATGCTATCGACGTGGATCGTGACGCTGGCGCCGCTGCTGGCGGTGTTGCTGTTTGCGAGCGCAAATCTTGGGGTCACGCAAATCTTGGGGTCAGGCCTTGACAGTTGCCTGTGAGCAAGAGGCAAGGCTTGACCCCAAGATTTGATGTTTCCGTCAATGTAATTTCGCGTCTGTAGCATTGAAACATGCGACTGGCTTGTATCTGGAGGTAGCAAAGGATGCATCCATTCAGGCCACAAGTGTTCCTTTGAGAGGTCGTTCCCCCCGCAAAAGACACAAAAACTTTGCTCACGGATTGTCATTACTTATCGAATAATTTTATGAGGTCGTCAATTGCATCCTGAAACTCGCCAGACACCATGTCTGAATATTCCGGGGGAACGTCAGGAATTGTCATCTCTGTGTATTTTGATCGAATACTCTCTACCAACGAGTGATTTTGGGGTCATGATTTTGCATGATTTCATGATTTTGGGGTCAGGCCTTGCCAGTTGCCTATCGAGCAAGAGGCAAGGCTTGACCCCAAGATTTTCGCCAAGATTTTCGAGGCAAGGCTTGACCCCAAGATTTTCCAAGATTTTTGTTGACCCCAAGATTTTTGCAATGAATTTTTGCGTGAGCCCGCCGCAAATGACGAGTAGCATGAGAATTTGCATCGCCTCAGGAAGGAAAACTTATGAGATCTTGGATTCGGTTCGCAGTGTTTTCCGTAATGCTATTTCACTTTGTGGGGACGGTGTTGGCCGTAGAGATTCCCAAGGGATGGACAAGAATTGGAGGCGGTGACACGAGTACTGTCTATGTGGATCTCACCACCATTCTTAGGTCGGGGAACATGGTGAAAATGTGGAGCTTGAACGATTTCAAAAGTATCCAGGACATCGGACATGGACGGCCTTTTATGTCGTTGACTTCCCAAAACGAATACGACTGCAAGGAAGAGAGGTCGCGCCAGCTTTACTTCACCTCTCATACCGAGAAAATGGGCAATGGTGCCATTGCATTTAGCTCTACGGAAATTACTAAATGGTACCCAGTTCCGC
>JAYVXF010000193.1:0-5299 GCA_043793345.1 Betaproteobacteria bacterium | reverse complement strand
AAAATATCAGGTAGCCTGCGGCAACCTGACCTACACCAATAGAAGCCCCGCTTTCTGCGGGGTTTCTTATTGGTGTGAGGCCAACATCCACTCGCAATCGACTCACGTAAAATGCTGCCATGAGTAATTTAATTCCGCCGCGTAAACCCGAACCACACGAATGCTGTGGCACCGGCTGCATCCCGTGCGTGATGGATATTTACGAAGAAGAACTCTACGAGTATGAGAAAGCGCTGAAGCTTCTGGCCGCAGCGGGTGCGTCGTCGATCGCTAAGCCAGCAACGCCGGCAGCTCAGCCAGCGAATTCAGCATCCGATCCGGTGTAACGCCCAGCGCCTCGACCGGTGCCGCCGCGCGGTTGATCCAGAAAGTGGTGAAGCCGAAAGACTTCGCACCGGCCGCGTCCCAGCCGTTGCTGGATACAAAACCGATCTCATCGCGATTGAGGCTCAATCGATCACACACCAGTTGATACACGCGCGGATCGGGTTTGAAAATACCGACTTCATCGACGCTGATTACCGCGTCCAGCATCGCATCGAGCTTGTTGTGCGCAACCACGGCATTGAGCATTTCCGCCGCGCCGTTGGAGAGGATGGCGAGCTTCACGTCAGGTTGTTGGTGGCGCAGTTGCTGAAGTGAGGGCAGCGTGTCATCGAAAACATCGAGGGTTCGATAGGCTTTTTCGAGTTGGGCTAAAACTGTTTCTGAATAGATGAGACCAAGTGAAGCGCACGCGACCTGCAACCCCTCACGCGTGACCTGGTTGAAATCGACGTAGCGCCCCATCAGGCTGCGCAGCCATGAATACTCAAGCTGTTTGGTGCGCCAGAGTTGTGAGAGCGCGCTGCCTTTGCCGGGGAATAATGTTTCGCAAGTCGTGATTACGGAATGGACATTGAAGAGCGTACCGTAGGCATCGAATACGAGCGCGCGGAGTGGTTGGGGCATATCCATTTTGCTGGCTGTTAAGGGAGTTGTGCAGAGTAGAATTCATGGTAACGCAACTCCCCGGAATTTGTTGAACAATCCTCCCATGAAAAAATTCTCCTACGATTTCCCCTACCCCTCGCAGCGCATGCCGGTGATGGCAAAAAATATCGTTGCGACCTCGCAGCCACTCGCAGCCCAGGCCGGGCTCACCATGTTGCAGCAGGGCGGCAACGCGGTCGATGCGGCTCTCGCTGCTGCCATCACGCTCACTGTCGTTGAGCCGACCAGCAACGGCATCGGCGCGGATGGCTTTGCGATTTTGTGGGATGGCAGTCGACTGCACGGCCTGAATGCATCGGGTCGCTCGCCTTCCGGTTGGACGCCGGAATATTTTTCGAAGAAATATCCGGGTGCTTTGAATATGCCGGTGCGCGGCGTCGATTCGATCACCTTGCCGGGCGCAGTGTCGCAATGGCTTGCGCTGTCAGAAAAATTCGGCAGGCTGCCGTTTGAGAAATTGTTTGCGCCCGCGATTGGCTACGCGCGCGACGGCTTTCTGGTGTCACCGATTACGGCGGTGAGTTGGGCGCGACAGGCTGAGATGCTGACAGGGCAGCCGGATTTTGTGCGTGATTTCACGCCCGATGGCCGCGCGCCGCGCGCGGGTGAGAAATGGATTTTGGCGGGTCAGGCAAATACGCTCGAAGAAATCGCCGCGACGCGGGGAAAAAGTTTTTACCACGGCAGTCTGGCGCAAAAAATGGCCGATCATGCGGCACGCTTGGGTGGCGCACTTACTGGCGATGATCTGGCGGCACACGTCTGCGATTGGGTCGGCACGATTCACATGGATTACCGTCACGTGCGCCTGCATGAGATTCCGCCCAATGGTCAGGGGCTCGCCGCGTTACTCGCGTTGGGTATTCTGGAAAATTTTGATCTTCAATCGCACGCAGTTGATTCCGCGACCGGCATTCACTTGCAAATTGAAGCGATGAAGCTGGCACTTGCCGACGCGTATCGCTACATTGCCGACGCGAAATTCATGGACGTGCCGGTCGCCGCGCTGCTGGATAAATCCTATTTGAAATCGCGCGCAGCGCTAATAAATTCGCAGCGCGTCGCGACACCCGCACCGGGTATCCCGCAGCACGGCGGTACGGTCTACCTCACCACGGCCGACGCCAGCGGCATGATGGTGAGCTTGATTCAATCGAACTACATGGGCTTTGGCTCGGGCGTGGTGGTGCCGGACACCGGCATCTCGTTACAAAATCGCGGCCACGGTTTTGTGCTTGACGCGGGTCACCCAAATCAAGTTGCGCCGAACAAGCGTCCGTTCCAAACCATCATCCCCGGTTTCCTCACCGACCTCGCCAACACGCCGTTGATGAGCTTCGGCGTGATGGGTGGGCACATGCAAGCGCAAGGTCACGTGCAGATGATCACGCGCATGTGTGACTACGGCCAGAATCCACAAACCGCATCCGATGCGCCCCGCTGGATTGTCAATCCGGACGGCACCATCGGCCTGGAAGATGCCATGAAAGCCAGCATTGGCGCGGCTCTTGAGGGCATGGGTCACCGCCTGGCAGCGGCCGAGGCAGTGAATTTTGCCTTCGGTGGCGCGCAACTCATCTGGCGGCTGGGGGACGACGGCTATGTCGCCGGGAGTGACCATCGCAAGGATGGCGGGGCGGTGGGGTTCTGAAAAAATTGCCCAATGCGTGTGCGGACGTTGATTGCGCCGGTGTTCACGACACTTTCAGACACACCAGTCGTATCCGCAGCTCCCAGTCAAAATCGGACGCCAAACTGTTTCCCTTGCCGTCAAACCGGGCATAGATCGTCCAGCCTGAACCATTCTCGGTCGGATTGGAAAAAATGAGCCGGAAGTCCGCCGGCTCACCGGCGCCAGAGGCGGCTGAAAAACCGGCAGAGACCGCCTTCAATCCCGCCGGACACGCAACCTCGGCTTTCTTGTTTTTGTATTTATCGGCGTCGGATTTGCTTTCAACGATTGCGTACCTTCCGTCATTGAAAACCACTCTCGTCAACGAGACGACGAAGGGCGTTTCGCGAACCGAAATCCTGTCGCGGGGGCCGATCTGCGCCGATGCAGACAGGGACAGTGCCACAGCGGCAGCAGCCGTTTTCCAATATCTCATCGCGCGCTCTCCGGTGGGTTTGCTGCTTTCTGATCAGTGCAGCTTCGCCATGCCGGCCTCCGCAAACTTCGCGCTGGCATTGGCCAGACTTTGCCGCAAATCCGCGCTGAAGGTTTGTTTTGCCGACTGCTCGAATTGTGTCGCGATCACCATCAAATCGATGCCGCTTAACTCAGTCGTAAACCAAGGCGGAGGTGGCTCCGGAAACGGATACTTCACTCTGAAGCCGTTGCCGCACCAGTCGTCGCTGAATCGGCTGGTATAGCCACTGACAATGATGATGCCCTGCTGTTGGCCTTCATTGCGCGTCGCATCGGCAATTTCCTGAATCAATTCGGCGCGCCTGATCACCGTTTGCGCGGCCGCGATCAGAAATGCGTAACGCGGCGGGAGTGGCTGCGGATTGAGCGTGACTTCGTCACCGAAACTGTGGCCGCCGCCGAGTGCGTCGAAAATTTCCGGATGCCTCGCGAGAATGCTGGCGAAAATGAGCCGCCACGGTTCTGGGCGCGGACCGAAAACCGACTCAATCCTCCGCCACGGTTCTGGATGCGGGCCGAACACGTTGATTCGTTCGAACGCGGCGTGGATTACCGGATCCCATGGTCCCGGTGGCAACGGATGTTCGTCATCCTCGCGTCCCTTGCCGCCGCCTATCATTGCGCCGACAAAAGCCAGCAATTTTTCGCGACTGACATCCAGGGATTGCAATTCTGTTTGTGTCGTTTTCATTTCGTGTACTCCTTTGCTGAAATCAAAGAAAGCCTGGCCAGCGTTACTGGCAGGTGATGCGACTGCGCCACCGCTTTCACGCCGAGCCACTGCCCGGTAAGCGAGGCAAAATCATTGCTTCCTATCGAGACATACGAAAGCGTGGCGGCAAACCGGCCACGCGAATTTGAATTATTTTCTTTCGGATAAAAAAATGCCAAAGGCGCGCGCATGGTTTGCGCGCAGCGCAACGTCCGGCAATTTTTCAAATCGCGCGGCGTGCACGTTCAGCTGTGGCGGGCGGCGGGGTGCGGATGACCACGCTCGCAACCGTGTCATCAGGCATGAACCGTTGGGCTGGCAGGCGGATTATAAATTTTGGAAACACCAGCGCTGGCGCGGCTCCCAGACAAAAAGTACGCCGCAACGCCCGTCAATTGGCGATCTGCGTGTGTGAATGCGGGGATGACGCTGCGCTTTGCTTAACCAGATCGATACGCGCGTAGACGTTCGTGCCCAATGGATGCCGCGACGGGCAAAGCGCATTTCCTGGTGGGCGGTACTGGGATCGAACCAGTGACCCCTGCCGTGTGAAGGCAGTGCTCTACCGCTGAGCTAACCACCCATGTGGTTTGGAGGACGGATTTAAGCATAAACCGCCTTGTTCGGTCAAACTAGCAGCTTGTAAATCTGGATGACGAGCGCCAAATAATCATGGAACCAGCAGCAGAAACGTTACGACTCTCCAAACTGATGTCCGAGCGCGGCATTTGCTCGCGCCGCGAAGCCGATGAATACATTGCGCGCGGCTGGGTGTTTGTCGATGGTGTGCGGGTGAGTGAGCTTGGCACCAAAGTATTGCCGAGCGTCGCGGTGAAGCTTGATCGCGCGGCGGTGGCAACGCAGAGCGGGCGCATGACGGTGCTGCTCAACAAACCGATCGGCTATGTGTCAAGCCAGCCGGAGCCGGGTTATCAGCCGGCGATTGTGCTGGTGAAACCGGAAAATCAGATACAGGGCGAGACGATTGAATTCAAACGCGAACACCTGAAAGAACTGGCACCGGCCGGTCGCCTCGACATCGATTCCACCGGTCTGCTGGTGCTCACGCAAGATGGGCGCGTGGCCAAGCAGCTCATCGGTGAAACTTCGGACATGGATAAGGAATACCTGGTCCGTGTCGAAGGCAAACTTTCGCCTGATGACTTGAAGCTGCTCAATCATGGCCTGTCGCTCGACGGTAAAGCGCTAAAGCCCGCGAAGGTGCGCTGGCAGAACGAGGATCAGCTAAATTTTATTTTACGTGAAGGCAAGAAACGCCAGATCCGGCGGATGTGCGAGCTGGTTGGCTTGCGGGTGGTGGGTCTGAAGCGCATCCGCATTGGCCGTGTGGTGCTGGGGGATTTGCCGATTGGGCAGTGGCGGTACTTGCGGACGGATGAGGCGTTCTAGATTTTGCAATGGAATATGCTGCAACTCTTAAAAGC
>JAYVXF010000192.1:0-5373 GCA_043793345.1 Betaproteobacteria bacterium | reverse complement strand
CTCGGCGAGTTTTTGAAAACGGCGGTGTGGGACAAGGTCGGCATGCCTGACACGACGTTTAATGTGCCAGCCGAAAAAAGAAAACGCCTCGCGCGTCTGTTGCCGAAGGATCCAATCTCGGGTCGCGATCAGCACATCGCCATCCTTGATAAACCGGTGAAATTTGACTGCGCCGGCTCATGCGCTTTCAGTACCGTCGGCGATTACCTGCGCTTCGGCCAGATGCTGCTCGATGGCGGCATCATCGACGGCCGTCGCGTGCTGAGTCCAAAGACGGTGCGCGCCATGACCAGCGATCACTTGGGCACAAACATCAAAAATAACGTCGCCGACACCGAACCGCATCGCGATGGTTACGGCTTTGGCCTGGCCGTCGCCGTACGCCTCGTTGATGGTGTCGCGGCCACCCCCGGCACGGCGGGCGACTACACCTGGAATGGCGCGAACGGCACCGCGTTCTGGGCCGACCCGAAAGAGCGGCTGGTGGTCGTCTACGGCACGGTCGCGCCCGGTGAAATCCGCAAATATTATCGCGAACAAATCGGCGCGCTGGTGTATGGCGCGATGCTGGATTTGCCGATGGCGGGTAAGTAGTTAACGACGCTGCCCGGTGAGAATTTAACCTTGCAACATGAAATCACGCCCGTTTCGCCGGCAGCACAAATACTAAAACGTAATAGCAGCCTTCGAAACCACTCTCGAGGGCGCGCGGCGGAGCGCACCCTCCGCGTCGATCAGTCGCTCGATGCGCGCATACACTTCCGCGCGTGAGAATGGTTTCTTCATGAAATCATCGGCACCGATTCGCTGCACATAAAATTCTTCAATCGCCTGTTCGTTCCCGCTCATGATAATAATGGGGATCTCACGCGTGAGCTCGATCTTGCGCAGTTTACGCAGCGCCTCGAAGCCGCTCATTCCGGGTAACACCAGATCGAGAAAGATGAGGTCAGGCATTTCAGATAGCGCCATTTTCAGGCCGGTTTCAGCGTCGCGCGCGTCACGCACGACGTATTGGTTGTCCCGCTGCAACATTGCCGCCAACGCTTTGACGATGGTGGCGGAATCGTCGATGATCAAAATGCGCGTGCCGGCGTGCGGGTCTTTGCGCGGCTTGCGGCGGCGATCATCGCGCGCGGGTCGTTGATCTGAACTTGCCGCTGCGTCTCGCCTGAGAAAACTAAATAGTCCCACTGCATCTCCGATTGCGTTTAGCGGCGCTGCGAAAAATTAAAGCTGCCGATATATTCATGATCGCATCGTAACGCGAAAACGCATCTTCGCCCGGCGGGAGTGTTGCTGCAACTGAAAAGAGAACCCGTTTGCGCAGGCGCCGGTTTGAACGCAATAGTCGTCCTCGATTGCTAGCCCGGGAAAATCGCGAGCCCTGTCGGGTCGTCGCATTGGCCGCTAACGGAAATTGAAACACAAGTACTGGTGCGGCGTTCGGGGCATAAATGGCTGGTGAGGCGTTCTGGCGCTCGCGTTTTACGAAATTACCCTTAACAAACTAACGCCGGCTGTTTCGATTCCCGCCTGATTAACGAATCCTCAAGGGATCGAGCAACGACGACAAACCATTGTGATCGATCTCCCGCATCAATCCGAGCAGACGACCCAGCTCGCCTTCGGGAAATCCCTTGCGCGCAAACCAGTGCAGATAGTTGCCGGGCAAATCGGCGAGCAGGCGACCCTTGAATTTACCGAAGGGCATTTGCCATGTCACCAGTTTTTCGAGGTCTTCGGGGTACATCGTTTTTTATCTGCAAAAAAAATGTCGAGCGTGGCCGGTTTGATTGCTACGTGTTCGGCAAAAATCAAGGCAGATGAAATAAAGAAATGAAAACTAACGTGCTCGACCTATCATCGACCGCAAATCGCCAGCACCGACTGCGTTGTAGCGTCTGGAAAAATACTGCCCATGTCCCGAACGTTCGATGGCGCGGGAATCGATTGCTTTTGCGCGATCAAACTCTCCCTTGCGCCCGCCAAATGGCGATCCAGGCCAGCGGCGCGCCATCGCTTGACGCGCCGCAACCGTTCTACCGGAACGTATAGGCCACCGTGCCGTAGATAAATCGACCGCGAACGTCGGTGTAGCTCAAGTCATAACTGCCGACAAATCCACCACCATAGTTTGCATACGGCGGGTTCCTGTCCAGCAGGTTCTTGATGCCGAGTGTAAGTCTCAAGGACTTCAATCCCAGGTAAGAAGCCTGCGCGTCATAGGTCTCGTACGAAGATACCTGCCGCGGTGTCACGCTCGCCGCTTGCAGGCTGGTGCGGAGATCGCCATAGCCAACCTGGAAATTCTGTGACAAGGTTGCAGCCCACGGTCCCGTTTCATACGTCGCACTGGCGACGTGGCGCCAGCGCACAATGACACCGATGTTCAAGGCGCTGGGCCGGTTGATGGCCGTCGTGAAAGTGCCGTCGATGTTCTGTGAGTCGAACCTCGACATGTAAGTGCCGTTCAGGCGCAACGTGACCTTGTTGGCGGCGGTGTTGAGCACGCGACCCTTCAGATCGACGTCAACACCGGCCACATTGACCTTGCCCAGATTGGTCAATGATTGCTCGATGCCGATGATCGGGCCTGCGCCGCTGGCATTGCCGTCGGGCGGGCCGCGGCGAATGTAGCTCGCATAGGTCACCGGGTCGCCGAGAATGGTCGCCGTGGAAAGACCCGTTCTGATTACGTCCTTTAGCGAAATGACAAAGCCATCCAGACCGAGCGAATAATCTTTGGTCGGCTCGAACAGGAAGCCAAGCGTCGTTGATTTGGATTTCTCCGGTTTCAGCAGCGGGTTGCCGCCACCGACGGTGACAAACTGGTTGCTGCAGTCCTGGATGGTCGCGACCACCACCGGGCAACGAATGCGGTCGCGCTGCCCGTTGGTGGTGATGCCGCGCGCTTCCGGCTGGTAGAGATCGAGCAGGGTTGGCGCGCGGAAACCTGAGCCAATGGATGCGCGAATCAGCAGCGACTCAACGGGTTGCCAGCGAATCGAGCCCTTCGGGTTCACCGTGTTACCGACGCGCTGATAGTTGTCGTAGCGAACCGCCACATTGGCCTCAAGATTTTTGAGAATCGGCACGTTGACTTCCGCGAACGCCGACTCGACGTTGCGCGTTGCAGACACGGGCACACCCGGCGCACCGAATCCGGCAATTTCGAAGTTGCGGTTTGCGCTTGAGGGATTGAGATCCATTTTTTCTTTGCGCAGCTCGCCGCCAAGGGCGAGGCTGACCATACCGGCAGGCAATTGATAGAGTTCGCGCGACGCCTTCGCGTCGAGGCTGGTAATCGATGTCTTGTTGACCGTCAGGTTGCCGTTGTAATTACTGGCGGCGGCCGCAGCAAGCGCGGCGGGATCGGTGGTCGCGCCGAATGGATTAATCACCCCGGTGTTGATGAGATTGAGGTATTTGTCGGTCAGTGCCCACCCCTGAGTCAAATTCGAGGTCAGTTTATTTTCACTGTACAGAAGCCCGCTGTCGTAGTCCCAGCCCAGCGCCGATCCTCTGAGGCCGCCCACCACGCGTAAGTTGTCGGTGATGTCTTCCGTTATCCGTACGCCGGTAGGTATTGACCTGAAGAGCAACACCAGTGGCTGGCCGGTAAGCCCGTTCGCGTTGGCGAATGCCGTCGGATAGTAAGGGCTTGATGGCGGCAGCAACGCCCACGCCGATCCAATCAGGTTTCTCAGTTGGGGGAAAGCGGCGTAGCGTGTGCTGAGAAGATTAGTCAGGGAAGCGATATACGGATGCCCCGCTGGCTGTGCGGCACCATTGATCAATACATGCTGGATGGTATTGACGGTCTTGTTGCGTGTATAGCTGCCTTCAAAATACCCCTCTGCAGCGGGTGAGATGTTAAGCCTGGCATTGAGGATCACATTGGCTTGCTTGGAATCCGGCTGTAGCGAAACGAACGGCGCGTTGTCGTATCGGCAAAGACCGGGAAGCAGCGGCGAAACCAGTGAGAACGGGCCGCAATTTGGGAAGCTGGGCGAGACCAGACTGCCGTTGTTCAATCGCACGTTGGCGGGGAAGGCTGTATTGCTGGTTCGGTCGAGCTGTTCGCCGACGTTGATGTTCCGCGCAAAGGATCTGTCGGAGCCAAAAATGGGCTTGACCGTCTGGACGCTCGCACCGACATTGACGTTGTATCGATCTTTGCCAAGGTCGCCGAAGCCGGCAAAAACCGACACTTTGCTCTCGTTGCCGCCACCATCGCGCGTCGGCGTGCCGAACGTTGCGGTGACTTCAGCGCCGGTAAAATCCTTGCGCAGGATAAAGTTGACGACACCTGCCACTGCGTCGCTGCCGTAAACGGCCGACGCGCCGTCCTTCAGCACTTCGATCCGCTCGATCGCAGTCACCGGAATGGTGCTGATGTCGATCGCCGTCGAGCCGCCCACCGGGGCTGCGCGCCGCCCGTTGACCAGCACCAGCGTACGCGCCGAACCCAGGCCACGCAATGAGATCGCCGAAAATGATCCCGCACCACCTTGACCGCCGCCGGCTGCCGTGTTGGCAACGCTGGTGCTGCCGCTGCTGGTCGTCGCTGAAACCATTTTCAGCAATTGCTCCGTGCTTGATGCGCCAGTACGCTGGATGTCTTCTTTGGTCAGCACCAGTACGGGCAACGCTGTTTCCCCTTCGATGCGCTTGATCGACGAGCCGGTTACCTCCACCCTGTCCACTTTTTGGGACACAGGTTCTGCCGACTGACCATATGCGGATGCGGCGAACAGCAAGGCCGACGACAGCCCTCCACCAAAAATCAATCCAAGACCTTTGCTTATCGGTGTTTGAGCAAACATTTCTGTATCCCTTTTAGAATGCGATTATTGACGTGAGCGGATTTTGCGGCACATATTTTTTTCTACTTTTATCTGACAACTATTCAAAAATCATTGTCATGGGTCAAGACAACAGACGGTAGCGGTCGTGCGCGTGCCTTACCCTGACGCGCGAATGAAAGACGCTTGATACTTTCGTCGTTTCCAACCTGCGGATGCATTCGCGCTACACTTATTGCGACCCGCGTTGGTCGCCCGGATGGAGCCGGAAAAAACTTGGGGCAGCGGTAAACAAGCCGCGACTGGACGCGTCGATGCGCGAGTCCGGCGCAACGGGCATCATCAAAATTCAAAGGAGAATTTCCATGCGCTTCGTTATCGTGTTGGCACTCGCGTTCACATTGTTGTGTACCGGTGCAATTGAAGCAAAGTCGGTCAAGCAGGATCAGTTCATCGATGCGGTGGATCCCGGCATCAAATTGTTCGTGCGCAGCAAGATGGCCGAGGGTCAAACGCGTTTCAGCGACGACAACATCGTGCTGTTTGTTCACGGCGCGACCTTCCC
>JAYVXF010000191.1:0-1574 GCA_043793345.1 Betaproteobacteria bacterium | reverse complement strand
AAGCGCTAAAGTAAAACAACTGTTAACCGCGCATCAGCAACCTGCTGCGCCATAAGAAACCGCCTGGGGAGGCCGCAATGCAGCGCATGCGATTTGCCGGATGGTTTTTGCCGCTGATCACGCTCTGCGCGCCCGCGCTCTCGCAGGATGCGCCCGCCACCGCGCCTGTGCAGCGCACACCCGCAGCGGATTGGATAGTGCCGCCAAAGCCACGCGACTTTCGCATACCGCTTTATCCCGCCAGTGAGCGTGACGCCAGGAACACTGGCTACGTCGATGTAGCCGTGCTCGTCAGCGCAGAAGGGAGCCTGCAAGAAATAAAATCAGTAACCTCCGAACCCAGGAACGCGGCGTTTGAAGAAGTGACGAAGGACGCAATCGCGAAATGGCGATTCCAGCCCGGGCTCAAACGCTGCGTGCCGGTGCAGGCGGATGCGAGCTATCGCGTTTCTTTCGATATGGTGGACGGTGCCGATCGCGTTCAGGCGAGGCCGCTACTTTCGAAATCGCAGATCGCCGATTTGCGCCGCGAGATGACGGCACCAAACAAGAACGAAATGCTCCGCACGCTCAAGTATCCGCAGGATGCGCGCCGCGCTGGTGCGCAGGGCAGTGTGTATCTGTTGCTCAACGTTAATCCGGTAAACGGCGCTATCGGTAGCGTTGATGTCGCGAGTGCGACCTCCGACAGACCAGTGTTTGCAAGCAGCTTATCAGATGCAGCTATCGAAGTGGCTCGAAAGTTTATTTTCACGCCGATGCCGGAGTTGAAGGCACCGCACAGGATTTGTGTGCCGTTTGTTTTTTCGTTGGGGTGAAGGGGCGGTGGCGTGAGCAGTGTGTTGAAGAATAAAATAGTGGGGCTGGATCAGTATATTTTAGCGAAGAAAATTCACGCTGATCCACTTCATTCAATACCGTCGCATCGATTCGTATATAACTGATGAGCAAATCAAGCCCACCTAGCAGCACTTATCGTTGTCCTCCAATTCGCGAGTCGAGTTGGATATGTTGACTTCGCTGAGGCTGACAAATTTCCGAGGATTCGAGGAACACGTACTGCCGTTGAATCCAACAACAATTATTGTTGGGAGGAACAATGCCGGCAAGTCCACGATCGTTGAGGCACTTCGCCTGCTGTCGTTAGTGCTCTCTCGCCATAAAACCGTTACATACAATCGTCCCAAGTCCTGGGCAAATCTCGCTAAACATCTGATTGGTATTTCGCCTTCGCTTAAAGACACCCAAATAAACTGGGATTCAATTTTCCATGGCTATAGAGAGCCACCAGCCGTAATTGAAGCAAAATTCCGAAAGTGTGCGGGTGCCAATCGCGACGACATTGCGCTTCGAATGTATTCACCAGTGAGGATATTTTCCTCCGCTGCTACGGGACCAACCTGTGGCATGATGGTCACACTTGGCAACTTCAGCGCAAGTGCCTCCAATCGCGAAGTGACAATTCTCTCCTGCTCGTCGAAAATGACCGCATGAATTTCCTCTTCACTGGCGAGATAAATTGACACGCCGCAGCCATTTGAGAATTTTGCTTCAATTACGGCTGGTGGCTCTCT
>JAYVXF010000190.1:0-41677 GCA_043793345.1 Betaproteobacteria bacterium | reverse complement strand
GCGGTGACGACGTGAAAGTGATCGTGCGTTCAGGCTTCGATGAAATGAAAGCCTCGCCCTGGGAAAAAGAGGACGCGCAGCACGAAGGCATTCCGATTATTAATTTTCATGTGCCCAAGGCGTTTACGCATGAGAACGGAAAACTCACTGGCGTCACGTTCGAAATCGTCGAAGCGAAATATGACGACAAGGGCAGGCGCGCGCTCGTTGCTTCAGGTGCTGCGGACGTGCATGTGCCCTGCGACGATGTGCTGGTTGCCATCGGGCAGGAGAATTCTTTCCCGTGGATTGAGCGCGACGTCGGCATTGACTTTGACACTTGGGGCATGCCGGTGGTGAACAAGGCGACGATGCAGGCGAGTCTGCCGCGCGTGTTTTTCGGCGGCGACGCGGCGTTTGGGCCGAAGAATATTATCTGGGCGGTCGCACACGGGCATGAGGCTGCGATCTCCATCGACAAATTTT
This sequence comes from Betaproteobacteria bacterium, assembly GCA_043793345.1. GTDB lineage: Bacteria > Pseudomonadota > Gammaproteobacteria > Burkholderiales > Usitatibacteraceae > UKL13-2. The sequence goes on along the minus strand of JAYVXF010000190.1, from coordinate 41,212 downwards.
GCCAGGCTGAAGATGTCGCCATTCGTCCTCCGCCGATGATGAATCTACTCAGCCAGAAAATGGGCATCCACGAATGGAGCTATGACAACGCCATCACCGGTGACCTGCGCTACAAGGTGCCGCTGAAAGACGTATCGATTGCGCTCAAAAATATCCGCGTCGAAGTTGAACTCGGATTCGACGCCAAGCTCGGCTACAAGGAAGCGCAACGCTGCCTGAATTGCGATGTGCAGACGGTGTTCAATACCGCGCAGTGCATAGAGTGCGACGCGTGCGTCGATATTTGTCCGATGGACTGCATCACATTTACCGCTGATGGCGAAGAGAGTGATTTGCGGGCGCGTCTCACGGCACCCGCGCTCAATCTCACGCAGGATTTGTACGTCTCCAGCGCGCTGAAAACCGGCCGCATCATGGCCAAGGACGAAGACGTTTGCCTGCATTGCGGGCTGTGCGCCGAGCGCTGCCCGACCGGCGCGTGGGATATGCAGAAATCATTGATTGAGATGACGCATGCAGGTGGCGCTCGACCGCGACCGCAGTTTGCCAAAATCGCGGAGGCAGCCGAATGACCAAGCTTGCCATCGCTGCCGTCAACGACTTCGTCATTAAATTTGCCAACGTCAACGGCTCAGGCTCGGCGTCGGCAAATACCCTGTTCGCAAAATCGATCCTTCGCATGGGTGTACCGGTGTCGCCGCGCAATATTTTTCCGTCCAACATTCAGGGCCTGCCGACCTGGTATGAAGTGAGGGTGACCGAGGATGGTTATCTGGGCCGGCGCGGCAGTTGCGATTTTATGGTGGCGATGAATCCGCAGACTTGGGATCGGGATGTCGCCGAGATCGAGCCGGGCGGCTATCTGTTTTACGATTCAACGCGGCAAATGCCGCAGTCGAAATTTCGCGACGACGTGAATGTGATCGGCATTCCGCTGACCGAAATCGTCAACGCCGCCTACACCGATCCGCGCCAGCGCCAACTATTCAAAAACATCATTTACGTTGGCGCCTTGTCGGCGTTGCTCGATGTTGAAGTCACCGTGCTCGAACAGCTTATCGCCGAGCAATACAAGGGCAAAGAAAAATTGCTGCCACCCAATATCGCCGCGCTGCACATGGGCCGCGATTACGCCCTCAAGCACCTGGACTGCAATATCGGTCTCAAGGTAAAACGCGCCGACAAGGTCGGCGACTGGATTTTCGTTGAGGGTAACAGCGCGGCCGCATTGGGCGCGGTCTACGGCGGTGCGACGGTAGCGGCGTGGTATCCGATCACGCCCTCCTCCTCGCTGGCCGAAGCGTTCGCCAAACACTGCAAAAAATTTCGCACCACGGTCGACGGCAAAGCGCGCTACGCCATCGTGCAGGCCGAAGATGAGCTGGCCTCGATCGGCATTGTGATTGGTGCCGCGTGGAACGGCGCGAGGGCATTCACCGCGACTTCAGGTCCGGGGATTTCGCTGATGCAGGAATTTCTGGGGCTCGCTTATTTCGCCGAAATTCCGTCGGTCATATTTGACGTGCAGCGCGCCGGCCCGTCGACCGGCATGCCGACACGAACCCAGCAGTCCGACGTGCTGAGCTGCGCTTACGCGTCGCACGGCGATACCAAGCATGTATTGCTTTTTCCTGAAGACCCGTACGAGTGTTTCACGTTCGGTGCTGAGGCATTTGATCTTGCGGATCGTTTGCAGACACCGATATTTGTGATGCTCGACCTGGATATCGGCATGAACGAGCGGCTCTGTAAGCCGTTTGAATGGGACGACACGCGGCAAATGGATCGCGGCAAGGTGATGACGGCGGCGGACCTCGACGCGGGCAAGGATTTTGGCCGCTACCTCGATGTAGACGGCGATGGCATTACGTATCGCACCTATCCGGGTACGCACCCGACCAAGGGCAGTTACTTCACCCGTGGCACCAGCCGCGACCGCTATGCGCGCTACACCGAAGAAGGTGGCGCGTATGTCGACAACATGCAGCGGCTACTGCGCAAGTTCGAGACCGCGAAAGAAATCGTGCCAAAGCCGGTGGTTCGCAAGGCAGGCCATGCGACGCGCTTTGGTGTGATTTATTACGGCTCGACCAGCCCGGCGATGCATGAGGCATTGGATGTATTAAATGAGGCCGGACTGCATCTGGATGCCATGCGGATACGCTCGTTTCCGTTTGCCGATGAGGTGCTCGAATTCATTGCCGCACACGACGATCTTTTCGTGGTCGAGCAAAATCGCGACGCGCAACTGCGCACACTGCTCATCACCGAAGGCGCGATCAATCCTGCGGTGTTGACACCTGTGCTGCATTACGACGGCACGCCGATCACCGCGCGTTTTATCGTCAACGAAATTTCGCAAAATCTGAAGGCGCTGAATGTTGCGCCGTTGCATTCGGTGAACTTGAATGCGGCGTCCAACAAGCGCACCAGCAAGGGAAACAAATGACCTACCTCACCAAGCCAAAACTGCACCATCCGAAATTACCGCTCAACAAGCTTGGCTACACGCGCCGCGATTACGAGGGCGCGATCTCGACACTGTGCGCAGGTTGCGGACACGACTCGATCAGCGCCGCCATCATTCAGGCGTGCTTCGAGCTCGATTTGCCGCCGCACCGCATCGCCAAGCTCTCTGGCATTGGCTGCTCATCGAAAACACCGACCTACTTCCTCGGCAATTCGCACGGCTTCAACAGCGTGCATGGCCGCATGCCCTCGGTGTTGACGGGTGCCAATCTCGCCAATCGCGAACTGATTTATTTAGGCGTATCCGGCGACGGCGATTCGGCCTCCATCGGACTTGGCCAGTTCGCGCACGTGATGCGGCGCGGCGTGAACATGACCTATATCGTCGAAAATAATGGCGTGTATGGACTGACCAAAGGGCAATTTTCCGCGACCTCTGATCGCGGCTCAAAAAGCAAGCGCGGGGCGGTCAACGCGGATGAAGCAATCGATCTCGTTGGCCTCGCCATGCAGCTTGGTGCGACCTACATTGCGCGCAGTTTTTCCGGCGATAAACAGCAATTGGTGCCGCTGATTCAGGGTGCGATCATGCATCAGGGTGCCGCCTTCATCGACGTGCTCTCGCCGTGTGTGGCGTTCAACAATCACGAAGGCTCGACCAAGAGCTACGACTTTATTCGTGAGCACAACGAAGCGGTAAATTTTCTGGATGTGATCAAGTTCCGCGAAGAAATCACCACCGAATATGCGCCGGGCGCGCTGCAGGAAATTGAGCAGCACGATGGCTCGGTGTTGCGGCTGCGCAAATTACACGAAAATTACGACCCGACGGATCGCATCACCGCAATGAACCACCTGCAGGAAAGCCGCGCCAAACGCGAAATTGCGACGGGACTGTTGTTCCTCGATGGCGAGCCGGTTGACTTGCACGCGGCGGCCAATACAGTTGACGTGCCGCTCAATCTGCTCGATGACGCCGCGCTGAATCCGGGAGCGGCCGCGCTGGCGAAACTGAATGCGTCGTTGCGTTAGGCAGAGGTGCGGTGACGAGTTTGTCGCGATCTAATACCATGTCACAAATCTGCTCCTTCCCCTCCTGAGGGGAAGGAGTTAATTGGCCACTGGGTTAATAAGTCGCCGTAAACACGCAGTACTACGATTGCCTACTTGGTCGTCCACGCGTCAAAGTCGAGCTTATCCACATCAAATTTGGCGTGCACCGGTGCGGCACTCGCTTTCATTTCCGTTTCCGTTTTGTGAAACGCCTCGGCGAGCTTGAAGCTGATTTTTGCCAGACTTTCGGGGCTCGCTGTGATTTTGGCGGCGGCGTCCGCCACGACGATGGCCTCGCTGGCGAGATGCACATAAATCTTCGCCGCCATTTCCCGCACCGGATCGTGTGCCGTTGCGGCCTTGCCGCCGGGATTGTTGCTACCGCTGTTGTGACCGGACATTTGTGCATCCCTGAATCGTTGGTGAGCTTCGAATCGTACGCTTAATGCGCGTGCGGTGGTTCATTTTTCGGGGGAGAGGCTAGTGCTTCATATTTACACAGCAGTCAGGAATATTGACGACAATATTCATCCTGCACCGTCATTCCCGCGAAGGCGGGAATCCAAGTTTGGCTGCGTGCACTTGGATTCCCGCCTACGCGGGAATGACGAACCCTGATTTGAAACTGTCGCCATTATTTCTGACTGATGAGTAATGCAACTTATTACCATGATCACTAATCTGCTCCTTGCCCCGGCCAAGGGGGAAGGAGGCACGATCAGTGGCGATCACGCGATCACTCGCATAGGTTCCAAACAGATTGAAGCACTACTCTAGTGTCTCGACCCAGAAATAGCGATACATAATGAAACGAATGGATTTTTTTGCATGGCAAGGCGCGAGGAGGCGACATAGCATGGACTATGGCAACGACGAGCAACGCCGCCATGCGGAAAAAGACGCCGTTTCATGTATCGATATTTCTGGGTCGGGACACTAGTGGCCTGTTGCATTCTGTTTGCGACTCAATCGACAAAGCCGCGATGTCCGGTCGCTGCACCGCGTGGCGCAACCTTTTGGGCAAAGGCATTTTACGACTGAATATTTTACGCCGCGTCGGCAAAAAATCGCGTCTGCATTTCGTCGAGCCCCAGCGTCTGCAGCACTTCGCGCAAGCGTTCGGCGGGCCGTTTGCGCGGCAGGTTTTTATACGACGCAATGATAAGCTCGTTTTTCATCGAATGTTCCCAACCAACCAGCTCGGTGACGTTGACCTGATAGCCATGCGCTTCGAGCTGCAGACAACGCAGGACGTTGGTGATCTGGCTGCCAAATTCGCGGGTGTGCAGAGGGTGTCGCCAGATTTCGCTGAGCGCACTGGTGGCGAGATTTTTCGCCTTATTTTTCTTAAAGACGCTCGCAACTTCTGCTTGACAGCAAGGCACCAGCACAATAAATCGCGCCCGCTTTTTGAGTGCGAACTGAATCGCGTCATCGGTCGCGGTATTGCACGCATGCAATGCCGTCACCATGTCGACACGTGCCGGCAAAGCCTGCGACACGATCGACTCGGCGACCGACAAATTCAGGAACGTCATATTGGGAAAATCGAGCTTCGCGGCGAGCGCCTGCGATTTTTCAACCAGCGACTCGCGATTTTCGATGCCGTAGATTCTCGGCGCACCGCTTAGGGATTTGAAAAACAAATCGTAAAGAATAAAGCCCAGATAAGATTTTCCCGCGCCATGATCAACGAGCTGGATATCGGCATGGTCGAGCAATATTTCGCGCAGCAGAGGCTCGATAAACTGGGTGAGGTGATAGACCTGCTTTAACTTGCGGCGACTGTCCTGGTTCATCCTGCCGTCGGCCGTCAGGATGTGCAGCTCTTTGAGCAGCTCGAGCGATTGTCCGGGACGGATGTCGACGGCCCGATCAGCGGGCTTGCCACCTGCCCGATCAGCGGGCTTATCGGTCGTTGCTCCGCCAGCAGCTAATTTGGGTTCAACGGCCACCATCAAACGCGATCAAGCAGCGGGCTTTTCCTCGTCCGGCGGCGCGGGCGGTGACGCTGGCTCGGTATCAACCGCTTCACCTTCGTCCGCAGTCCCAGCACCTGCTTTGCGCTGCTGCTTTTCTTCTTTTTTGGCTTTCTTGGCGAGCTCGCGCTGGCGTTTTGCAAAATTATAGTTTGGCTTTACCAATTGGTGGTCCTTTCTGGATGATCACATGGTGTGACTGGTCGCAGCAAATTGCCTGCTTGCCTGATTCTAGCCTAATCGCCCGGCGAAAGGACGCGACTTCACCGCGAAATCAACCATCGCGCCCGATCATGCGCTGCTGGCCAACTGCAATTCATGCGCGTTAAGCCAGCGCCATTGCCCCACCGCCAAGTCGGCCGGCATTCGCAATTGGCCAATCTGGCTGCGGTGCAGACTCTTCACGTGGTTGCCCGCTGCCACCAGCATGCGTTTCACCTGATGATATTTTCCCGACGCGAGCGTGAGTTGCAAAATTCCCGTCGCTGTCAGCGCAGCGGCCAGCGCACGTACCGGCACGGCGCTGTCATCGAGCACCACGCCGGCGAGCAGTTGCTCGATCTGAGCTGGCGTCACTGGCGCACTGGTCGTCACCTCGTATATTTTCGGCACCTCATGTTTGGGCGAAGTGGTGCGGTGAATGAATTGACCATCGTCGGAAAACAGCAGCAACCCGGTCGTATCCTGATCGAGCCGACCCACCGCTTGCACGTCGCGCGTGCGCAACGGCGCGGGCAACAGGCTGTACACGCTGGGATGCGATTTTGGTTTTTGCGAGCATTCGAAATCGGCCGGCTTATGCAGCATCAGGTAAGCCTTGGCGTGATATTGCCAACGCACACCATCGACGAAAAATTCCAATCCTTCGCCATCGCTTGAAAGTGCATCCCATGCCGACGCCGCATCGGTGCAGACACTGCCATCGATTGCCACCGCGCCGCGTGCAATCAGCAGGCGGCACAATTTCCGCGCACCGAATCCCTGACTGAAGATAATTTGTTCTAGCGTCATTTTCGCCATACGCTTGCCAGCCACGGCTGCTGATTGCGCGGCAGACCGGGCGGACGGTAGTAGTGCGTCAATTCGCTGAATCCCGCCGCCGACATGAATGTGCGCCAGCCATTGAGATCGTGATACGTGCCGTAGCGGTCGTCGTACCAGCCCTCCGTGTTATCGCCGTGCGGATTCGATGCGAGGAGCGCGCCGCCAGGCCTCAGGCACGCATGCAAAGCCCGCAGGACACGCGGCAATTCCTGGCTCGGCACATGGAACAGCGAAGCATTCGCGAACACGCCATCGAACGCGGCCACCGGCAAATCGAGTTTGAGAAAATCCTGATGCAAAACTTCACAGCCGCTGTGCTCGCGTGCCATCGCCGCAAACTGCGCCGAGCCCTCCAGCCCGACCGCACGGTGGCCACGGTCCGCAAATACTTTCAAGTCGCGCCCCGGCCCGCAGCCGAAATCGAGAATCGCAAACGGCGGCTCGCCCTCGAGGTAGTGCAGCAGTGATTCAATGTTTTGACTGACATCGTGGTCACGCGTGCCCTCCCAAAAATCTTCGGCGCGTTGATCGTAATGTCCGACTGTAGCGTCGGTAATTTTGTCGAGGTCGTTGGGGTTCAGTTTCATACTGGGAGATTGTTGTTGTTAAGGCAGACAAGGCAGGCGGCACTAGCACTGGCGCGGCTTCCCAAGCATAAATGGCTGGAAACGCCCGTCAATAGTCGATCTTCACGATAAAATGCCAAGCAATTACCTTCTTGATCACACCATCACTCCGGCACCCGAAACCCACCCTCAATCCACGCCAGCGCACTCGCCTCGGTCAGCTTGAACGTTGACGCCACGCGCACATGCGCAAGCGGCGGATCATCGCGTTTGCGCGCCTCCGTTGCGGTCAGCATCGCATACGGATTTTCTTCATCGGGCACGATGTCGAGCGTGACCGTCACCGTCGCTGCGCCACTGACGACAACCACTTTTTTATGCAAGGTCGCGTGCAGATGCTGCTCATGCCTGCGCCGGACTTCATAGGCCGTTTTCACCAGCGTGTGGAATGCAGTTGCATCGAGCGGCTTCGGATTTTTCTTGTCGCGCCCCATCGTCCACGGCCCCACCAGCGCAGGCTCGGGCTCACCGTCCTTGGTCATCTCGACGGCCCAACCCTCGTCGTCCTCATTTTTGATCACCCGCGCCGTCCAGCCGTCGTCAACCCAGAGGCGCGGCTCTTTGGGGGAAATTGGAATTGGTGTGTGGGTGTCGGTCATGTACATTTTTTCAGTTGAGAAGTGCGACAGGATAACTGGAAGTCGTCGTGTTCGGAGACGAAAGAATAAACCGCGCGAATATTTTTTGGCCGCGTGGAGATCGGCGTGAGCAGGCGCGCGGCGATGCCCGAGGGTGCGGGTCAAAACCATGTGGCACAAATCAAATTGATCAACACACTACAAATTGTCATTTCGACCGCAGGGAGAAATCTGCTTCGCATCCGCTGAAGGCGCAAAGCAGATTTCTCCCTGCGGTCGAAATGACAGTGATTTTTTTGGCGTGCGTTTCACTTGAAATCGCACCCCATGCGCGCTGTTCATTTTGTGTCGTTTAATGATACTGTATTGAATCGTATTCGAATGCTTGAAAGCACCTAGGTTGGACTAGATTTACCAGCCCAACATCTAACTGCGGATCCATTTGTATGGATCGACGTAATTCGCATTGTTGGGCTTATAAATCTAGCCCAACCTACGCAATGCTCTTTACCTCAAACGTCAAACCGCAAAACTTTTCCTCCCCCACTTCCGCTAAATTTCATCCCACCATTTTCCATCCAACAATTTTCCATGCAAATCAAAATAGACGATCTCCGCGGCCCCGAAATACATCAACTCCTGCAACAACATCTCCAAAGCATGGCGCTGCACTCGCCGCCCGAGAGCGTTCACGCACTCGATATTGACGCGTTGCGGAAGCCCGAGATTACGTTTTGGACTGTATGGGAACATGGCGAGCTACTGGGTTGCGGCGCACTCAAAGAGCTGGACGCGCAACACGCCGAAATCAAATCGATGCGAACGGCATCTGCGCACCTCAGAAAAGGCGTTGCAAAGACGCTGCTTAGCCACATCATTGCCGAAGCCCGCCGTCGTGCCTATCACCGTCTGAGTCTGGAAACAGGATCGATGCAGGCCTTCGAGCCGGCGCGCAATTTATACGCAGATTTTGGCTTCATCAGTTGCGCACCATTTGCGCAGTATGTTGAAGATGCCAATAGCGTGTTCATGACGCGAGCATTGTGAATTCGGCTGTTGGAAATCTCGCCGGCAACCAGCCACTGCTCCCTCAAAAATTCATGTTCACCGAAAAACGCAAGGTGCGCGACTCAATCGGATGAAAGTGAATGTCAGCCACGCCTTCCGCCGCTTCACCCTGTAACCGTGAGGTGTAGTAGTAGTCGATTGCGGACACGCGGCGATTGGTCAGATTGAATCCTTCGAGCTTCATTTGCAGCTTGGGGCTGACCTTGTACCCGATGCTTGCATTTGCCGATGCGGTGGATTTTGAGCGAACGGAATTATCTTCAATCAGCGGTCGCGGGCCAAAATGGCGCAACTGCAATGCACCAAACCACGGGCCCAAATTGTCCAGCGCGACGGCGAGCGACGCCACACCTTCGACGGCACCGGGGATGCGCCGACCCTCAGGCGCGCTATCGCGAAAGCGTGCCTGCGCGAATGCAATATCGGCATCGATCGTAAGCCAATCGTTGAGCTTGTAAAAATTGGCCAGCTCAAAGCCTGTGCGTTTGCTTGGCCTGCCCGCCTCGGTGGTGCCCGCGTCACCGACAAAAATCAGCTCGGAGTCGATGTTGAGCTGATACACCGATAGCGATGTTTGCAAACCGGGCAGCAGCAAGGTGCGGAGTCCGAGCTCGGCACCGTTTGACCGCGACAGCGGCGTCACGCGGTCAACCGGCCCGCCCGTCTTTGGATCAACTTTAATGACGGTGCCGCGCGCATCGTTGCTGTGAAAGCCGCTGCCGAGATTGACGTAAAGCTCGGTTTGCGCCCAGGGGCCAAAGATAAAATTGAGCTTAGGCGAAGCTATGCTGGCGGTGCGCGACCCTGAGTTCTCGACCTTATCGCTGTCGACATCGAAATGATAGCGATCAGCGCGCAGGCCGGCGACGGTGCGAAAAGTCGGCGTCCACTTGGTGACATTGTCGAACCAAACGGCGGCGCTGGCCTCAATGATGTGATCGCTGCGCGTGGTCGAAATCACTTGTCGCGCTTTGGTGCTTTTTAGCGCATTGCGAATGTTGTCGCTTTGCACCTGCAAGCCAAGCTGATTCTCGCCTTCGCGACCAAACAATTTTGTGGCCCATGCATGGCGGACATTGAGCGCACTCATCGTTCGCTCGTCGGGTTGGTAGAACTGGTCACCGTCGACCGGATTATCGAGGAAGTAGGTGAAGTTGGAAAACAAATCCAGCTTCCAGTTGGCGACATAGGCGCTGAGCTCGGTGGCCGAGCCGTCGCCGCGACGGCGCCACGCACCCGACAGACTGTAGCGATGTGCGCTGCCACCGTCGGTGGGATCGATCAAATCGAAGCGGTTAAGCGTGCCGTTATCAACCGCGCGCTTCGGAATCTGGTCGGTGGAGTTCCATTTTGCGTCGTAGCCCATCGCGGTGACGTTCCAACCGTTGGCCTGATCACCCTGCGAGTAACGCAGCACCGCGTTCACTTTGTGGTACGCGTTAGGCCGCGTAAATGGCCCGTCGTTGCGGAAACCTTCGAGCGCGTAGAGCAGATTGCCAGCGCCGACGGCGGTTGAGTCCGCGACGAGGAGGCGGCGGTAGCCGTTCTGCCCGACACCGATACTGGCAATGCCCGCTGGCAGCGTATCGGCGTAGGTGATGTCCACGGAGCCTGCAGACGAGAAATCGCCTTCGCTTGCGTAGTACGGGCCCTTTTTGTATTTGAGGCCGGTCGCCAACTCAGGAATCAGGAAATTCAGGTCGGTCCATCCCTGCCCGTGACTGTGGCTGCGCTGGTTGACCAGCATGCCGTCCACCGAGGTGCGCAAATCGGTGCCATGATCGAGATTGAAACCGCGCAAATAAAACTGGTTCGCCTTGCCCTCGCCACTGTGCTGGCTGACCACCAGACCTGGGACCGTCTCCAGCAACTCACCGGGCCGATACGCGGTTCTCGCCTCCAGCTGCTTCCTGGTCACGGTACCGACGTTGGCGGAATCGGCGACACCAAGCTGACTCGTTGCCGAGTCGGTAACAATCATTTTTTCAAGCGTTTGTTCGCCGCCAGCCCACGCGTTCGGTGCCAGCGCCGGCAGGATGGCTAATATCAAGGCGCCAAGCTTCACGGCAATCGCGCGCATTGAGCCCAATCGACATCGCGGCGGGAGCGATGGTTTTTCACCAGATAAACTTTTTTCAATTTGAATCTCCATGCTGCCATGTACGCGGCAAACGGCAGGACGGATTAAACGCCTTTACCTTACGCACAAAGCATACGCGGCAATTGAAAATTGTATCTGTGCGATTGCATACACTGCGCGAAAAACATTTGAACCGGTTATTGGGATGCTTATTCCTCGGCCGTTCGGTACTTAGCATATCCATACGCAGAACGCCATTCGGCGCGCTTTTTCGAGCTAAACACGCCCGAAAACCGCGCCAGTGCTCGTGTTTTAATTTTAATTTCTCATCGGTCGGCAATCAGGACAGGCTGATGCCGGAAATCAGCCGCAAACACAAACCGCAAACTTGAACCCACCGCGCTATCATCTGCGCATGGCAAAAAAAACCGTAAAACTTTTTCCAACGTCCACCGACTGCGAGACCGCGTTTTACGATGCCTTCGAGCGCGCCGATCTCAATCTCATGATGACGGTGTGGGCGGACGAGCCGGGCATTGTGTGCATTCATCCGCAGGGGCCAAGGCTGGCGGGGACGACGGCAATTCGGGCGAGCTTTAGCGAGATTTTTTCACACGGCGCAGCGGCACGGGTAAAGGTCGGCGAGCTGCGCCAGCATCAGGGACAGACGCTGGCGATTCATTGCGTCTACGAGACCTTTACGATACCGGGTCGCAGCGAAATAATTCCGCCGGTATTGGCGACCAATGTGTATTTGCTCACGCCGCACGGCTGGCGCATGATCGTGCATCATGCTTCGCTATCGCCGCAGGGCACCACGGTTGAGGAGCAGGGTGTGATGCGGATTTTGCATTGAACGCTATTGGTGGTGCGCTGTTCTTACGTTGTTGCCGATTCGGGCACACGAGGGCACGCTGCTACGGGGGCGACGTGACATTTCCAGCGACGCCGCTGGATCCCCGTCTGCGCGGGGACGACGGTTTTGGTATTGCCTATTTGCAAATTCAACTACTCGCATTCGCGATTTGCTTGCTGCTTCCAATGTTCGCGCTTGGCGTCGAACCACTAAAAATCATCCGCACCGCGTATCCATCGGCCGAGAAAGGCTTTGATTGCGCGGTGCAGGCAGACGAAATCACGAGCACGCTCTGTGACAATATTTTCGATACCTTGCTGCAATACGATCACCTCGCCCGCCCCATCAGGCTGCAACCGCGGGCTGCGACCGGCCTGCCGGAAATTTCGGCCGACGGAAAAACCTACACGCTCAAACTGAAGCGCGGCATCACCTTCACCGATCATCCTGCGTTTAACGGAAAAAAACGCGAACTGGTTGCCGCCGACTACGTGTACAGCATGAAACGCCTGCTGGATCCGGCCAGACGCTCCAAGTGGCAGTTCCTGCTCGATGGAAAAATTGAAGGCTTGAACGAGCTGGCTGACGAGGCAAAAAAAACTGGCAAGTTCGATTACGACAAACCGATCACGGGTCTTGACGCGCCAGACGCGCGCACACTGGTGATCCGGTTAAAAGCACCTGACTACAATCTTTCGTACATTCTCACCATGCCGGCCACGGCAGCGTTCGCGCGCGAAGTAGTCGAGCAATATGGGTCGGCGATTGCCGAGCACCCGGTTGGCACCGGGCCGTTTCGCCTCAAAGACTGGCGTCGATCATCGCGCATCACGCTGGAGGCCAATCCTCTTTTTCGCGAAGAATATTTTGAGTCGGCCGGTGGCGATGGCAAGAACGACGCAGCAATTGCCGCGCATCTGAAAGGCAAACGACTGCCGCTCATTCAGCAAATTCAAATCGACATCATCGACGAAGACCAGCCTCGCTGGCTTGCGTTCCTTGGTGCCGAGCATGATTTCATTCGCCCGATTCCACCGCCGCTTGCGGATGCCGCTCTGCCCGGCGGCAAGTTGGCGTTAAGTTTAGTCCGCAAAGGTATCACCACCACGCCCGATGAGATCGCCTGGCTCACCTACACGACGTTTAATATGGAAGACAAAACCATCGGCGGCTACACGCCCGAGCGCATCGCGCTGCGACGTGCAATATCAATGGCATTCCCGATACAGGATGAAGTTGACGTCATCGAAAAAGGTCAGGCGGAAGTCGCCTGGAGCCCGATTGCGCGCGGCATGGTCGGCTTTGTCAATGAGAAAGCGTCGTTTCACGAATACAACCCGGCGCGCGCAAAGGCGCTGCTCGATACCTACGGATTCATCGATCGCGATGGCGACGGCTGGCGCGACATGCCCGACGGCAGCCCGTTGGTGATTGACCACGCCTCGTACCCCGATCAGCGGGTGCGCAGCCGCAATGAATTGTGGGGTCTCGCGATGGCGCGCATCGGCATTCGCATGACGTTCAACAAAATCGAAAAACTCCCGGAACTGCGAGAGCTGGCGACACGCGGCAAAATTCCCATGTTCAGCTACGGCTGGATCGCCGACTATCCCGATGGCGAGAATTTCCTGCAACTGTTCTGGAGCAAATCGATCGGCGGCTCGAACTACACCTTGTTCTCGCGGCCAGAGTTTGATGCGCTATACGAGCGCGTCAAGATCATGCCCGATACACCGGAACGCACCGCGCTCTATCAAAAAATGGTGCACATCCTGTGGGTTTACAATCCGTGGCGGGTGAACACCTTGAAACAAGGCACGATCCTGATACATCCGTGGGTGCTCGGCTACAAGAAACATCCTTTCGCGCATGAGCCGTTTCGCTATCTCGATATCGACACCGCAAAATTACCGCCACAACTTCGCCAATGACTGGCATCTCCATCACACGTATTCAATTCATTTCCCGCACGCTTACCGCGCTGCTGGTGATTGTGCTCGGCTGGCAGCTGGCGTGGTGGACTTGGCATTTCATCACGCCGTCGCTGCGCAATAATTCTGTTGCGCCAACCAACAACGCGGCGCCCGACATTCTCCTTGGACGGCAACTATTCGGTGATGCTGGGGTTGTAGACAACACGCCTGCGGTCAGCGCCGCACCGCAAACCGGCATTCGACTAAAGGGCGTCTTCGCGGTTGATGGCGCGCCACTATCGGCAGCGGTGCTCAATATGGGTGGTCGCGATCTGGCGGTGCGGCTGGATCAGGAGTTATCGACTGGCGTGACGCTTGCCGAAGTACATGCGGATTTTGTTATCGTCAATCGCTCCGGCATTCGCGAACGCATCGAGCTCGACAAGTACCAATCACGTACTGCAAAACAAACCAGCGCTACCGCTACCGCTGCCGCACCCGCCACCCAGTTTCGCTTGAACGTCGCCGCAACAGGCACCAACGCCTACGCGCTCTCGCGACAGGAGCTCAACAGCGTATTGCAGGATCCCCGCCAGCAAGTTTTTTTCAACGGCCGCATCAGCGCCGCCGCGAGCGGCGGTGTGCGCGTCGATGATGTGCCAACTGGATCGTTGCTGGACAAAATCGGCCTGAAGACCGGCGACATTATCACCGGCATCAACGGCCAGCCGGTTAATTCGCAGGGCGATCTGGTGCGGCTCTACACGCAGTTCGGCACGCTGGCGAGCATACGTGCCGAGGTGCGGCGCGGCGGCGCGCCGGTGGTGTTGTCGTACGCGATTCAGAATTAGGCGGGCGCTACCCTGTTTCGTCGGCACAGTCGACATCTTCATGCCGTACAATTAGCCATCTTCCTCCTCGTGCAACCTCGTGAACGCAAATACAATCAAGCTACTCCTGGCACGGTCGGCCATAACGATTTCCGCATTGGCTGCCGGTTTTTTTATTACCTCCGTCGCCGCCGAAGATAACGTCTCGCTAAGCTTCGTCAACGCCGACATTCCGTCGGTCGTCAAAACGATCGGGGGACATACAGGCAAGACCTTCATCATCGATCCGCGCGTGACCGGGACGATGAATATCATCTCGCAAAATCCGGTGAGCAAAGAAATCGCCTATCAGATCCTGCTCTCGGCGCTGCGCGTGCATGGGTTCGCCGCGATTGAGGAACGTGGTGTGGTGAAAATCGTGCCTGAGGCCGACGCAAAAACTTCCGGCACGGTGATTGACCGCAGCACCCAGATTGCAGGCGACCGCATCATCACGCAGGTATTCACGCTGCAAAACGAAAGCGCCGCGCAGTTGGTCACCGTGCTGCGGCCACTGGTGGCACCGAATAATTTCATCGGCGCGTATCCGGGCAGCAATGTGCTGGTGATTGCCGACTACGCGAGCAACGTCAACCGCATTGCCAAGATTATTTCGTCGATCGACGTACCGACCAGCGCAGATTTGCAGATTATTAAATTGCAATACGCGAGTGCGGTTGACGTGGCGAATCTGCTTAAAACCTTGATGCCCGAGACCTCACCCAATCCAACCAATCCCGGCGCGCCTGCGAAACTATTACTCGGTGTGGAGCCGCGCACCAACAGCCTGATCGTGCGCGCAGAAACGCCGCAACTGGTGGCGCGCATCAAAACCCTCATCGCGGGGCTCGACATTCCGACCGCAGCTGGCGGCAACATCCATGTCGTTTACCTGCGCAATGCCGAGGCCGTAAAAGTGGCCGAGACACTGCGCGGATTGTTGTCAGGCTCATCCGGTGCAAGTGCGCCCGCGCCTGCGCCAACCGCCGCGGGCACCACGCCAGGCACTAGCACTGGTGCGGCTTCCAGCCCGATCTCCAGCAGCATTCAGGCGTATGCGTCGACCAATTCGCTGGTCATCGTGGCACCGGATCATGCCTACAATGCCATGCGCACCGTGATCGACAAGCTCGACGCACGGCGCGCGCAGGTGTACGTCGAGGCGCTGGTCGTTGAGGTCAGCGCGTCGGTGCAATCCGAATTTGGCATCCAGTGGCAGGATTTGTCCGGCATTGGTCCGGGTCGCAGCGGCTCGCAATTGATCGGCGGCACTAATTTCGGCGGCGCGGGCACCAACATCATCGGCGCGGCGGGCAACATCAGTGGCGTGAATGCGGGGCTAAACATCGGCATCGTGCGCGGCAGAATCAATATTCCCGGGGTCGGTGAAGTGTTGAATCTCGGCGCACTCGCGCGCGCGCTCGAGGCCGATCAAAAAGGTAACGTGCTTTCCACACCGAATATTCTGACGCTCGATAATGAAGAGGGGAAAATCGTAGCCGGGCAAAATGTCCCGTTCGTGACCGGCAGTTTTACGCAGACCTCGACCGGCTCGACCAATCCATTTCAAACCGTCGAGCGCCGCGACATCGGACTCACCCTCAAGGTGACGCCGCAAGTGGCCGAAGGCGGCACGGTGAAGCTCAAAGTTTTCCTTGAGGTTTCCAGCGTGGTGCCGACCTCGACCGCGGTGAAGTCGGTCGACCTCATCACCAACAAACGCTCGGTTGAAAATACCGTGCTGGTCGATGACGGCCAGATGGTGGTGATCGGTGGCTTGATACTGGACGACAGCAAAAATAACGACAGCAAAGTACCGTTGCTGGGTGATATTCCGTTCATCGGAAATTTGTTCAAATATCAAACCAAGAATCGCGATAAAACCAACCTGATGGTGTTCCTGCGACCCTACGTGTTGCGCGATGGCAAGGCGGCCAACCAGCTGACGGGAGAGCGCTACGATTACATTCGCAACGAGCAGGGTGCGGTGTTGCGTGAAAACGAATCGTCGTTGCTGCCGCCAACAGGCGGGCCGCAATTGCCCGCAATACCATCGACCGGCACGCCACCGCCTGCACCGGCTGCCAAGTAATCATGGGCTCCTCCGACGCCAGGCAGCGCGATGTAATTGAATCGGCCGACCCAGCGATAGTGGCGAAGCTGCCCTACCATTTCGCCAAGGCCAAAGGCGTCATCACCGCGCGGCAAATCAACGACGAAATCGAAGTGTGGCTGGCACCGGACCCTGCTTCGGCGACGCTCGCTGAAGTGCGCCGCATGACCGGCAAGGCGTTGAAGCACGTGCTGCTTTCGCAAGGTGAATTCAACGCCCGCCTCGCCCGCGCCTACACCGCGAATGCAGACGAAATCGGCAGCGACGATGCGGTTCAGGAAATCGCCAGCAATATCGAGAACGCCGCCGACTTGGCACAGCTCACGCAGTCGCTGCCGGAAATCACCGATCTGCTCGAAACCGAAAACGATGCGCCGATCATCAAGCTCATCAATGCGCTGCTCACGCAAGGTGTGCGCGAGAACGCATCCGACATTCATCTGGAAATTTTCGAGCGCCGCTCACTGGTGCGATTCCGTGTCGATGGCGCCCTGCGCGACGTGGTCGAGCCGAAACGCTCGCTGCACGCGGCGATGGTGTCGCGCGTAAAAGTCATGGCCGAGCTCGACATCGCCGAAAAACGGTTGCCGCAGGATGGCCGCATCATGTTGCGCATCGCCGGCCGACCGGTGGACGTGCGCGTCTCGACGCTGCCGACCGGTCATGGCGAGCGCGTGGTGATGCGCCTGCTCGATAAACAAGCAGGACGGCTCACGCTTGACGGGCTCGGCATGCCGGCCTCCACGCTTGGCCGGCTCGATCACCTGATCCAGCAACCGCACGGCATCATCCTCGTCACCGGCCCCACCGGCTCCGGCAAAACCACCACGCTGTACGCCGCGCTGTCGCGTCTCGATGGACGCACCCGCAACATGATGACGGTTGAAGACCCGATCGAATACGATCTCGATGGCGTCGGCCAGACGCAGGTGAATCCGCGCATCGAGATGACGTTTGCACGCGCCCTGCGGGCGATTCTTCGCCAGGATCCCGACGTGATCATGATCGGCGAGATTCGCGATCTGGAAACGGCGCAGATTGCGGTGCAGGCTTCACTCACCGGGCACCTGGTACTGGCGACGCTGCATACCAATTCGGCCGCGGGCGCGGTGACAAGATTGGTCGACATGGGCATCGAACCTTACTTGTTGGCGTCTACCTTATCGGGCGTGTTGGCGCAGCGGCTGGTGCGTAAACTCAATCCGGCATCGCGACGCGAACGTGCGCCTGACGATGCCGAACGCGCCATGCTCGGATCGAGCATCGATCCATCGTATCGCACGATGCAAAAACTATTCGAGCCGACCGATTCAGTCACCGGATACCGGGGACGCACGGGTATTTATGAATTGCTCGCCGTCGATGAGCCGTTGCGCAAACTCATTCACGATGGTGCGGCCGAAAGCGTGATTACCCATGCTGCCATCGGCAACGGCATGGTACCGCTGCGCGAAGACGGACTGCGCTGGGTGGCAGATGGCGTGACCTCGCTGGAAGAAGTGTTGCGCGTGACGCGCGACTAGCGCATCGGTATCGGCATGCCCGGCTATCGCTACACCGCAGTCGACATCGACGGACGCGAACAAAACGGCGTTCTCGAATCCGACAGCCCGCGTCTGGCGCGCTCGCAATTGCGCCATCAAGGACTGTTTCCGCTCGACGTCACGCTCATCGTCGCGGCCAACGATGCTGATGGCAGCAAAGCCGGGCGCGGCGGCAAACTCGGCACGGCAGATCTGGCGCGCATCACCCGCCAACTGGCGACCCTGCTCGGCGCGGGGCTAACGGTCGAGCAAACGTTCGATGCGCTGATCGAGCAAGCCGAGTCCGAGAAGGAGCGTCAATTGCTTGCGCGTTTGCGCGGCAGCGTGCTGGAGGGAAATCCGCTGGGTAAATCATTGGCGGCGTACCCGGAAACTTTTTCCGATCTTTACCAAACGCTGGTGTCAGCGGGTGAGGCTTCGGGCAAATTACCCGATGTGTTATTGCGCTTGGCCGATCACGTCGAGGCGCAGCAGGCGATGCGGCAAAAATTATTGGTCGCGATGATTTATCCGACCATCGTGTTGACTGTCTGCGTGCTGGTTGTTGCCGGCTTGATGATCTATGTGGTGCCGCAAGTGGTCGGCGTATTCGAGACCACCAAACAAACGCTGCCGTGGTTCACGCGCGCCTTGCTGGCGGCGTCGCGCTTTTTGCAAGCCACGGGCGTATTTTGGCTGTTGATCCTGATCGTCGGATTTTTTGCCGCGCGCGCCGCACTCAAGCGCGAACACCTGCGCCGCCGCTGGCACGCGTGGCTGTTATCGCTTCCGGTCATTGGCAAGACCATTCGCGCCAGCCAGTCTTCCCAACTTGCGGCGACCTTGTCGATTTTGGTGGGCAGCGGCGTGCCGGTACTCACGGCCCTCACCGCCAGTGTTGGCGTCGTCACCAACCTGCCGATGCGCGATGCACTTGAGCGCGCCGCGCTCAACGTGCGTGAAGGTGCAGGTCTCTCGCAAGCGATCGGGCAAAGCAAGCGCTTTCCACCGGTGCTGGTGCATCTGATTGCGTCGGGGGAAGCCAGCGGAAAATTGCCGCAGACGCTGGCGACCGCTGCGAATCAGCAGCAACGTGATATTGAAACGCGCATGGCAGCGCTCGCCGCAATGATTGAGCCTGCGATGATATTGTTCATGGGTGTCGTGGTGCTGGCGATTGTGCTGGCGGTGCTATTGCCGATATTTGAATTGAACCAGTTGGTGAAGTAGCATCCTTAGTTAACGTAGAACGCCATTTGGTGCGGTGTTTGCGGCAGAAATGGCTGGAGAGCAGCGCCAGTGCTAGGGTTTGGTAAATGAATTATGAGTGATCCGGCAAATGAATATTGTTGATTGGGTTGCGGCCCCCTCTCCCCGGCCCTCTCCCACGAGGGGAGAGGGAGTCAATATGCCCGGCAAGTGTGCTTCGTCCGATCACTTACCCACGCAGAGATTGGAACTCAAAGCTCCCTCTCCCCTCGTGGGAGACAAGGGAACACTTGAAGCGAAGCAGGGTTGGGGAGAGGGGCGAGGTGTGAGGTGTGAAAGGAGAGAGAGCAGGCGCAGGCACACTCCCATTTGATCGCGAACCAAATTTAATTTCCGCATTTGCTCATCTCATCCAACCCTCACATAAAATTTCCCCATGAAAAAAATCACCGGATTCACCCTCGTCGAAGTCATGATCGTCGTCGTCATCCTGGGCATTCTCGCTGCGGTGGTCGTGCCGAAATTATTGGATCGCCCCGATCAGGCGCGCGTCACGGCGGCGAAATCGGACATCGCGGTCATCATGCAGCAACTGAAACTGTATCGACTCGACAACACCGTGTATCCATCGACCGATCAGGGATTGACCGCGCTCACCGTGAAACCATCCACCAATCCCCAACCCGCAAATTGGAAAACCGGTGGCTATCTCGAACGTCTGCCGAACGACCCGTGGGGACGGCCATACCAATATCTCAATCCCGGTTTGAAGGGTGAGATCGATGTTTACAGTCTGGGGGCAGATGGCCAGCCGGGTGGCGAAGGTGCCAACGCCGACATCGGCTCGTGGAGTTTGTGATCGGTGTTGTCTTTGACAAAACGGAACTACGGCTTCACCCTCATCGAAATCATGGTGGTGGTGGTCATCATCGGCATCGCACTCACGGTGGCGGTGCCAAAGCTTTTTCCCAGCGATGAAGAATTGACGCGCCAGGAAAGTGAACGCGTATTGGCGCTACTGCAAGTGGCGCGCGACGAAGCCGCCTTTGGTGGTCGCACCGTGGCGGTTCGGCTCAACGATGCGCGGCTGGAATTTTTCGAACGCGACCCCGGCAATCCTGATTTGTGGAATCCATCGAGCTCGCCGGAATTGAAATCGCGCGCGCTGAATGGAAAAGTGCGTGCGCAGTTGACGGTTGCCGGTAATGCCATCGCCGACATTGACGCGCAGATTACATTCCTGCCGGTCGGCGTGAGCCTGCCGTTCGAGCTTACGTTACAGTCGTCCACCGCACCGATCACCATCGTTGGCGACGCCATCGGCAACCTTCAATTGAAGGCGAAGTGAATGCGGCGCGCGCGTGGTTTCACCCTCATCGAAGTACTCATCGCGCTGGTCATTCTGGCCATCGCGTTGGCGGCTGCTGCGCGCGCGGCGAACATCGCGACGGTCGGTGCCGAAGAATCCAAGTTACGCACGCTGGCTACCTGGGTCGCGCAGAATCGCATCGCTGAATTAACCGCAACACGCAGCTTTCCAGCAAGCGGGATTGCCACCGGGAAAAGTGTGATGGGCGGCATTGATTTTGAATGGCAGCAAACGTCGTCTGATACCCCCAATGCTGCGTTTCGCAAAATCGAGCTGCGCGTGTACAGGCCCGGCTCGCGTGTCAGCGACCCACCAACACTGGTAAGCCTCACCGCGTACATGGTGCGCCCGGTAGAAGAGACGCCGTGATGCGTCGCCAGCGCGCATTCACGCTGATCGAATTGCTGATCGCAATGGCGATATTTGCGGTGCTCGCCGTGATCTCGTATCGCACCCTCGATTCCTTGTTCAAAACGCGCGAGCATCTGAATGTGCAGAGCAGTAGGCTGCGTGATGTGGCACTACTTTTTGCGCGCTTGGAAAATGATTTTGCCGCCGTCATCGCGCGTCGCGTCCGTACCGCCGATAACCAGGAAGACGCTGCGTTGCGACTGTCTCCGCTGCCACCGGTCGCAGAAGACGCGTCGCTGGTTTTTACGCGCGCGGGGTTTAGCGGGTCTACGGGGGCGTCGTCCGGCCCGCAGCGTATCGGCTATCGACTGCGTGACGGCACCCTGCAATTGGTGATGTGGCCGCATCTGGACATGGCACCGCGCATCGCGCCGCAGGTGTATTCGGCCTTGACGGGGGTGCGCGATGTGAAGTGGCGGGCGATGGATGGCGGCGGAAATTTCAGCGCGGAATGGCGATCCTCGGCGGCGGAAAATGTGAATTCTTTTCCTACGGCGCTGGAGCTTGCGATCACGTTAGCCACCGGCGAGCAGTACACGCGCCTGTTTGCCGTGTCAGCGGGACATTGATGCTCACCATAAACCGCCAACGCGGCACCGCCATCATCACGGCATTGCTGGTGGTGCTGCTCGCGGCCAGCGTTGCCGCGTTCCTGTTGGTGCAGCAGAGCCACGCGCTCACCCGCACCGCGCGCGCGACCGAGCGAGCGCAAGCGACACTGTTCGCACAGCCGATGTTGCAATGGGCGCGCGCCGCATTGTTTGAATTTCAAAAAAATACCGGCAGTGTTGATCTCACGCAGCGCTGGGCGCAACCGATCGGCGCACAACCGATTGAAGGCGCGTTGGCGAGCGGATTTTTCCGCGACGAGACCGGCCGATTCAATGTCAATAATCTCATTGGCATCGATGGCAAAAAAAGTGAAGTCGATGTCGAGATCTTCAAGCGCCTGCTGCAAAATCTCGGCTTGAATATTGATCTCACCAACGCACTCATCGACTGGATCGACAAAGACGATGAGACCAGTTTTCCCGGCGGCGCCGAGGATCTCAACTATCTCGCGCTGCCACAGCCCTACCGCGCGGCAAACCGTCCGATGTTGCAAATCGAGGAGCTGTACAACGTGAAAGGTTTCGATGCGGCGACGGTGACGAAATTGAAACCATTCATCACCGCGCTCCCCGAACGCACGCGTATCAACATCAACACCGCGCCCGAAGAAGTGCTGGCAGCAGCCTTGCCCAAACTCGACAAGGCCGCAATGGGCGAATTGATCAAACGCCGCATGACGCAGCCGTTCAATACTTTTGATGGTGAGAAAGGGATGGGCGCGTATCTCAAAGACGCTGCACCTGCGGCTCAGCAGTTTTTGGACTTCAACAGTGGTTATTTTTCCATCACTCTGGGCATCACCACCGGCGGCACGCAACTAAGACTATCGGCGCTGCTGCAGCGTGTGATTGCATCCGGGCAGACCAAGCCAACTGCGTGGCCACGTATAATTTGGGTGAAAGATGATTGACTGAAAACGCCATCGCGATGAATTGCGACGCACCATTTCGGCTAACGCGACATCAAACAAACTCAGACAAACGCCTTGCAAAATCTCCAACTCCTGCTGCACATTCCCGATCTTTCAACGCTTGACGCGGCAACAAAGGTGTCGTGGCAGTTGTTTGACCGTCAGTCGAGATTGCTGCGCGAAGGTGCTGGCCCGCTTACCGCAGCCGACAGCGTGCCGCGCGCGGAACGCACGGTCATTGTCATCCCGGCGCATCGCATCGTTTGTATCGAAACGCCATTGCCGCCGGTGTCCGCGCAAAAGCGCGACGCACTTTTACGCTACGCAATTGAGGATAAATTAACCATTGATCCGGCCACCGTGCATGCGGTGGTGTTGGGCACATCCGCTGGTGCTGCGCCGAACACCTACGTGGTGGCCGCAATTGATCGTGCATGGTTGTCGGGCGTCTTACGCTGGCTCGCCAGTGTCGGCATCGAGCCCGCACAGGCAGTCTCTGCTGCCGCGCTGATCCCCGCTGCCAACGGCGAATGGGGCCTGCAGCTCGACGGTACGCATGGTCTGGCGCGCAGGCCCGATGGATTTGCCTATAGCTTTGACGTTGACCAGCGGGATGGCATCGCACACGAGCCGCCGTTTGCATTAGCGCTCGCGTTAAAAGAAGCACGCGACAGCCAATTGTCACCAACGCAACTTGTCGTGTATGTCGATAAGTCCACGATAGCGGCCACTGACGCGCCGTGGTCAAACGCGTGGCAACGGGTGCTCGGTTGCCCGGTGCGGGTAGCTGTGCTGCGTGCGCCGCACATGCCGCCGATGAACGCGGGCAATTTATTGTCGGGGGATTTTGCGCCGCGCGCAGCGAGCCGTGGCTGGTTGGTGTTATTGAAACCTGCATTGGCATTTGTCACCGCCATCGCGGTTGTGCAATTGGCATTCACGGTACTCGACGCGTGGCGACTCGATCAGCGACGGCGCGCGCTCGAAGGTGAGATGACGCAGGTTTTCAAAGCTGCTTTTCCGAAAGCGCAGGCAATCGTTGATCCACCGTTGCAGATGCAGCGCAATCTGGACGCGATGAAACGGGAAGCGGGCATCGCCGACGCCCGCGATGCGCGTGCAGTCCTGGCCAGTCTTACGACCATCGTGAACGTGGTGCCGGGGCTGACAGCGCAGAGCATCGATATTGCCGATGGCACCGTCAGTGTGTCGGCGTCAGTACCTGATCCCCAGCAACAAGCAATGCTGAAGTCGCGCGCAGCAGATGTGCGCGGCGCAACATTTGCGGTCGACGCGACCAACAACGTGCGGCTCACCATGAAAGCCGAGCGTCCATGACGTCGATGCGGGCGATCATGGATCAATCAAAGAGCCAAATAGCATTGGCATTGGATCCACTGCGGGCGCGATGGAATTCACTTGAGCCACGTCCGCGTGGACTGGTGCTGATCGGCGCGATATTGCTTGTCGTCGGATTTGTGATCGCTTTTATCTGGCTGCCTGCCGCGCGCACGCGCGACGCTTTGACGGCACGACTGCCGCAACTGGAAATGCAACTCGCCACCATGCGCAGCCAGGCTGTGCAACTAAGCACCATCGCCAAAATACCGGCAAGCACAATCGCCACGCGCCGCGTTGCCGATGTCGCGGCATTGCAATCTATTTTCGGTGCGGACGCGCAGGTCTCGGCAGCGGGCGATGGTTTTCGAATCGTGATTCCAGCGATTGGCTATACGAGCTGGTGGGACAAAACCAGCGACGCAATGTCCCGGCACGCATTGCACATCCGCGCGGCGACGCTCACGCGGACAGAGCCGCCGAAAACCAGCGCGCCAGTGGTTGCAGTCGATATGCGTCTGGGTGTCGATGCAGGCACGGTGGTTTCAACGGCGAGCGCAACATCAACGCTGCCAGGCAAATGATTCCGCAGGCATCCACAATGAACAGCGGACGCTGGTGGTGGCTGCTGGCAGCCTCAATCGCCATCAGCCTGGTGGCACTCGCACCCGCCGCGCTGCTGGAGCGGGCGTTGAGCAGCACAGCGAATGTGCAGCCGCAATTCGCCGCCGACGCTGGCACCGTCTGGACGGGTCGCGGACGGCTCATCGTTGCTGCGGATAGCGCGCCAATGGTGATTCCGATTGTGTGGCGATTTGATCCGCTCTCGCTGTTGCGTCTGCGCGCAGGTTTTTTCGTCGAGGCAAATTCGCCCGCACTCGCTGGTACTGCGCATATTGGTTTGGGATGGGCAAGCGTGGTCTTAAGTAACACCTCGATGAATGCCGACGCGCGGCTGGTGTCGATGGCGCACGCGGCTGTCGCGTTGCTCGCACCGACCGGCAGGGTACGATTAAAGCAATCAAGCGACGAGCGCCTTTCTGTGCAGCCCGCGTCCAGCGACAAAGAGCCGTGGCGCGTCGACGGCTCGATGGGTCTCAATGCAGATCAGCTCGCGTTCGGCGGCTTCATCAACGCGCCCGTCGGCAGTCATGAAATAAAACTGCGCGGCGACGGTGCGACGATCAACGTGTCGATCCTGCGCTCGAGCGGGCCGCTAACATTGGAAGGCGTCGGCAACATTGCACTTGCCTCACCACGCCGCTTCACCTTTTCCGGTTTCGCCACCACCACTGCCGACGCGCCCGCCACACTTAAACAGCTCGGCCCCGTCATGGCTGATGGTCGGCAACGCATTGAGATCAACACCACGTGGTAAATACGATGAAACACGCTCCCGCCACTCCGCTCTACGCCTCGCCATGGTGGCTCGGCAGCGGCACGTTCGGCGCGCACGCGCAGACGGTCTATCCGGCCGTGTTCGGTCGCCCGCCCGCACTGGCCTACACGCGCGAGCGCTGGGATTCGACACCGCACGGCAAAGCCGACGGCGACTTTGTCGACGTTGATCGCATCCATGGCGCGGGCGAAAAACCGATGCTGGTGGTGTTTCACGGGCTTGAGGGATCCTCGCAAAGCCCGTACGCATTGCATCTGATGGCTGAGGTCAAGCGTCGCGGCTGGCGCGGGCTGGTGCCGCATTTTCGCGGTTGCAGCGGCGAGATCAACCGTCTGCCGCGCGCTTATCATTCGGGTGATGCGGCTGAAATCGACTGGATCCTGCGCCGCGCGAAAGCGGAAGCGCCGCAGCAGCCGCTGTTCGTTGCGGCAATTTCACTCGGCGGCAACGCCACGCTAAAGTGGCTCGGCGAGCAGGGCAGCGCGGCATTGCGCGTCGCCGATGCCGCCGTCGCGATTTCGGCACCGATGGATCTTGCTGCGGCCGGCGGCGCACTGGAGCGCGGATTTTGCAAGGTGTACACGAAGAATTTTCTGGCAACGATGAAAAAAAAGTCGCTTTCAAAACTGGCCATTCACCCGGGAATATTCAACGCCGACATCGCGATGCGGGCGCGGACATTGCGCGAATTCGATAACGAAGTCACCGCACCGCTGCACGGCTATCGCGACACCGATGACTACTGGACGCGCGCGTCGGCCAAGCCAGGGCTCATCGATGTACGGGTGCCGACACTGGTGCTGAACGCGCTCAACGATCCATTTCTGCCGGCTGCCGCATTACCGACTGCGGCACAGGTATCATCGAGCGTTACGCGCCATTTCCCTGACACGGGTGGCCACGTCGGATTTATCTCCGGTCGCTTTCCCGGCGACGGCGGCTGGCTGACAAAACGGGTTTTTCATTTTATCGACCACAGGAATTAATTCATGTCTCAAGTTGCAGCAGAAATTTTCAAGGCCTATGACATTCGTGGCATCGTCGGCAAATCACTCACGGCCGAAACCGTCGAGCTGGTCGGTCGTGCGCTGGGCTCCGAGGCGCGCCGTCGCGGCGGCACGGTCATCAGCATTGGCTACGACGGCAGACACTCAGGGCCTGCGTTTGCGGACGCGCTGGCGCGTGGCATCCAGTCGACGGGGATTAACGTCATCAACATCGGCATGGTCGCGACACCGATGGTGTATTTCGCGGCTTATCACTTCAACACCGGCTCGGGTGTGATGATTACCGGCTCGCACAATCCGCCCGACTACAACGGCATCAAGATGGTGATTCAGGGCGAGACGCTGGCGCTTGACGCGATTCAGGATTTGAAACGCCGCATCGAGGCCGATGATTTTTTGACCGCCGAAAATGGCAAAACGGGCAGCGTTGAAAGCCGCGATCTTAGTGACGCCTACATTGCGCGCATCGTCGGCGACGCCAAAATTTCACGACCGATGAAGATCGTGGTCGATTGCGGCAATGGTGCGCCGGGTGCGTATGCACCGAAACTGTTTCGCGCGATGGGCTGCGAAGTGATCGAGCTGTTTTGTGATGTCGATGGCAATTTCCCGAATCATCATCCCGATCCGTCGCAGCCAAAAAATTTGGTCGATGTGATCCGCGTCCTGAAAGAAACCGACGCCGAGCTGGGCCTCGCGTTCGACGGCGACGGCGACCGGCTGGGGGTGGTGACGAAGGACGGTGAAATTATTTTCCCCGACCGGCAGATCATGTTGTTTGCGGCCGATGTGTTGACCCGCGTGCCGGGTGGCGAAGTCATCTTTGACGTGAAATGCTCGCGCAATTTGCCGATCTGGATTAAGCAGCACGGCGGCAAGGCCACCATGTACAAGACCGGCCATTCGCTGATCAAACTGAAGATGAAACAAACCGGCGCGGCGCTCGGTGGTGAAATGAGCGGGCATGTATTTTTCAAGGAACGCTGGTATGGATTCGACGACGCGCTTTACTGCGGCGCGCGGTTGCTTGAAATTGTCAGCAAAGTCGCGAACGCAAACGCGCCGTTGAAGGCACTGCCCGATGCGGTTTCCACACCGGAATTAAATTGGCCGCTCAAGGAAGGCGAGCCGCACGCACTGGTCGAGCAAATTCGCCAAACCGGAAAATTTGAAGGCGCGACCGAAATCATCACCATCGATGGCGTGCGCGTGGAATACGCCGATGGCTTCGGTCTCGCCCGCGCATCGAACACGACACCGGTGATCGTGCTCAGGTTTGAAGCGGAAACGGACGCCGCGCTAAAACGCATTCAGGAAGATTTTCGGCGCGTGTTGACGGCCGTGAAGCCGGATGTGGCATTGCCGTTTTGAATGGCAGCTTGCGTAGCGTAACTTGATGTAGAATTAGCACTGGTGCGGAGTTTAGAGCATTTTATGTCTGGAAGCCGCGCCAGTGCTAGAGTTTGTCAACCGGCAATACAGCCCGGTCGCCGCGCGTAAACCCTTTCCAAAAATTCAACGCAAGTCCCGCCATCACCAGCGCCATTGCCACCAGTTTCCACATCGGCATCGCCTCACCCAGAATCACACTCGCCGCCGTCATGCCGACCACCGGCACCAACAACGAGATCGGCGACACGGTCGCAGCCGGATAGCGCGCCAACAACCACGCCCACACCGCGAAACCAAACAAGGCGTTGGCGATTGACTGCCACGCCACGGCGGCCCAGGTGCCGACATTCGCGGCCTTGATGCCATTCAATATTGCCGGTGTGCCCTCGAAAACCCACGACAAAATAAGCAACGGTATCGCCGCGAATATGCTTGACCACGCGACGTACGCAAGCATGTTCACCTTAAGCGCGCGGCGCGCGACCAGATTGCCGACGCCCCAACTCGCTGCGGCCAGGAGCACCATCAGAAGCCCTGCGAGCGTGGTGTTGCCATCGGTATGCACGGCGATCACGGCGACGCCAGCAAAGGCCACCGCAAGTGCCGCCCATTGCAGCGGTCGCACCCGCTCGCCCAACAAAAACATCGACAGAAAAATCGTGAAAAACACGTGCGCCTGCAACACCAGCGAGGCGAGGCCGGGCGTGATGTGGCCGTGCATCGCGAACGTCATCAAGCCAAATTGACCCACGCCAATCAGCAGCCCATACGCCGCCAGATTGCGCCAGCGCACGACCGGTCGTGGCAGAAAAAAGACCAACGGAAAAAACGCAAACGCAAACCGCAGTGCCGAAAAAAACAGCGGTGGCAATTTTTCAATCGCGATCTGAATGACCACGAAGTTGCTGCCCCACACCGCGACCACGGCCAGCGCCAGCAGGAAATGGCGCAGCGGAAGAGTGGCGGTGGACATGCCGTGATTATAGGCGGCGGGCGGCGAAACCTTACGCGGCCACGTCAAATCAACTTAATCGGAAAACGATTTGACCCCGCCCTATTGACAGATAATTTTCACCGCTCAGGGCCACAGCCACATGAACGTCAGCGCGCTGATAAAAGCGTAAATGAATCCATCGAGCGCTTCTTTTGCCACACTCCCCCAGGGCTTGCCCATCCAGATTCCCATTTGAACGCTGCCACCGACGAAAGCCAGAAAACTCACGATGCCGACCAGATGTCCGGCACGATTCGGGTTGGCATTCAAGCCATACACGTGCACTGCGAGCGCACCGGCCACGGTCGCGATAACGACGCAATAGATGAACCAGAGTGACAGCGCGGTGCCCATGGTTGGCGGGCCGCTTTCCCTGACCGTCATGAACGCAACCGGGCCTTCGACAAATTTATTCTGCATCGCATCTCCCTGCATGTCTTTCATGTCGGCGCAATGCGGCAATACATACTGCCCCGGCGTGGGCGAGGCCGCGCGAATGACGGCGCGAACATCGTCCTCATTGGCAAGTTTTTTGTAATCCGCGTTGTGCCATTTGAACACCATGTGGATGAGGCTGCTGGCGATAAAGATCAAGGCTGCGGTGGACAATATTGGTAACCAAAGCTGTGCAATTGGGCTCATTTTTTTCTCCCGAAATGTAATGGTGACAAGCCGATGGACACGCAGCGCGACCAGCGCCTCGCAGGCATGTCATCGACCCTGCTAATTTACGCCGATCCGGGGGACGGGGGTTGCGAAATTGCGGCGACTGCTACGTGGGCGCGGCTGCTGGCCGCGCAACTCAAACAAAGATGCAGGCGTCGAGAATGGTTTGCGCGATGTTGCATTCGCGCGAGTTGTCTATTTTGTCGTCCGCCTCGGGCGCGGCCTGCACCGCGAGCGCGGGTGCTTGCGGCGCTGTCATACGAGGGAGCGACGCCGCATTGCCCTCTTTCCCATTCGAGGTGCAGGCACTGAACGTGAGGCCGATGATGATCGCGACCGCGGCGGTGGAGCTGCGGCCGCGTTGCGCATTTGGCTCTGGATGACGCTGTCCAGCAAAACTTTTGGTCTGGGTTTTCATCTCGGTTCCCCGGTAAATAGAATCTGCAAAACGTTTGCGGCTGGGTGGGTGCTTGCGTCTGTGTTTACGTTCGTGCTGTCGAAAATTGCCTTATCCCGCCCAGTCACGCCCTCGTCCACTCATTTCTCAAACGCAATCACGCCGTCTCGCCACAGCACATTGATGGTATCTTTGCTCGCAAATTTACCTTTCAGCACGGCTTTCGACAGTGGATATTCGATCACCATCTCAATCGTCTTTTGCACCGTTCGCGCGCCGTATTTAGGATCGCAATCCGCTTTGACGATTTCGGCGAGCGTTTTGTCGCTGACACGGAGATCGATGCCGAGATTGGCCAACCGCGTTTCGAAACTCGCCAACTCAGCTCTTGCCGCACTCACGTGCAGACTCATACTGGTTTTTTGCTGGCTGAAATTTGGCACCATACCGGGAAACAGGCCAATCACGTTATCGACGCGATTGATGCTGCGCGGTCTTTCTCTTCGGGCAATATTTTCCATGGCTGCACACTCCTGTTGTTGTCGCGTTGGATTACTGGCTGTTTTTTTCTTGGTTGATTAACCGGCGCGACGGGTCTGTCGCGTCCGCAGCGGCAGTGCTGGCCGCGAGGTCTTTTTTAGGTGTCGCCGCGTTTTGTTGAACGACGTCGTTGCGCTTGACGGTTGCCGAGCCCATCACGACGGCGACCGCTCCCCAGTAAATCGCGAGCGCGAGTACGGCGGTGAGCAAAATCACTAAAGCATTTTCGACGCGGCTAATTTCGCCGCTTATTTCACCTTTATCACTCCTGTGGGCTTCACGCAGCAGACGTTGTTTGCGGGCGTCGCTCGGTTTGAAGGCAGCATTTGGCATGGCGATCCAAGGTGTGATTGGGGCGGTTGAAACACAGGACGCGGTACGTAGCGGGCCGGCGGCCTGCATCGGCCGGCCGACCTTGAGGGAGCGCAGTCCCGGCCGCTCTTTGCGGGTCCATGGGATGCCATTTAAATGTCTGTTCCAGTCGTTCATTTGCGTGGTGATCATTTCGTCGCTCCTGTTGCGTTGATGCCGCGTGGCTGTCAATGACTGTACTTTCGGCTCCAGGGAGGACTCGCGTACTTAAGCAGCACTTAAACGTTATGAAACCGTCCTGAAGGTTAAAATTGGGCTGCCGGATCGCCCGCCCTGTTGGCGCTGCAACAAGGCTTACCCCTGGAGGGCATTTGTCAGACTGCCACCGCTTCGGTCAGGTTGAAATCCGGCCGGCCGAGAGACGGATACTGGTTGACGGCGAGCCCGCCAATATCGGTGCCCGCGCGTTCGACCTGCTGCTGGTACTGATCGATCATCGGGATCGGGTGGTCAGCAAAGATGAGCTGCTCACGCTGGTGTGGCCCGGTGTCATCGTCGAGGAAAATAACCTTCAGGTGCAGGTTTCCACATTGCGAAAACTGCTCGGCCCGAAGGCGCTTGCCACCATCCCCGGTCGTGGCTATCGGTTCGCCGTTAAGCTCGATGGCGACGTTGCCGACGTGCCGTCCTCGCCGCCGAAAACCAATCACAATCTGCCCGCCCCGCTCAACAGCTTCGTCGGACGTGAACGCGAAATCAGCGAGCTCAAATACCTGCTGGCGACCACCCGCCTGGTGACGCTAACCAGCATGGGTGGCACCGGCAAAACCCGCCTGTCGCTGCAACTCGCCGCAGCCGTCATGGACGATTACCCGGCAGGCGTATGGTTCGTCGAACTGGCACCGTTGGCTGATGAACGGCTGGTGCCGCAGGCAGTGGCTGCCGTGCTGGGTGTGAAGGAAGTAGCCGGTCGACCGGTGATCGAGGCGCTGGAAAAATACGTCAAAGACCGGCAACTATTGCTCATTCTGGATAACTGCGAGCATCTGGTGCAGGCCAGCGCCGAGCTCGCCAAAAAGTTGCTGCACGCCGGGCGCGGCTTGCAGATTCTCGCCTCCAGCCGTGAACGATTGCACGTCATGGGTGAGACCACCTACCCGGTGCCGTCGCTGGCAATACCGGAAGCGCCAATTGCAGTCGCTGATACGGCTGGGCTCGACGCATTCAAGCGCTTTGAAGCGGTGCGGTTATTTATCGACCGCGCAACGGCCTCGCAACCATCATTTCAGATAACGTCGAAAACTGCCGGTGCCGTCGCCGATATCTGCCGGCGGCTTGATGGCATCCCGCTGGCGATCGAGCTTGCCGCAGCGCGTGTGGGTGCGATGGCGGTGGAACAAATCGCGACGCGTCTGGGCGACCGCTTTGAGTTGCTCAGCGGCGGCGATAAAACCAGCATGCCACGGCAGCAAACCCTGCGTGCCTCGATCGACTGGAGTGTCGAGCTGTTGTCTGTTGCCGAACGCGAACTGCTTGAGAGACTTTCCGTTTTCGCCGGTGGCTGGACGCTGGAGGCGGCCGAGGCAGTCGGCGCGCGTGATGCAGCAAACGCATCGGCCGTGCTCGATATATTGATCGCGCTGGTGGAAAAATCGCTGGTGATCATGGACGCAGACGGTGAACGCTACCGGCTGCTGGAAACGGTGCGGCAGTATGCGCAAGCGCGCCTGATCGAGGCCGGCGGGGAAAACGAAACGCGCGCGCGCCACCTCGATTTTTACCTGGCATTTACCGAAAAAGCGCGGCCCGAACTGGCTGGCGCAGAACAGGGAATGTGGCTTCGGCGACTTGATCTGGAGCGTGAAAATTTATTGGCGGCGCACGCGTGGGCGAGGCGCGCAGATGACGGCGCTGCGCTCGGGTTGCGGCTGGTATGGGCACTGAAACCTTATTGGATTACACGTGGTCTGCTGGGTCTCGGACAGCAGATGACGGTGGAGGCACTCGCGTGTGAAGGTGCGGACGCGCGAAACATCGCCCGTTGTCGGGGACTCTGTGACGCAGGCTGGATCGGCGTCCTGATGGGCCGATATGCAGAGGCACGAGGATATATCGAGGAAAGCCTCGCCATTGCACGCGAAATCGGGGATGAGCGCAGAATCGCGATGACCTTGCAGCCGCTGGGGATGGCCTGCCTCGGGCAGGACGATTTGCCTGCGGCGCGGTCGCATTTGCAGGAGGCGCTGGCGCTGGCGCGTGCGCTCGGCGACAAGCGTGAAATCGCCGCTGCACTCAATGTTCTGGCACAAATGCTTCGCGTCGCTGGCGAGATGGATGCGGCTGAGCCGCTGTACAACGAGGGCATTGCACTTGCGCGAGTGCTGCAGGATCGCGAAACAATCGCGATCGGTCTCCTCAATCTGGCGATGGTGTCGATTGATCGTGGCGCAGGTGATCGCGCATCGCCGATGCTGATTGAGGCGCTCGCGATTGCCGTTGAGATCGGCTCCAAACGAATGGGACAGTGCGTGCTGGAAGTCTGTGCAGGTCTGGCGGAGTTACGCGAGGACTGGCAATGCGCCGCGCGGTTTTATGGCTCAGCAGAAGCCCAGGCTGGGGAAACCGGGCTGCACCGCGATCCCGCTGATGAGGCATTTTTGGCACCGAGAATCGCCCACGCGCGTGAGGCTTTTCCTGCGGCAATATTTGCCTCGTCTGAAAGCGCTGGCCGCGCCCTCACCTATCAGGAAGCGATGGACGAGGTGCGCGCGTGGCTGGAGAATTTCTCCTAACCGACCAAGACAAAACTGCCTGTCCCGCCGACTAGTCGTTTACAACGACCGGATCCAGCACCGGAACAACCGGCGTGCCTTGAACCTTGATCGTGTATTTGTACTTCCCGGGTCTCGTGTGCCGGTTCAAGCACGAAAAACTGCGCGCGTCTTCCGCCGGACGGCAATCACCAATTTCTTCGCGCGCTTCGCTGAACACGATGCCATCTTTGGGAAACGTGTACTTCGAGTCAGCCGGTAAACGCCAGTTGATGCGGACGTTTTGCACGTCCTTGGCAAAAACGATCGTTTCCTGATTCACCACAATTTGCTTGCCGTCGACGATGGACACGAGCGGATTTAGCGGATCAACTTTGGGGTCAGGTGGATAGTGCGACGCGCATGCGGTCAACATGATGCCGGCTGCTGCTACAACAAATATTGATGTTTTCATTTGCTTTTCCCTCGTCTGATTGAATTGAAATTTCCAACACCTGCAAAACATCATGCCTCATTCAAATCAAATTGCCAACTGCGGCATTGACCATCGACGACCAGGCTGCAGCGATCAACTGCGCTGGCATTGTTGGTGCTGTGTATAGAGGAATCTTGGGGACTTCTAAAAACCCCAAAATTGTCTCCCCGGCGAAGGCCGGGGTCTAAGTTTGCCAGCAGTATCAGGTATTTATAAAACTTGGAGTCAAGGCGTGCCTTGACGCCTTCGCGGGTACGACAGGGTTATTCCCGCGCAGGCGGGAATCCAAGTTTTCATAAGGTCGTGATATCTCAACGAAATTGGATTCCCGCCTACGCGGGAATGACGAAAATTTAAGGTTAATAGAAGTTCCCTCTTGTCTAAAATTAGCACTGGCGCGCTTCTACAGCCGAAACACGCCTGGAGGCCGCACCAGTATTAGGGTTTTATTCTGGCACGATCAATCACATGACACTCCAGCTTCACCTTGCGGTTCAAGGAGTCGGTGATTTCATTGATTGACTGCAAAATAAATGCGTAACTAAGGAGTCAGCAGGAGATCGAGGTGTATTCTGCCATCCTCTTTCGCCTCATCATTGATGCGCGCGTGCTGCGCAGCTAGTTCGGTCGAATTCCGCACATGTGGAGTGGACCCATCATGGTGCATCACGCGAATACTCATGTCGAAGCTGAACAACTGCTCGTTGAACTCTTCAATTGACAGGCCGCGCCGATTAATTACCCAAGGGTGATATTCGACAAACATCGTTGGTCGTTTTTGTCGCAGGACTTCTGACGCACTCCGAAATACAATTGGTTCGTAGCCTTCAATGTCGATTTTCAAAAACATCAAAATGGCCGATATTTTGCAGCGCCTCTCGGGCCGCAACTACTTGGCAGAATCGTCCAAAGACATCCACATCTTGAACTATTGCGGCGTTTGAACCGGAACCGGTTTCGATACTAAGCACTTCATTATGTTCGCCAAGAGCCACGGGATAGCAAGTAACGTGCTTGAAATCGTTGAGGCGCGCGTTCGCCAAGAGAAGTTGGACATTGTCCGGGAGCGGCTCAAACGCAACGACGCGACCATGGTGCAGTGTCTTTGCGGCGGCGAGCATCGTATACCATCCCAAATTAGCACCAATGTCGACTACCGTTGACGCGGGTTTGATCGCCGCGAGAAAGTGGGATGTCACCCAAGGTTCATGTTGCCCGCTCTTTTGGATCGCGTGGCCAACCGCGATGTCATCTTCGCGCGACCCAATTCGAAACGATACGCCCCCAGTGCTAACATTGGTCTCGACAACTTGGTCTCGGTCGAATCGACCGCTGTATTCGTTGCTGCCAAGAAATCCTTTCACGAGTGCGTTTCGCGCGAGGCCACGGTCTAACTGATCGCACCAGACTTGTTCGCCCGCTGGATCGGGTTCACGTTGCAGAAGCACACGGTAGGCTCACAGTACAAATTCAGTGTTATTCATCTTTTTGATATCCCAACGGCGCGATTGCGAATTAATGGCATGCTATTTGACGTTCCGGTGGAAGAGTCAAGGGTCGATGTCTGACACGGAATAAGGCGGCAGTGAGACCCGAAAGCTACGATGACTTTAAACGTTAACACGACACTGCGCCACAACAACAGCAGATTTCTATCCCGATGAAACCGCGGTGGCGAGTGTTCGTCAGGATTGGCAAAATTATTTCCTCTCAAAAAACTCCTTCACTAGCGCGCATTTCAGGACGGAAACATTCGGAGAGCCGCACTATTGATCTTTCCATAACTGTGTGACAGCGGCTCCCCTCTCCCGGCCTCTCGGCCACCCGCTGCTTCGCTTCAAGTGTGCCCTTGTCCCGCTCGCGGGAGAGGTGCTGGGGGAGAGCGGAGCTAGGGGGTCGGGCGTGGTAACAACTAGCATTGGAGTCATGCGGTTAGGCAATTCTCAATAATGCCGGACTATCGCCGGAATTTCCAAATCGTGCTGTTTCATCACCCAACAGAAATTTCTTTGCTCCCAGTAGCGAAACAGAGAAAGACGATCGCGGTGGCCGACGGTAATTGCGTCACTCCATTGCAGAGCTGAAGGCCGAAACAGTTTTTGAAATTTGTTCCGGCATTAGTAAGTTCTTCAATATGGCATATACTCTGGTATCTATCATAAACGAGGGTCGCCGCCATGAAGCAAATAGCGAAACTATTCGCCAACGGACGCAGCCAGGCGGTGCGATTGCCTGTCGCTTACCGGTTCGATGCAAAGGAAGTTTTCATTCGCCAGAATCCGGAAACGGGCGACGTGATTCTCTCGCAAAAGCCTGAAACCTGGGATGATTTTTTCTCCGCGCTCAAACACGACGATGTGCCCAAAGATTTTCTGAACAAGAAAGAGCGGGGAAAGGCATTGCCAAGCCGTGACCCCTTCACGGGATGGAAGGAATGAAGCGTTATATGCTGGATACCAACACGGTAAGCCAACTGTTGAAAGCGAATCCGGCGGTAGCAAGGCGCGTGGTGGCGGCACCGATGGCGTCGCTTTGCATATCGGTTGTTACCGAGTGTGAACTGCTGTTTGGGCTGGCCAAGCGTCCCGATGCAAGGCGGCTTCATGCGGCTGTACGGCAGTTCCTGCTGCGCGTGGATGTGTTGCCATACGACAGCGCGATTGCAGAACGCTACGGCACGGTGCGAGCCGAAATGGAGAGAAAGGGCAAGACACTTGCGCCGCTTGACACCTTGATTGCCGCACACGCGCTGGGTGCGGGTGCGGTGCTGGTGACAGGTGACAAAGCTTTCAAGCAAGTGCCCAAGCTTAAACTCAAGGATTGGACGAACTGACTTTTGATGCTTCCAGGAATTTCGACGCCGATTGCTTTCACGCTTGCCGGTGAGGGGCTCGCAGGAATTACCGCATTCGCGGCAATGGCGGGCAGTTGGCGCAGCACAGATTTCGATTAAGCGAAAGTCAGCGTGTGCCTACGGTTTGGCTTTTGACTTATCAATCACCTGATAAAAAATCTCATCCGGCTTAATCATCCCAAGCTCGACGCGCGCACGTTCCTCCACGGCATCGATGCCCTGTTTCAAATCGCGCACTTCCGCGTCAAGTCCTGCATTGCGCAACGTAAGCTGCACATTTTTTTCTTTTTGTTTTTCAACTTTCGTGGAAAATTCCCACACGCGCAACCAGCTGCCCTTGCCCATCCACAGCGGATACTGGATGGCGACGATGAGGCCGATGAATGCGTAGGTGAGGTATTTCACGTTGCGGGTTGATGAATTTTTGGTGTCAGCGCAAATTGCGCAGGTTATAAAACGCCGACTTGCCCGCGTAGCTCGCCGCGTCACCGAGCTCCTCTTCGATGCGCAGCAGCTGATTGTATTTCGCCATCCGATCCGAACGCGATGCCGAGCCGGTTTTGATTTGCAGCGCGTTCATGCCGACGGCAATATCGGCAATCGTGGTGTCTTCGGTTTCACCGGAGCGATGTGAAATCACGGCGGTGTAGTTGGCGCGCTTGGCCATTTCGATGGCGGCGAAGGTTTCCGAGAGCGTGCCGATTTGATTGACCTTGATGAGGATCGAATTGGCGATGCCTTTATTGATGCCTTCGCGGAGTATTTTGGTGTTGGTCACAAACAGATCATCACCGACGAGTTGAATTTTTTTGCCGAGCTTTTCGGTGAGCGTGGCCCAACCATCCCAATCGTCTTCGGCCATGCCATCTTCGATGGAGATGATCGGATATTTGTCGCACCAGCCGCTAAGTAAATCGGTGAATTGCGCCGAGTTGAAGGAAAGTTTTTCAGCTTCGAACCGGTACTTGCCATCCTTCCTGAATTCACTCGCCGCACAATCGATACCGATCATGATCTCTTCGCCCGCCGTGTAACCTGCCTCGGCAATCGCTTTCATGATGTATTGAAGCGCCGCTTCGTTATTGGCCAGATTTGGGGCGAAGCCGCCCTCGTCGCCGACGTTGGTATTGTGCTTTTCGGCATGCAGGATTTTTTTCAGCGTATGAAAAATCTCCACACCTGCGCGCAGCGCTTCGCGAAACGTCGGCAACCCCGCCGGGATGATCATGAATTCCTGCATGTCGAGGACGTTGTCGGCATGTACGCCACCGTTGATGATGTTCATCATCGGTACCGGCATTTGCATCGGCGCGGCGCCGCCGAGATAGCGGTACAGCGACAGACCCGATTCATCGGCGGCAGCTTTTGCGCAGGCCATCGACACGGCGAGAATTGAATTGGCGCCCAGGCGCGATTTGCTTTCAGTGCCATCGAGCTCGATCATGGTTTTGTCGATGAACGCCTGCTCGCTTGCGTCGAGGCCGATCACGGCTTCGCAAATCTCGGTGTTGATGTGCTCACACGCTTTGAGCACGCCACGGCCCATGTAGCGATGCGCATCTTTGTCGCGCAGCTCGATCGCTTCGCGCGACCCTGTGGACGCGCCCGAGGGCACGGCTGCGCGCCCGATCACGCCGGACTCAAGCAACACATCGGCTTCAACGGTCGGGTTGCCGCGCGAGTCCAGAATTTCGCGCGCGACGATGTCAACAATAGCGGTCATTAAAAATTATCCTTTGGTGATTTTTGTCATGAGTGCGGTTTCGGCGAATGCGTTTTGCTTTACCAAATCATCGATGGCTTTTAGTGTCACCAACAAATCTTTCATCAGCGCCAGGGGCCAGGCGTTCGGGCCGTCGGAAAGCGCTTTGGCAGGGTCAGGATGCGTTTCCATGAAGATGCCAGAGATGCCCGTCGCCATTGCCGCGCGTGCCAGCACCGGCACGAATTCGCGCTGGCCACCCGATGTCGTCCCCTGCCCGCCCGGCAACTGCACAGAATGCGTCGCGTCGAATACCACCGGGCAATTGCTCTCACGCATGATCGCTAGCGCGCGCATGTCCGACACTAAATTGTTATAGCCAAACGACGCGCCGCGTTCGCACACCATGATGTTATCGGTGCCGCTGGCCTCCCTTGCTTTATCGACGACGTTTTTCATGTCACCCGGTGCGAGGAACTGGCCCTTCTTGATATTCACCGGTTTGCCACCACGTGCGACAGCATGGATGAAATCGGTTTGACGGCAGAGGAAGGCGGGTGTTTGCAACACATCGACGACACTCGCGACGGTGGCGACTTCGCTCGCGGTGTGGACGTCGGTTAACACCGGCACATTGAGTTGTTTTTTTACTTCGGATAAAACGCGCAGACCTTCATCCATGCCGGGGCCGCGAAAAGATTTGCCCGAGCTGCGGTTGGCTTTGTCGTAGCTCGATTTGAAAATGAACGGGATGCCGAGTGAGGAAGTCATTTCCTTCAGCTTACCGGCGACATCGATTTGTAATTGCAGCGACTCGACCACGCAAGGCCCCGCGATCAAGAAAAATGGTTTGTCGATACCGACGTTAAATCCACATAGCTTCAATTCAATCTCCCATCACAAATTTTGTCATTTCGACCAAAGGGAGGAATCTGCTGTCGTCGCGAGCAACAGCAGATTCCTCGTCGTCCCTGCGGGACTCGCTCGGAATGACAGTGCTGAAAATAGCCGCTTGTATCGCCGCGTACGATTTCACGCGCTCGCCTTCGCACCCTGCACCACCCGCAAACCCGCCTCGCCGTGAATGTGTTTGTGCTGCTCCAACGCGGCTTTCACAAACGAAATAAACAGCGGATGACCGTCGCGCGGTGTGGAGGTGAACTCCGGATGGAACTGGCAGCCGTAAAACCACGGATGCGCGTGCTTCACCGGATCGAGCTCGATCATCTCGGTGAGCGATTCCGAATTGGTGCGCGCAGAAATCACCAGGCCCGCCACTTCGAGACGCGGCACGTAATGGTTGTTGACCTCGTAGCGGTGACGATGGCGTTCGCTCACCGTGGTGCTCTGGTAAATGCGGTAGGCAAGCGTGTCGGGCCGCACCGTACAGGGCTGCGCACCGAGCCGCATGGTGCCGCCGAGATTGGATTTGGCATCGCGTTTTTCGACCACGCCGTCGTGGTTCTGCCATTCAGTGATGAGTGCGATGACAGGATGCGGCGTGTCGGCATCAAACTCTGTGGAGTTGGCGTTTGCCAAGCCAACCACATTGCGCGCAAATTCAATCGTCGCGATCTGCATCCCTAGGCAAATGCCGAGATACGGAATTTTATTTTCACGCGCAAATTTCACCGCCGCAATTTTACCCTCGGTACCGCGCTTGCCGAAACCACCGGGAACTAAAATCGCATCCATGTTGGCGAGCGCCGCGACACCGTCTTTCTCGATTTGTTCGGAATCGAGATAATGAATATTGACCTTGGTATGGGTGTGAATACCGGCGTGGATGAGCGCCTCGGAAAGCGATTTATACGAATCCGTGAGGTCCACATATTTGCCGACCATCGCCAGATTGATTTGATGCTCCGGATGCTCCAGCGCTTCGACGATGTCTTCCCACAGCGTGAGATCGGCGGGCTTTGGTGTGAGATGCAATTTGCGGCAAACGATTTCGTCGAGCCCTTGCTTATGCAGCATCTTGGGGATTTTGTAAATCGAGGTCGCGTCGTAGCAGGAAATGACCGAGCCCATATCGACGTTGGTGAACAGCGCAATCTTTTTGCGATCCTCATCCGGAATCGGCCGATCGCTGCGGCACATCACCACGTCAGGCTGAATACCGATTTCGCGCAGCTCTTTTACGCTGTGCTGCGTAGGCTTGGTCTTGATCTCACCGACCGTCGGCAGATACGGCACCAATGTCAGATGGATGTAGCAGGCATTGTCGCGACCGGTCTCAATCCCCATCTGCCGGATCGCTTCCAGAAACGGCAGCGATTCGATGTCGCCGACCGTGCCGCCGATTTCGATGATGCCAACATCCGCGCCCTCGGTGCCGGCGCGAATCGATAATTTGATTTCGTCGGTAATGTGCGGAATCACCTGCACCGTACCGCCCAGATAATCACCGCGCCGTTCTTTATTGATCACGCGCTCGTAAATCTGGCCGGTGGTGAAATTATTCGCCTTCTTCATCTTGGTCGAGACGAAGCGCTCGTAATGGCCGAGATCGAGATCGGTCTCCGCGCCATCATCGGTGACGAACACTTCACCGTGCTGAAAAGGCGACATCGTGCCCGGATCCACGTTGATGTACGGATCCAGCTTCATCATCGACACTTTGATGCCGCGCGATTCGAGAATGGCGGCGAGAGAGGCGGCGGCAATCCCTTTGCCAAGCGAG
>JAYVXF010000189.1:0-5423 GCA_043793345.1 Betaproteobacteria bacterium | reverse complement strand
GCGTACAACTGATGCGCGGCGACTTGAGCGAGCCTCGTTCACTGCAAAAATTGGCGCATCTCGCCGATACCATTTTGCATTTCGCGCCACCGCCGGGCACCGGACAATCAGATACGCACACGACAAA
Organism: Betaproteobacteria bacterium; assembly: GCA_043793345.1. Lineage (GTDB taxonomy): Bacteria > Pseudomonadota > Gammaproteobacteria > Burkholderiales > Usitatibacteraceae > UKL13-2. The sequence continues at coordinate 5,296 of JAYVXF010000189.1, read as the reverse complement.
TTTACTGGCCGCATTAAACGGCGTTCATCGGTCTTCTTTGATGCAGCCAAAGATGCTACCACGGCGGATTGTCTATATCAGTACCACCGGCGTTTACGGAAATTGTGATGGTGAATGGATCAATGAGACGCGGCAGTTAAAGCCTGAATCTCAACGCGCAAAAAGACGCGTTGATGCCGAGCGCCAATTGAGGAAGTGGGGGCGATTGCACGGCGTTTCAATTACCATCCTGCGTGCGCCGGGTATTTATGCTCTTGACCGTTTGCCGCTTGATCGGCTGAAGCGTCAAACGCCGGTGTTGGTCGCAACGGTAGATGTATTCACCAACCACATTCACGCCGACGATCTCGCCGCCGCCGTGGTCAACGCGATACGACAACTGCGCCCAAAACGCTGCCGTGTGTTCAATGTGGTCGATGACAGCCAGTTGCGAATGGGCGATTATTTGGATGCCGTGGCCGACGCGTTTGGCGTCGCCCGCCCGCCGCGCATTAGCCGTGCGGAGGCGGAAAAGCGCATCGCGCCGTTGTTGTTGAGTTTCATGCGTGAATCCAGGCGAATCGACAATACACGTGTCAAGCGCGAATTAAAGTTGGTGCTGAAATATCCGACGCTAGCGACTGTGCTGGCTGGTGTACGGCCAACAAACCCAGCCCCGCCAATTTAGCGTTCGCGGCGAAATTCGCCCTCGATTGCGCCACCGTGATTGCTTTCCCGGGCAGGCGTGGCAGCGCGGTCGGCGCGTGCCGGCGCGTATTGATAAGCCGGTTCGCGGATTGGCAATAGCAGCAACACCAGCGCCATCACGTCGGAAATAATCCCCGGGAAAATCAACAACAGACCGGCGAGAACAGTACGTGAACTGTCGATAATGGCGGCAAGTGAAAATTGACCGCGCGATAAATCGCTCGCCAAACGGGTGACCAACGAAAAGCGCGCCTGCTTGATCAATACGATGCCGGCAATTGCCGAGAAACACAACCACGCGAGCACCCAGCCGCCATGACCCTGACCGAGGCGGTAAAGTACCGCGCCTTCGAGTAGCGGGAAACCCATTAAAATACCGAGGATCAACAGTCGCATAACGCCTTACCTGCTTTCTTCAATTCAATTGTCGCCAACTTTGTGCGTTCGCCGATGTCTACTGACATTGGGGTCGCTCACCACAATTAATACAGTACCTGACCAATTTCCTGGTGTAAAGGATGATTGATCCTCTGCTGAATTATTTTTGCAAATCTGTCTCTCATTGCTTTGAGGCGCGTTACGCGATTGCGTTCACGTCTCTTAAGAATCTGGCTTTCTTTTTTTGATTGGATCTTTCGTGAAACCTGGTAAACAAGCGATGCCTCAACGCGTCTCAGTTGTAATCTGCGCGCTGATTTTGCTCGGCGCGTTGGTGGTGGAATCTGCATTGGCCGCCGCCGCGCCTGTTGTGACTTCCCCAGCCAACGTAGCGCCAGACCTGCTGGAGCCGGAGCGCGCGTTTCAACTTTCCGCGCGTCGCAAAGACCACAAAACCATCGAGCTTCAGTACAAAATCGCCGAAGGTTATTATATGTACAAGGATCGGTTCAAATTTGCGGTTGAGCCGCCAGCGTCCGTCAAACTGGGCAAAGCCGTGCTCTCCAAAGGGAAAATAAAACAGGACGCCACCTTTGGTCGCGTCGAAACTTATCGCGATAGTGTGCGCATACTGTTGCCAATTACTAGCATTGGTAAGGGCAATCTGCGTGCGGATGACTCGCTGTTGCGGGTAAGGGTAACGTCGCAGGGATGCGCCGATGCCGGCGTCTGTTATCCGCCGCTACACCAGACAGTTACGCTGGCGACCAGTGGGTTCGACGTAGTGCTGCCCGACGGTATCGCCGACGCGGGCGGTTTAGCCGGAAGTTTGCGGTCATCCCCGAGTAGCGCACAGCCGTCGCTTAGCGACGCATTGAAGAAAGCAAAGTAGTCGTCCTCACCATTACCCCGCCAGCCCCGGATCCGACTCGTGACCACGCCTGCGCGCCTCGTCGCTGCTGCTGTTTGCTTGCTGGTGGCGCTCGCTGGCACCGCGCTGTGGCTTGATCGCGCTGCTCCGGCAAGCCCGCAGTCCGCTGATAAATCGGCTACCACGGCCAGCGAAATCGCAGCAAGTCCCGGTGCGATCTACAGTGCAAAATTCATCGACCTTCAGGGGAACTCGCAGGCGCTGGGCCAATGGGAGAGAAAGCTGCTGGTGATAAATTTCTGGGCAACTTGGTGCGGGCCGTGTAAAGAAGAGATACCAATTTTGGCTAAATTTCAGCATAAATTTGGGGAACGTGGCGTGCAAATTATCGGTATCGCCGCTGATTCAGCGGTAAATGTCGCCAACTTCAATAAAAATATGAACGTGACTTATCCTTTGTTCATCGACGAGGCGGGGGCGATTGCATTTTCAAAGCGCCTTGGCAATCGTTTGGGACTATTACCGCATACAGTCGTGTTGCTCCCCGGAGGGGAAGTAATTTACAACAAGCTCGGCGCAATTACCGAACCAGAACTAGACCGTATCATCGCCAAAAATTTACCTAAAAGCGATTAAAATTAATTAATTGTCTTCATTTCCGTATGTTGATACATGCTACCTTGCGTAACGTGATTATTTTTTGCAGCTAAGGCACACACGTAAATTGAAAACTGGACGCACGCAGAAATACAACAGGTGTCGCGAAATTCCAACGCACCAATCGCTTTATCTCCTGCGAAAAACTAGACATATTCGTCCAATTTAAGGCAAACTGCTTTCCATGTCGACGATATTACTACTGCACGGACCGAATCTGAATTTGTTGGGCACGCGTGAGCCCGCCGTTTACGGCATCACTACCTTGGCAGAGATCGACGCATGTTTGCAGGAAAAAGCGAAACTTGCCGGTGTGGATTTGCGATGTTTTCAGAGTAATGGCGAGGGCGCGCTGATTGACCGGATTCATGCCGCCAAGGTTGAAGGGGTTAGCTTCATTGTCATCAACCCAGGCGCATACACGCACACCAGTATCGCCTTGCGCGATGCGTTAGCGGCGGTGGCGATTCCGTTCATTGAGGTACATTTATCAAATGTCCATGCACGTGAAGAATTTCGAAAACACTCCTATTTGTCGGATCTGGCGGTGGGCGTCGTGACCGGGCTTGGCGCTGATGGTTACGAATTTGCACTTGACGCAGCGATGAAGCGCATCGGCGGCGTCGCGACAAAATCGACATAAACCTGACTACCAAGCTTGTGATGCCGCTTGGGCGATTTCCCATAAAAATACGCCAGGCGGCGCCAGGCAAAAGAGGATAAAGACGATGGATTTGCGAAAAATCAAAACGCTGATCGACCTGGTACAACAATCCGGAATCGCTGAGCTTGAAATTACCGAGGGCGAAGAAAAAGTTCGCATCAGTCGCCACGGCGCGCAGATTAATTACCCGCAAGCACCGATGTCTGCGTCCTCATTCGTGCTGCCGCCCGATCAGGCGGACACCGTCCCGGTTGCAGCGCCAGGGCCGATTGAGCCCACGGGTCACACCCTGAAGTCACCCATGGTCGGCACGTTTTATCGCTGCCCGTCGCCCGGTACGCCGTCGTTTGTCGAGGTAGGCCAAACGGTGACCAAGGGTCAGACGCTGTGTATTATCGAGGCGATGAAGCTTTTAAACGAGATCGAGTCCGATGCGGCCGGCGTGGTCAAAGCAATCATGGTGGAAAACGGTCAGCCGGTGGAATACGGTCAACCGCTTTTCATCATCGAATAGGCGTCTCGCAGATGGCAGTATTTGGCGCAGGCCCCAGACAGGGAGCCATGTTTGAAAAGATACTGATCGCCAATCGCGGCGAGATCGCGTTGCGCATTCAACGCGCTTGCCGCGAGCTCGGCATCAAAACCGTGTGCGTGCATTCCGAGGCGGATGCTGACGCCAAGTACGTGATGCTGGCCGATGAATCGGTGTGCATCGGCGCGGCACCTTCGAAAGATAGTTACCTAAATATCCCCGCCATTATTAGTGCGGCCGAAGTCACGGATGCGCAAGCGATTCATCCGGGCTACGGATTTCTTTCCGAAAATGCCGACTTCGCCGACCGGGTCGAGAATTCAGGATTTGTATTCATCGGGCCGAAACCCGAAAATATACGCACCATGGGCGACAAAGTCGCCGCCAAAGCCGCGATGCGAAAAGTTGGCGTGCCGTGTGTGCCGGGATCTGAAGGCGCCCTGCCGGATGACGCGAAGGAAATTCGCAAAATCGCCGCTGCGGTCGGCTATCCGGTCATCATCAAGGCCGCAGGCGGCGGCGGCGGTCGTGGCATGCGTGTCGTCCACACCGAAGCCGCCTTGGTCAACGCGGTGCAGCTCACCAAGGCCGAGGCGCAAGCTGCTTTCAACAATCCGATGGTGTATCTCGAAAAATTTCTCGAAAATCCCCGACACATCGAAATACAGATACTGGCCGACGAGCACAAAAACGCGATCTTTTTGTGGGAGCGCGATTGCTCGATGCAGCGGCGGCATCAAAAAATTATCGAAGAGGCGCCTGCGCCGGAATTAAAAGCGCGTTTGCGTGACCGGATCGGCGAGCGTTGTGCCGAGGCGTGCATCAAAATGGGCTATCGCGGCGCGGGCACATTCGAATTCCTTTACGAAAAAGATGAGTTCTTTTTTATCGAGATGAACACCCGTGTGCAGGTCGAGCATCCGGTGACGGAGATGATTACTGGCGTGGATATTGTTCAGGAACAGATTCGCATCGCGGCCGGCCACAAGCTGCGTTACCGGCAAAAAGACATTCAATTGCGCGGCCATGCAATCGAATGCCGCATCAATGCAGAAAATCCCGTTACGTTTGTGCCGTCGCCGGGAAGAATCACCCGTTTTCATGTGCCGGGCGGGCCAGGGATTCGGATGGATTCACACGTCTACGCGGACTACTTTGTACCGCCGTATTACGATTCCCTGATCGCGAAACTGATTGCCCACGGCGACAATCGCGAGCAGGCGATGGCTCGCATGCGAACCGCATTGTCAGAGATGGTGGTCGAAGGCATTCAGACCAATCTTGCGCTGCATCAGGAATTGATGAATGACGCAGCCTTCATCCGGGGCGGCACCTCCATCCATTTTCTTGAGGCGCGGATGGCCAAGCTGAAAAAGATTGCTGGCGAAGCGGATTAACCGCATTCTCGGCTAGTGTCTCGACCCAGAAATAGCGATACATAATGAAACGGATGGATTTTTTTGCATGGCAAGGCGCGAGGAGGCGACATAGCATGGCCTATGGCAAC
>JAYVXF010000188.1:0-16624 GCA_043793345.1 Betaproteobacteria bacterium | reverse complement strand
CAATGCAGCAACGCAAATATCCACGTTGGCTTGACGATTGCCCGCCGCTCACGTATCTTAATGACCATTCAGTCAGTAATAATTTCATATGTCCGTCGCCGCAAAAATTATCGAGCCCCGCTGGGGGCGTCGCAAAGACGCGCGCCCCGGTGAGCTCGCGGTCGCAGCGCTTGAATTGTTCGTCGAACGCGGTTTTGCCGCGACCCGGCTGGACGATGTCGCCAGGCGCGCCGGTGTCTCCAAAGGCACGCTCTATCTTTATTTCGACAGTAAGGATGATTTGTTCAAGGCGGTCGTTCGCGAGGGTATCGTGGCGCGCATCGTGGAATTCGAAGACCGCATGCACGCCTATCAGGGGAGCAGCGCGGATTTAATGCGGCTCTTGATCAAAACCTGGTGGCAAAAAATTGGTGCCACCAAGTTGGCAGGCATCACCAAACTGATGATGTCGGAGGCGGGAAATTTTCCGGAGCTCGCCAAGTTTTATCACGACGAAGTCATCATGCGTGGCATGGCCATCATCACTACGGCAATTAAGCGCGGTATCGATTCTGGCGAGTTCCGTCCAATCGAACTGGAGCACACGCCCCACATCTGCGCCGCCCCGGTACTGATGCTGATGCTATGGCGCAACTCTTTCGACCTGTGTGGAATTGACAAAATGGATCCGGACATTTATCTGGACACACATAGCGAATTGCTGGTGCGTGGTTTACTCGCCGATAAACCTGCGCAGCTTGGCGTCCGCGCAAAACGATCTTGACCGCTTCCGGTAACCGAAGCCGATTTGCTAGAATGGCGGCGCTGAATATTTCAATCAACGCTGCGACCCATAACAAGGGTCGCTCGATGCCGATGAACTCCGACACGACTGACATGAATTTCGAGCAAGCGCGCTTCAACATGATCGAGCAGCAAATCCGCACCTGGGAGGTGCTGGATCAGGACGTGCTCGACCTGCTGTTTCAGGTCAAGCGCGAAGATTTCGTACCCGCCGCTTATCGCGCGATTGCTTTTACCGACATGGAAATTCCGCTCGGGTGCGGGCATGGCCAATTGATGATGGCGCCCAAAATGGAAGCGCGGATTATTCAGGAGCTGGCGCCGAAAAACCACGAGCGGGTACTCGAAATCGGCACCGGCAGCGGCTACCTCACCGCGCTGTTGGCCAGAAGTGCTGCGACCGTGACGAGCGTCGAATATTTCGACATTTACTCGCGCAGCGCCGCGGCCAATCTCGCGCGTGCCAATATCACCAACGTCCATCTTAAAATAGGTGACGCGGCACAGTCACCTGCGGCTTTCATCGGTGCGGGTGAAAAATTTGATGCCATCGTGTTGACCGGCTCGGTGCCGATTCTGCCACAAGTTTTTTTGGATGCGTTGGCCGAAAACGGTCGCTTGTTTGCCATCGTCGGCGATGCGCCAGTAATGAAAGCCACGCTGTTCACGCGCACCGGAAGTAGCGCCAGCACCAATGTCTGCGCCTCGGCAGAGATTTTTGAGACCGTGGTTGCGCCGTTGGTCAACGCCCAACAGCCGTCGCGTTTCGACTTTTAAGGTGCCGATGCGAGAGCTCAGCGTCCTGCAATTAAAGTCCCTGATGGAAGCGGCGACTACCGAGCGGCCGCGCCTGCTGGACGTTCGCGAAGCGTGGGAATTTCAATTGGCGCGCATTGACGGCAGCGAACATGTACCGATGCGGGACATTCCGAATCAGGTCGAGGTGCTGGAACGCACGCATCCCACGGTGGTAATTTGCCATCACGGCACACGAAGTCTGCAAGTCGTCGCATTTCTGGAGCGGATGGGGTTCGAGAACCTGCATAATTTGCAGGGTGGAATCGACGCGTGGTCGCGGCAGGTGGATACACGCGTGCCGTTGTATTAAAAATTAATTGGATTGAACCACTTACCTTTACTCACTTTGCGGCTCAATTCGGCTGAAACGCATCCAGCCGAAGACAACCAGAAATGAAAAAAATGAAACTAAAAATCACCGCGCTGCTCGTCGCTGCATGTTTTTCCGGCACATCCGCAATGGCGGCAGACTTGATGGATATTTATCGCGACGCGCAAGCGCAGGATCCGGTGTATTCCTCGGCGCGCTTTGCCTTTGACGCCAGCAAAGAGATCGTGCCACAGGCGCGCGCGGCGAATTTTTTACCGTCGATTGGGCTGTCGGCGACGTACAACCGCAACCATCGCCAGACCCAGGGATTTCCCTCCGCTGATTTCAACACCAACGGCTATTCGGTCAGTCTCACGCAGCCTTTATTTCGCATGCAAAACTGGATTTCGTATGGTCAGGCGGGCTTGCAGGCGAGGCAATCCGAAGCGCTATTTGCCGACGCCGCGCAAAGCTTGATTGTGCGCACCGCGCAAGCCTATTTCGACGTGTTGCTGGCGCAGGATAACGTGGCACTTTCGGGCGCACAAAAAACCGCGATCAACGAGCAGCTCGCGCAGGCCAAGCGCAACTTTGAAGTCGGCACCTCAACCATCACCGACACCTATGAAGCCCAGGCTAAATACGACTTGGGTGTGGCCAAGGAAATTTCAGATCTCAACGATCTGGAGATCAAGCGCCAGGCTCTGCAACAGCTGGTCAACAAAATGCCCGCAACGCTTACGCCGTTACGCGCCAATCCGACGCTGGCCTTGCCGACACCGGGCGACATGGATCAATGGGTGAAAGCGGCCGAAGAAGCGAGCCCGGTGATTGCACAATTTCGACTCGCCTATGACATCGCGGTGAAGGAGATAGATCGCAACCGGGCAGGTCATCTGCCGACTCTGGATCTGGGCGGCAGCTACGCCAATAACTCGCAGCCTTTTTCGACCGCATCGGGGAACGTCGGTTCGTCATTCGACACAAAATCGACCGCGTTCGGCTTGACGCTGACGATTCCGTTGTATCAAGGTGGCGGCACCCAGTCGCGCGTCAGGCAATCGTTGTCCAACCGCGAGAAAGCAGGGGCGGATCTGGAAAATACCAAACGCACCGTCGCGCAATCGGTGCGCCAGAATTATCTGGGCGTCACCAACGGTGTTGCGCAAGTCAAAGCACTGGAAGCGGCACTCGTCTCAAACAAATCTTCGCTCGATGCAACCGTGCTCGGCAAGGAAGTCGGCGTTCGCACCAACGTCGATGTGCTCAATGCCCAGCAGCAACTATTCCAGGCGCAACGTGATTTGCAGCAGGCGCGCTACAACACGATCTTGAGTCAATTGCGTTTGAAGTCGGCGGCGGGGAGGCTGGTCGAGGAAGACCTGGCGGAAGTGAACCGCATGTTGGCGCGTTGAAATAATAAAACTCTAGCACTGGCGCGGCTCTCATGGCATATTCGCCCTGAAAGCCGCACCAAATGGCGTTCTACGCAAGCAAATGCTGCAACGCGCTTTCAAGCGCCCGCACCGCGCCAACATCATCGAACAGCGCGCCACTGCCCGCGCGCATGTGTTCATGAAGCTCAGTTTGTCGATCTTTGGCAATCGCCACGCTGATCGCGTTGCGCACATAATCGTCGTCACTCTCGCTGACCAGTTCGCTCAGCTCCACAATATCGAGCATCGCCGCCGTCTGCCGACCACGCAACATCTGGCCTCGATGGGTGATGATCGGCGTGCCAACGGCGATTGCATCAAAGCTCGAATTGCCGCCCGAGAAACCGGGCGTATCGAGCAATACATCAGCAGCCGCAAGTGCGCCGAGATATTGTTCATACTGCATGATCGGCAGCATCAGCAGCGTGGTCACCGGATCGACGCCTGCCGCGCGAAGTGCCGCGCTGATGCGGGCGACGAAGCTGTCATTGATGCGCGGCCACATCGACTGAAAAAAAGCTAATTTACAACCGGGTAACTCGCACGCAATTCGCGCCGCGAGTTGATCAAAATGCGGGAGTATTTTAAATAGCGGCTGGGCACACAGCAGCAACGGCCGTCGCAAGGTATTGAGCATTGAGGGCGTGCGCTGGCGCGACACATCGGGTCGCGGATAGCTCACCGCGAAGTGCGGCAGCCGGATCAACTTCTCGGTGTAATGATGCTGCGCGTTTGCAGGCTCGGCCGCATCGGCGGAAAGAAAATAATGGATGCTGTCGATTCCGGTCGTGGCCGGATGGCCGAAGGTTGCGCACTGCACGGGTGCCAGGTGCAGTGCGGCCAGCACCTGCGATTGCGGATGCATGCCGACGTCAAGATAAATGAGTACATCGAGCTTAACTGCGCGAATTGTTGTTGCGAGCGTTGGAACATCAAATGCCGCGCGTGAATAATGCGCGGCGCGCAAGCGAATTTTTTCAGTCACATCATCAACGACTTCGCCCGTGTACCAGACGAACGATTCAAATTTTTGCGCATCGAGTTGGCAAATCCAGTTGCCAAAAAAATTTCCCGCGCTATGGCGACGCAAATAAGCGCTGACAAAACCGACCCGCAGTCTGCCGCCATGCGCGCGTGGTTGCCACGGCACCGGCTCGGCAAATTGCGGCCACCCACGACGCGCAACCACTTCCACGATGCGACCAAACCGCCGCTGTAATGCGGTGTTGTCGAGCCCCTGATAGTGGAGGTAAAAAGGTGCGTAGCCCGAAATCGCGTCGACCGCATCGGCAACTGCCCATTGCCCATCGCCAAAGAGTCGCGCCTCGATATTCTCAATGCCCGCCGTAAACTGCGCTCGACTGTCGGCGATATGTGCGTCGCTCAAATACAGCGGTGGCAGCGCCAGATCGCGCGCGAACCATACTTTCAGCCAATCCGGTCGCACTTGTGCCACCGCATTGAACGTCGTGTGTGCGTCATCAAGATCACCCGCAGCACTCTGCGCGAGGCCCAACTCATACTGCAATTCAACCGACGCTGTATTCAGTGCGTGTGCGCGCTGCAGCGACGTAACCGCACTGCTCGCGTCACTGGCCAATCGCTGGGCATTGCCAAGTGCCTCCCAGGCGTTTGCCTGGTCAGGTGCCTGTTGCGTGGCGCGTACACCGATGCTGACTGCCTCAGCGTAGCGCGCCAGATCGGTGAGCACCAATACCAGATTGACCAACGCTGAAACATCCTGCGGTGATTGTGTTGCGACCGTGTTCAGATGGACATGCGCGGTTGCGAAATCTCCCGCCGCGCGCAACAGCAAACCGAGATTGGTGTGCGCACGCAAAAAATCGGCTTTGAGCGCAATCACCCGCCGGTACGAATCGATCGCGCTGTTGCGGTCGCCGCCTTCCTCCTGCATCAGCGCCAGATTGTAAATCGCGTCGACATAGCCCGGCTGAATTTCCAGCGCGCGCTGTAGTGTCGCCATGCCGCGCTGTGGATTGCCCTGCGCTTTGTAGACGAGGCCAAGATTGTTGTACGCGGCCAGCGCATCCGGACTGCGTGTAATGGTCTCGGTTAAATATTTTTCGGCGTCGGTGAGCCTGCCCATTTGATAGCAAGTGACGCCAAGGGCCAAGCGCGCGTGGATACTTTCTTTGTCTCGCGCGAGGATGCCGAGAAACACTTGTTCGGCCCCGGCAAACTGCCCGCCCTTGAGCAACTGCATCCCTTGTGCGAGTGCGTTGGACGGTTCGGCCAATTTAATTTTCTCCAAGTACAGACACAATCAGCGCAAGCGTTTTTTCAGTAGCGCCCCGGTTTGCGTCAATCAATTTGAAACTCGCGACGGACATATTTTTTCGCCGCGCGTCGTCTTGCAACAGCTTTCGCGCGGCGTGCATTGCCTCCAGCGCGTCGGACACTTGCAGCATGGCTCCCGCATCGCGCGCCAATTGCACGATTGACGAAAAATTAAAAGTCGATGGGCCCATGATCACGGGCTTACCGAGCGCGCACGCTTCGATCAGATTCTGGCCGCCGAGCGGCAGGAAACTGCCACCGATGATGGCGATGTCACACCAAGAATAGTACGCCGCCATCTCGCCCATCGAATCGCCGAGCAGCACGTCGCACGTGTCGATGCCCGCCATGCCAAGGCTTCGCCTGGCGCAACGTAATCCTGCACCCTCGATTTCGCCCGCCACTTCGTCAAAACGCTGCGGATGCCGCGGCACCATCACCAGCAGCGTATCGCGCCGCGCCCCGGCATCGAATACGCGTACGTATGCCGCCAGCAACAGCGCCTCCTCGCCTTCGCGCGTGCTGGCACAAAGCAGCACGCGGCGATGCGGTCGCGCGGCGCGCCATTGCTCGCCTCGCGCGATCAGCAAGGGTTCAGTCAAGACATCAAACTTGATGTTGCCTGTCACGACCGTTTTATCTGCGGCAAGCGCGCCCAATAGTCGAAAGCGTGAAGCGTCATAGACCGATTGCGCCACGACCACGGTGAGCGATTGCAGCGCTTCTCGTACCAGCGCGCGTGCAGGCGCCAGACGCGAATACCGGTGCAGGGATTTGTCACTTAAGCGCGCGTTGACGAGGAGTGCGGGTATGGCGTTCTGCTGACACGCGTGCAGCAAATTCGGCCAAATTTCGGTTTCCATAATGAGCAGTATGGACGGTCGAAAATGATCGATTAAACGTTGGTGCAAGGCGACAAAATCGTACGGCAGATACACACAAGTGACGGCGTCGCCAAATAATTCCTGCGCCGTCGCGCGACCAGTTGGCGTCATGCCCGTCAACAAGATCGGGCGCGTCGGATAGCGTAGTTTTAATCGACGAATCAGCGGCTCCGCAGCACGCGTCTCGCCGACCGATACCGCATGGATCCAGATGCAGCCATGCTTTGATGCCTGCTGGTAGCGCGCGAAACGCTCGGCAATATTCTCGCGGTAACCGCGCAACTTTAAGCTGCGCCAAAAAAGTCGCGTGACAATCAGTGGCAACGACAACGCGAGCAACATGGAATAAACAATGCGCATGGCTGGTCGCTATGCCGCAGTCAGCAATTGCAGCAGCGCGCCCCGAGCGTCATCGACACTTGGCACCACCGGCAGCTTTGGAGTGCCGCCACCCAAATTGATTGCGGTGTCACTGCCGTAGAGCCCCGTCAGCGCCGGCGACGTGGTCAGATACAGGCCAACGGTGGGACGTGCCAGCGCCACACTCAAATGCGCGAGCCCGGTGTCGACGCCGACGACGCCGCTTGCTGTGGAGAGCAGAGAAGCGGCGTCCAGCAGCGACATGGCCGCTGGCACGATTGCTGCCGGGATTGCCGATGCGAGTCGCTCGCTGGTGCGCTTCTCGGCGGCGTTCCCCCATGGCAACACGACGCCGATGCCTTGCTGGTGGCGGCGCAGACATTCCGCGAGCGCGATCCAATGCGCCTCGGGCCACATTTTGTCAGCGCGACTGGTGGCGTGTAAAAACACCACGTATGGCATTGGTGGCGTCGCGCCTACCGCACTCGGCGGCACGCGCAATCCATAATTCACGGCGTCCGTTAGCGCATAACCAAAAATACCCGCCGCCAAGCGCCGGTTGCGCTCCACCGCGTGCAGATTGGAGGGCGCCGCAACGTGTTGATCGTAGCCGCGCGCGGCCAGCGGTTCGCGTGCGGTCTCGCGTGAAAATCCGGCAATCGGCCCGTTGGCAACGCGCGCGACGAGCGCGCTCTTGATAAGCCCCTGGGTATCGACAATCATGTCGTACGTTTGCCCTGAAAGCTGCGCTTTGTCGTCGATAAAAGTCGACCACGCAGCCGGCGACCACCAGCGTTTTTTTAAGCCACGCAGGTGGGTCGCGTAAACGCGTCGCACCTGCGGATGCAGGGCAACCAGCGCCGCGTAGGGTGCCTCGGTGACCCAATCGATTTCAATCGCAGGCATCGCGCGCGCCAGATCGCTCACCACCGGCAGATTGTGGAGAACGTCACCCAGCGACGAAAGTTTGACCAGCAAAACACGCATCGCCCGATTGTAGCGGAGGATGACTGCCCGGCCGCTTCGCTTCGTTTACAATCGCTGACACACGCATTATCAGCGCGCTCGCCAAAGCTCACCATGTCAGTTGTCAAAATTCCGCTCTCCGTGGTCATCATCGCCAAAAACGCGGCGTCGCAAATCGGCGCCTGTATCGATAGCGTCGCATTCGCCGACGAAGTACTCGTCGTGGATTCAGGTTCGGACGACGAAACGCGGGCGATTGCCGACGTGCGTGGCTGCCGCGTGATCGAAAAAGAGTGGCTGGGATTCGGGCCGCAAAAACAGTTCGCGGTCGGCGAGGCGAACAACGATTGGGTGCTTTGTCTCGACGTGGATGAGCGGGTGACCGCGCTGTTGGAGCGCAGCATTCGCGCAGCAGTGCAAACGCAAAACCACCACGCCTGGCGGATGGCGCGGCGCAACCGGTTCCTCGGTCGCTGGCTTCGCCACGGGGAAGGTTATCCCGACTGGTCATTGCGCCTGTTCCATCGGCAGTTTGCGAATTGGAGCAACGATCCCGTTCACGAAGCCGTCATCACCACGGTCGATGTCGGCACCTTGAAGGGCGACCTGCTGCATGATTCCGCCGAAGACGTGCGCAAATATCTGGCCAAGCAAAATCGCTATTCCAGCTTGCACGCCGACGCATTGTTTCAGCAGGGCGTGCGTGCGGGTTATCTGAAATTATTCTTGAGTCCGCTGGCGCGGTTCATCAAGTTTTATATTTTCCGGCTCGGCTTCCTCGATGGCGGGCCCGGATTTGCGCATGTCGCGGTCGGCTGTTTTGCCGCATTCGCCAAGTATGCGAAATTGATTGAGTTGACCAACAAGGTCGATTAGCTGCGGTCAGGGTTTTGTGTTCCGCGCTGGTAAAATAACGATCCTAAAAATTGCGTCGGCAGTCTTGGCGCCAACCAAAAGTTACCCATGATTATCGTCACCGGTGGCGCTGGTTTTATCGGCGTTAATTTCATTCGCGAATGGCTGATCCACGAACAAGAGCCGGTCGTTAATCTCGACAAGCTCACCTACGCGGGCAATCTCAAATCCCTCGCCGATATTGCGCATGATCCGCGCTATCGATTCGTCCACGCCGACATTGGTGATCGTGCGGCCGTGGCTGCGCTGTTGAAGGAAACGAGACCTCGCGCGATGGTCAATTTTGCCGCCGAAAGCCACGTTGACCGATCCATTCAGGGTGCTGACGAATTCATCGCCACCAATATTGTCGGTACCTTTAACTTGCTCGAAGAAGTGCGTGCCCACTGGGACGCGGTGTCGTTGTCTGAGCAGGGTCGGTTCCGTTTTTTACATGTCTCGACCGACGAAGTTTACGGCTCGTTGATGGGCTCCGAGCCCGCTTTCACCGAGAGCCACCGCTATGAACCGAACAGCCCCTATGCCGCCTCCAAAGCGGCCTCCGACCATCTGGTGCGCGCCTGTCATCACACCTATCACCTACCGATGCTGACGACCAATTGCTCAAACAATTACGGCCCGTATCATTTTCCGGAAAAGCTGATTCCGCTGATGATCCTCAACGCGCTCGGCGGCAAGGCACTGCCCGTATACGGCGATGGCAAAAACGTCCGCGACTGGCTGTATGTGACCGATCATTGCGCGGCGATCCGCCTGGTGCTGGCGAAGGGACGCGTCGGCGAAACCTACAACGTCGGCGGTCGCAACGAACGCACCAATCTTGAGGTCGTCAACATCGTTTGCGATTTACTGGATGAACTGAAACCGCGTGCCGACGGCAAGTCGTATGCCAGCCAGATTTCATTCGTCAAAGATCGTCTCGGCCACGATCGCCGCTATGGCGTCAACGCCAGCAAACTGGAAAACGAGCTCGGCTGGAAAGCGGCAGAGAATTTTGAAAGCGGCATTCGTAAAACCGTGCAGTGGTATCTCGCCAATGACGATTGGGTGCAATCGGTCAGCAGTGGGCAATACCGCGAATGGATCGATACACAATATGGCAAGGCTTCAGCATGAATCGTAAAGGCATCATCCTCGCCGGTGGATCGGGAACGCGCCTGTATCCGGTGACGCAAGTGGTCTCCAAGCAGTTGCTGCCGATCTACGATAAGCCGATGGTGTACTACCCGCTCACCACCCTCATGCTCGCAGGCATTCGCGAGATTCTGATCATTTCCACGCCGCACGACACGCCGCTGTTTCGCGAATTGCTCGGCGATGGCTCGCAGTGGGGATTGTCACTTTCCTACGCGGTGCAGCCGTCGCCCGATGGGCTCGCACAGGCATTTCTGATCGGCAAGAATTTCCTCGGCGCAGCACCGTCCGCATTGATCCTTGGCGATAATATTTTTTACGGACACGATCTGTCGGTGCTGCTGCAGCGCGCCGATGCCAAACCGGAAGGCGCCACGGTATTCGCCTACCCGGTACAGGATCCCGAACGCTACGGCGTCGCCGAATTCAACGCGGCAGGCAAAGTAATTTCACTCGAAGAAAAGCCCGCGAAACCGAAATCGCGCTACGCGGTTACCGGCATTTATTTTTACGATGAACAGGTGTGCGAATTGGCGGCAGCGTTGAAGCCTTCACCGCGCGGCGAGCTCGAAATCACCGATCTCAATCGCCTCTATCTACAGCAACAGCAATTGCATTGCGAGGTAATGGGACGCGGCATGGCGTGGCTCGACACGGGTACGCATGAATCGCTGTTGGAAGCCTCGCAGTACATCGAAACCATCGAGCGGCGACAGGGTCTCAAGATCGCCTGCCCGGAAGAAATTGCCTACCGGCAGGGCTGGGTGACGGCTGAGCAGATTCGTGTAATGGCTGCGCCGATGGCCAAAAATGGCTATGGGCAGTATTTGCTGAAGATGCTGACTGAGCAGGTTTTCTAGCAGTGCCGTTGCACGTAGATCGCCATTTGGTGCGACTTTCAGGCACAAAATGGCTGAAATGCCGCGCCGGTACTAGAGGTTACTGTCGTAATTTGTCATTTCGAGCGTAGCGGGAAATCTGCCTTTTCCTCTCGACAAAAACAACAGCAGATTTCTCGCTGCGCTCGAAATGACAGTATCTTTTTTTGTACGTGTTGTACGTGCTGTGCGTGTCGTACGTGTCGTGCGTGCGCGATTTCAAAATTTCTCCTGATTTTCTCCTGAAAACAAGCAATGAACATTATCCCGACCGCCATCCCCGACGTAAAAATTATTGAGCCCAAGGTCTTCGGCGACGAGCGCGGCTTTTTCTACGAGAGCTTCAACGCGCGCGCATTCCAGGAAGCGCTCGGTGTCGATGCCGATTTCGTGCAGGACAATCATTCCAAATCGGTCAAGGGTGTGTTGCGCGGCTTGCACTACCAAATCGAGCAGCCGCAGGGAAAGCTGGTGCGCACGGTGGTCGGCGAAGTGTTCGATGTGGTGGTGGATATTCGCAAAAGTTCACCGACGTTTGGTAAACACGTTGCGGTGTTGTTGTCGGCGCAAAACAAACGCATGCTGTGGGTGCCGGTCGGCTTCGCGCATGGCTTTTTAGTCACCTCGGACGCCGCAGAGTTTGTCTACAAAACCACCGACTACTACGCGCCCGCGTTCGAGCGCAGCCTCCTGTGGAATGACCCGGCCCTGGGTATCGCATGGCCACTCGCGGACGTCGGTGCACCGCAGTTGAAACGCGCCGACGCCGACGCACCTGCGCTCGCCACAGCGGAACTGTTCGCCTGACGATGCAATCGCTGCCACGCGTTCTCATCACGGGTAAAAACGGGCAGCTTGGCTTTGCGCTGGCGCAAACATTCGCGTCGCTCGGCGAGGTGATTGCCCTCGACCGCGACACGCTCGATTTAGCCGACGCCGATGCCATTCGCCGCTGCTGCGCTGACATCAAGCCGTCGCTGATTTTGAATGCAGGTGCGTATACGGCAGTGGATCGCGCCGAGCAGGAACCAGAACTAGCGATGCTTATCAATGGTGTTGCGCCGCGCGTGTTCGCCGAGGAAGCCAATCGCCTCGGTGCGACGCTCGTTCACTATTCAACCGACTACGTTTTTTCCGGCGACGCAACCACGCCGTACCGCGAGGAAGATAAAACTTCGCCGCAGAACGTGTACGGCAAAACCAAACTCGTCGGTGAACAGGCGGTCAATGAAACCGCGAATAAGTATTTAATTTTTCGCACCAGTTGGGTGTACGCGGCACGACGGCAAAATTTTTTGTTGACGATGCTGCGCTTGAGCCGCGAGCGCGAAGAGTTGCGCGTCGTTGCCGACCAAATCGGCTCGCCGACTTGGGTACAAACGCTGGCCGACGTGACGCGCGCCGTGATCGACAGCGAAGCGCGGCTTAGTATTGCCGACGGGATTTATCATCTCTCGGCCAACGGTCGCACCTCATGGCACGGCTTTGCAGAAGCGATTTTTGCCTCAATTGCCGACCCGCAACGGATAGCTAAAAAAGTCGTGCCGATTGCGAGCAAAGACTTTCCCACGCCGGCCAAAAGACCCGCATTCTCGGTGCTGTCGAACAATAAAATTGAATCTGCGACCAAACTGCGTGTCCCAGAATGGCAGGATCAGCTTAGTGCTTGTGCGGCCGAATATAATTCGCTCAAACGCTAGCACTGGCGCGGCTTTCAGGACATAAGCACGCTGCAAAGCGCGCCAATGCTAGAGTTTGCCGGGCGTTGGCGGCAGGGAGTTGCCAGTCTCGGCTGATATACTTTGCGGCGCATACTTTTTTTGTCGATATATCAAGGATCTCCTTTTGCTCAATTACGTCGAACCGCTCGCTGAATCCGGCCATCAAAGGCTGGGCGAAATCCTGATTTCGCGTGGCAAGCTCGACGTCGCCAATCTTGACCGCGCGCTCAAAGTGCAGGAAACCGCGCGCAGTGCCGGCGCTACCGCCGAAAAGCTTGGCTCGGTGTTGTCGCGTCTGGGTATGCTGTCGAGCCGCGAGTTGGCCGAGGCGCTGGCGCAGCAGCGCGGCTGGACGATTGTGGAAGCAACAGAATTTCCCGAGTTGGCGATTCTGGAGGAGACCGTTTCGCCGCGTTTTTTGAACGAGGTTCGTGCGATTCCGGTGACCGAAACCGAATCGGAAGTGGTGCTCGCCATGACCGATCCGGCGGACGCATTCACCGCAAAAGCGGTCGCCGCGGCAACCGGCAAAAGCGTCACGCGCAAATTACTCGCCGGTGCCGATTTTGATTTGGTCTACGAGCGGCTGTACGGCAGCGGCAAATCCTCGATGGGGCAAATCGTCGATAACATTTCGACCCGCGATGAGGAGCAGGATTTCGGCGACATCGAGCAGCTAAAAGATTTGGCCTCCGAAGCACCGGTGATCCGGCTGGTGAATTTAATTATCAATCACGCGCTGGAGCGCAGAGCTTCCGACATTCATGTCGAGCCTTTCGAGAATCGGCTGATCGTTCGCTACCGCATCGACGGCGTGTTGCACGAAACCGAATCGCCACCGCGCAGACTTTCGGCGGCGGTGATTTCGCGCATCAAGATCATGGCCAATCTCGACATCGCTGAACGCCGACTGCCGCAGGATGGCCGCATCAAGCTGCGCGTGCAGGGCAAGGAAATCGATCTGCGCGTCTCCACCGTGCCGACCATGCACGGCGAGAGCGTGGTGATGCGGATTCTCGACAAGGGCGGCGTGGCGCTGGATTTTCATGCCCTCGGATTTGACGACGCGAACTTGAAAGTATTCACCACCATTCTCGATCAGCCGCACGGTATTTTGCTGGTGACCGGCCCCACCGGTAGCGGCAAAACCACCACGCTCTACACGGCGCTGGATCGGCTCAACAAGCCGGATGTGAAAATTCTCACCGTTGAGGATCCGGTCGAATATCAAATGCCCGGCATCAACCAGATTCAAGTGAAGCCGCAGATCGATCTCACCTTTTCCAACGCGCTGCGTTCCATCGTCAGGCAGGATCCGGACGTGATCATGATCGGCGAAATCCGCGATCTTGAAACCGCGCAGATCGCCATGCAATCCGCCCTCACCGGCCACATGGTGCTGAGCACCGTTCACACCAATGATGCTGCGGCAACGATCAATCGTTTGCTCGATATGGGCGTGGAAGATTATTTGCTCACCTCGACCGTCATCGGCATCGAAGCGCAACGGCTGGTGCGGGTGCTTTGCACTCACTGCAAGACGCCTTACCACCCGGTCGAAGAAGTGGTCGAGCAGATGGGTTTGCGGCGCTTCACCAATGAAAAATCAGTCACGCTGTATCACGCCAAAGGTTGCGAGCAATGCGGACACACCGGCTATTTTGGGCGTCTGTCGATCATCGAGGTCATGCCGATGTCGGACGCCTTGCGCAGCCTCGTCATGCGCCACGCCACCGCGTCTGAGCTGCGCGCAGCGGCCATCGCGGGCGGCATGCAGACCATGTATGAAAACGGTCTGAAAAAAGCGGTCGACGGTGTGACGACGATCGAGGAAGTATTGCGCGTCACGCGCGAAGATTAGCTAGATGCCGATGTTCCAATACAAGGCCGTAACCTCCGCCGGCGAAATGCAGGAAGGCGTCATGGAGGGCGCGACGCACGCGGGCATCATCGCGCATCTGCAATCGACCGGGCTGATCCCGATCCGTGCGACCGAGGTGGCGCAGGCTGGCAATGGCGCAGCCACAGCCGGCGTGCGCCAGACAGGCGCTAAAAAATCGGCGTTATTTTCCAAAGCGCGGGTGAGCCAGGACGATCTGGCGATCCTCACGCGTGAACTCGCCACGCTGCTGAAAGCCGGCTTGCCGCTCGACCGCAGCATGGAAATATTGATCGGTCTCGCCGAAAAACCGGGTGTGGCTGAATTGCTGGTGGCGATTCGTAACGATGTCCGTGGTGGCGCATCACTTTCCAAAGCGCTCGATCCGCACCGCGATGTGTTCACGCGTTTTTATGTGAACATGGTCAAAGCAGGCGAAGTCGGTGGCGCGCTCGGCAGCGTGCTCATGCGGCTGGCCGACCACATGGAGCGCAGCAAGGAATTGCGCGACAACGTCGTCTCGGCGCTGATTTATCCGGCGATTCTTTTTACCGTGGCAGTGGCGTCGGTATTGATTTTGGTGATCTTCGTGGTGCCGCAATTCAAACAAATTTTCGATCAGTCGGGCAAGGCGCTGCCGTTTTCCACCGAGGTCGTACTCGCCGTGGGCATTTTCATGCGCGGTTACTGGCCGTTCATGTTTGCAGGTGTCGCACTGGCAGTTTGGCTGCTGCTGCGCTCGCTTAACAATCCCGTGTCGCGCGCCAAATGGGACGTGAAATTTTTGCGCTGGCCGGTCATGGGTAAGCTCGTCACCAAGGTCGAAATGGCGCGATTTGCCCGCTCGCTTGCGACACTATTGCAAAACGGCGTGCCGCTGTTGGCGGGCTTGTCGATTTTGAAAGACACGATGGGTAATGTCGTGTTTCGCGACGCCGTCGAAGTCGTCGCGCGCGACCTGAAAGAAGGTCGCGGCATGGCCAAACCGATGAACGAGGCGAACGTCTTCCCCAAACTCGCTGTCCAAATGATCGCTGTCGGCGAAGAAACCGGCAAACTCGACGAGATGCTGTTTCAGGTCGCCGACGTATACGACCGTGAAGTAGCTGCTGCGGTGAAACGCGCGCTGGCGCTGATCGAGCCGGTAATGATTATCAGCCTGGCACTGTTGATCGGCGGCATCATCATGTCGCTGCTGGTGGCGATGTTCGGCCTGATGGATTTACCGCTGTAATTTTTTGTCGCTTCAATTTTTTGCCGGAGTCAATATGAAAACAATAAAGTCAGCCATGCGCCGCCGCGGATCACCGGGTTTTTCGCTGATCGAAATTATCGTCGTGATCACGATCATCGGCGTGATTGTCGGTTGGGCGGCGACCAATATTTTTGGTAAGGCTGATCAAGCGCAATCAAAGATTGGCAAGAGCAAAATTGTCGCCCTCTCCGGTCCCCTTGATATTTATAAACTTGACACCGGCAAATATCCGACCACGCAGGAAGGCCTGAAAGCGTTGCTGCAAGCGCCTTCCGGCGTGCCGAACTGGAACGGGCCGTACGTAAAAAACGACGCCGAGTTGAAAGACCCTTGGCGCAATGACTTGATCTATCGTTCGCCCGGCACTGAAAATCGCCCTTACGAAATTGTCTCTCTCGGCGCCGACGGCCAAGAGGGTGGCGAAGGCGCGAACAAGGATCTGAAGTCCTGGGAGTAAAGACGAAATATTCGTCGCTTCACTCACGAAAAAAATCCATGCGACAGCGCGGCTTTTCCCTGCTGGAAGTCATCGTCGTCATCACCATCATCGGTCTGGCGTACACGCTATTGCCCAAGATGGTATTCGGCGGCGTCTCGGGTGCTGAGCTGCGCTCGAACGCACGCGCGGTCGCGACCGGTTTGCGGCTCGCGCGCGACGCCGCGATCACCACCCAGCGCGAAACATTTTTATCAATCAACATGGAAAACCGCGAATTCACCCTGCCGAATGACGCGAAGATTCATAAATTAAATGACAAGCTCGACGTGAAGCTCTACACCTCGGCGGCCGATCTGATTTCGGAAAAAGCGGGCACGATTCGCTTTTATCCCGATGGCTCGTCGAACGGCGGCCGCGTGACGGTGGCGGTCGGTGAGCGTGGTTTTGAGATTGATGTGGATTGGTTGACGGGGCGCGTGACGATCAAGGATAAGCCGGTTGGGGATGGCCGTGGCTGATTTGCAATTGCTGAGAATCTCGACCATTTGTCGTCCCGGCGCAGGCCGGG
>JAYVXF010000187.1:0-5452 GCA_043793345.1 Betaproteobacteria bacterium | reverse complement strand
TCGACCAATTCGTCGTCGTCGATAAATTCAATCGCGCTTTCCAGTGACATGCTGATCGGCGGCACCAACGCGACCGCTTCATCGGTACCGGACGAGCGCACGTTGGTGAGCTGCTTGCCCTTGATGGGATTGACCACCAGATCGTTGTCGCGGCTGTGGATACCGATCACCATGCCGTTGTACAAACGCTCACCGGGCGAAACAAACATGCGGCCACGATCCTGCAATTTCCACAGCGCGTAAGCCACCGCTTCGCCTTGTTCACCCGAGATCAGCACGCCATTGCGACGTGACGGCAGATCACCGCGCAGCGGTGCGTACTCGTCGAACACATGGCTCTTGATGCCGGTGCCGCGTGTCATGTTCATGAAATCGGTCTGAAAGCCAATCAGGCCGCGTGCCGGAATGCGGTAGTCGAGACGCACCCGTCCGCGCCCGTCCGGCACCATGTCGAGCAGGTCGGCTTTGCGTTGTCCCAACGCTTCCATCACCACGCCCTGATTGGTGTCTTCAACATCGACGGTCAGCATTTCATACGGCTCGCATTGCTCGCCGTCAATATCTTTCATCACCACGCGCGGCTTGCCGACGGCTAATTCGTAGCCTTCACGGCGCATGTTTTCGAGCAGAATGGTGAGATGTAATTCACCGCGGCCGGAGACCAGAAATACATCGGTGTCTTCGGTCTCTTCAACGCGCAACGCAACGTTGACAAGCAACTCTTTATCGAGACGCTCACGGATTTGCCGTGAGGTCACAAACTTGCCCTCCTGCCCTGCAAACGGCGAGGTGTTGACCTGAAAATTCATCGTTAGCGTCGGCTCATCCACACCCAGCAACGGCAACGCTTCAGGGTTATCGGTGCTGCCGATGGTGCAACCGATCGAGAGGTCATCGATGCCATTGATCAGCACGATTTCGCCCGCTTCGGCGATTTCCATCGGCACTTTGTTCAAGCCCTGAAAGCTCTGCACCTGATTCACGCGCACGCGTTTGGGCGGCTTGCCAACGCTCAACAACATCACCTCCGAGCCGGATTTGATCTGGCCGCGACGGATACGACCGATGCCGATGCGCCCGACGTAGCTCGAATAATCGAGTGCTGAAATTTGCAACTGCAGCGAGCCTTCGATATCGACCTCTGGCGCAGGCACGTGTTTCAAAATCGTATCGAGCAACGCACGCATATCGGTCGCCGGCTGTTTCCAGTCGAGCGTCGCCCAGCCGTTCAGGGCGGACGCATAAACAATCGGGAAATCAAGCTGTGCTTCGGTCGCACCCAATTTATCCATCAATTCGAACGTGTGATTGACCACCCAATCCGGACGCGCGCCTTCGCGATCAATTTTATTCACCACCACAATCGGACGCAAACCCAAAGCCAATGCTTTTTTGGTCACAAACCGCGTCTGCGGCATCGGCCCCTCGACCGCATCGACCAGCAACAACACGCTATCGACCATCGACAACACGCGCTCGACTTCACCACCAAAATCGGCGTGGCCAGGTGTGTCGACGATGTTGATGTGTACGCCTTCATAATCGATGGCGGTGTTCTTGGCGAGGATGGTAATGCCGCGCTCTTTTTCGAGATCGTTCGAGTCCATCACCCGTTCAGCGATGTGCTGGTGCGCTGCGAACGAGCCAGCTTGATGAAGGAGTTTGTCGACCAGTGTGGTTTTGCCGTGGTCAACGTGGGCAATGATGGCAATATTTCTTAACGGGCGAGACATGCAGCGCTTTCAGGGGAAATTTAAGGAATGAATCGAGCGTGAATCAAAAGCAATTTGGCGGAGTCGAACAATACGAGCTGAATCAACCCAATAGTTTAGCACGCCGGGGCTTTTCGCCCTAGTAAAAAGAGTCAGGAATCAGTGATGGCGCGGTTCATCAATTTTTGTAATTTCCATGCAACGATTTTAGTCTCGGGCTTTCTACAGGTTCTATAATTCGCAAAAGTAATCACAAATGAAATGAAAAAGTATCTCGCACTCAAGATCGATGTAGACACCCTGAACGGCACCCGCATCGGCGTGCCCGGCTTGATTCACGCACTCAAAAAGCATCAGGCAGGCGCAACTTTTCTTTTCAGCTTGGGGCCGGATCACACCGGTCGCGCCATCAAGCGCGTATTCCGCAAAGGTTTTCTGGGCAAAGTGAAGCGTACCTCGGTGGTCTCGCACTACGGATTTCCCACGCTGTTATACGGCACGCTGCTGCCGGGCCCGGATATCGGCAAACGCTGCGCCGACATCCTGCGCAACACGCGCGATGAAGGCTTCGAGGTCGGCATCCATACCTACGACCACGTCAAATGGCAGGACGGCGTTGAGCACCAAACAGCGGCGTGGACGCGACGCGAAATGTCGCAGGCGCAGGAGCGATTCACCGATATTTTCAAAACCGCCGCGCGTACCCACGGCGCTGCCGGTTGGCAAATGTCGACCCACGCACTGCGGCTCACGCAGGAGATGGGCTTTGACTATTGCTCAGATGGTCGCGGCAACTTGCCCGAAGTGACACCGCATTTCCCGGTCATCAATGCCGAGATCATCGATTGCCCGCAGTTGCCAACCACCTTGCCGACGCTGGATGAATTGATCGGTCTGGATGATTGCACGGAAGCAAACGTTCACGAACGGCTGCTCGCCATCACGCAGATGCCACCGCCCTTGATCCACGCATCGCGCGAACCAATGTCTGCACACGTGTTCACGCTGCATGCCGAACTCGAAGGCATGCGCCTGCTGCCCACGTTTGAAAAACTTCTTTTCGGCTGGCGCGAACAAGGCTATGAACTCGTTGCAACCGAAACGATCCATGGCAATCTGGACTGCGCCCATCTACCCTGCTTTGTCGCAGAACGCGGCACGATCCCCGGACGTAGTGGTACGCTGTTAATGCAAGGGAAACCTTTTTTACCTTCAGTAGCTGTTCTCAGGCGAGCCGCCTGAAACGCCAGTAAAACTTCACAAGGATCGAACATGCCAGACAAATCTTTCGCCGATTTCGAGGTTCCCGCCACCGGCAACCAGCGCTTCGCCAGTGCCGCATTCAGGGGTCATCCTTACGTCATCTATTTTTACCCCAACGATGCAACGCCGGGATGCACCATCGAAGGTGCGCAATTTAAGGATTTGCATACAGAGTTCCGACAAGCGGGCGTGATGGTTTTCGGCGTGTCGCGCGATTCCCTTGCCAGCCACGAAAAATTCAAGGCAAACATGCATTTTCCATTCGACCTCCTTTCCGACGGCGACGCAAAACTTTGTAAGCTGTTCGATGTGATCAAAGAAAAGAACATGTACGGCAAAAAGGTGATGGGTATTCAGCGCTCCACGTTTCTCATGGGCCGCAACAATGAGATCGTGGAAGAGTGGCGCGGCGTCAAGGTTGACGGGCATGCCGCTGCGGTGCTGGTCGCTGCGAAACGTGCGGCAACAAGTCTGGCGGGCGCAAAATAATTGTTGCGTTAATTTGCCCACGGCGATGTCGCCCGCTTTGACAAAATATCCACTCAAATAACCATTGGGGAAAAAATGGAAGCGGACACTGGATCGCTGAACGTCGAACCTGCAGGCCCCGTTACCTCCAGTGAACGTATCCAGGCGCTGGACGTGGTGCGCGGATTTGCGCTCCTCGGGATATTTTTGATGAACATCGAATTTTTCAATCGCGCGACAAGCGGGATTGGCGAAGGCATGCCCGCGGGTTTAACCGGAATGGACTGGTTTGCCAGTTGGTTCGTCACCTATTTTGTGCAGGGAAAATTCTGGACTATTTTCTCGCTGCTTTTTGGCATGGGTTTCGCGGTGATGCTCACGCGGGCGGAACGTGCCGAGCGCGATTTTCTGGGCCCGTATCTTCGCCGCATTCTCGCGCTCGCCGTGTTCGGCGCGGCGCATTATATTTTTCTCTGGTCGGGCGACATTCTCTTCAGCTACGCCGTGGCCGCAGGCGCATTGCTGATCCTGCTTTACGGTAAATGGAAGCCCATTCTGATTGCGCTGGCGATTCTGGCCGGCGTGGGTTTTATCCCTGAATTCGATGCAGTCTGGGTTATCGCCGGCGGACTGGCATTCGTCGGTTTTGTCGCACTGTATCTGCGCAATGAACGTCGCTTCAACATTCGCGGCCATCGCGTGCCATTGTTTGCGTTGATATTGCTGATTCTGGGCACAGTAGCCGCAATTGCGGCGGTGGTGCTCTGGGCATTGCCAGCAGGACCCAAAGAGCCGCGCATTCCAGTCACTATCATGAGCATTGTGATGCTGACGCTCGCCGTGTTGGCGGCAAAATTCCATGACCCGGTGAAATTGCGCGGAATCCGCCTGGGCGTGACTCTCTATGTTTTCTCGTTTTCGATGATGACGATCTTCGGTGCGGTTCAATATTTCACGCCGCCAGTGCCTGAGTTGCCGATCACCAAAATGGCGGTTGTGTCGCCGGCAGTTGCAAAGGACGCAGAGACTGCTCCTGCGATGCCAGCGGTCAATGCGGGCGACAAGGCTGGTACCCCGAAAACGGGCACGCCAGGCGCTATGGCGACGGACAAAGCGGCGGACAAGAAACCTAAAAAAACGGACGCCGAAAAAGCGGCAGAGAAAAAAGCCGAAAAGGTGAAACGACTGGCCAGGCACCAAGAGGAGACGCGCAACGAAGTCCGAATTCTCTCGCAAGGTCGTTATGCTGAAGCCGTCGAGATGCGTGCCAGAGAATTTCCAGGCAAAGCTGCCGGTGACGCGGGCTTCGCCACCGTCCTCATTGCCATGTTTCTAATCGGTTTCTGGTTCGTGCGATCCGGCGTGATGGAAAACACCTCTGCACATTTGCGCCTGTTCCGGAAACTTGCCTGGTATGCCCTGCCGTTGGGAATTGGGATGGGTTTATTAGGCAGTTTCATCGCCGTCTCGCATGTGCCGGGAGACGAACACGACGGTTTCCAACTGGCCAGAGGACTGCAAATGCTCGGCAATCTTCCCGCCTGTCTCGGCTACGTGGGACTGGTCGTGCTGATGCTGCACAGCAACTCGGTGTTTGCAAAAATAAGTGTCCTCGCGCCACTGGGGCGCATGGCGCTCACCAGTTACCTGACGCAATCACTGATTTGCAGCCTGTATTTTTACGCTTATGGGCTCGGACAATGGGGGATGCCCCGCGCCTGGCAGATGCTGTTCGTAGCCGTGGTGTTCTCGTTGCAGGTGGTATTTAGCCACTGGTGGCTGGCACGTTACCGCTACGGGCCGATGGAATGGCTATGGCGCGCATTCACTTACCGGCAAACACCGGCGATGCGACTGTAGAAAAATGCAGGTCGTCCGATCCGGTTCAAGCTTATTTTTGCGGCTGCAATTCGATCCGCTGCACGGTCGCGGCCTCGATCATTTTTCGCGAATACAGGAGCGGGAAGTATTCCCCCTTTAACCATTTTTCGGTCAGATCCCGATAGTGC
>JAYVXF010000186.1:0-16659 GCA_043793345.1 Betaproteobacteria bacterium | reverse complement strand
TGGATTTTTTTGCATGGCAAGGCGCGAGGAGGCGACATAGCATGGCCTATGGCAACGACGACCAACGCCGCCATGCGGAAAAAGACGCCGTTTCATGTATCGATATTTCTGGGTCGGGACACTAGTGGTTACCCAGTATTTATTTTGGTGGCGCGGTGCGTGGCGCCTCGGATCGGCGGTTGACGCTGCGATCAATCGATTTAAGTGCCTCGAGCTTGGCCTCAAGCTCTTCCACGCGCGCGCGCAAGGCGCGAGCCTCTAACTCCTTGCTGTCATCGCGCCGCAACGCAGCCACCCGCGCCTGCGATTCACGCCACTGATCGCGCAACTTTTTGCGATCCTGTGCGATGCCATAAATCAGCATCGACAGCGCACGGATTTCGGTATTTTGAGAGATGGTCGAGCCGTCTGCGCCTGACGCGCCGGTGCTATTGACCAGGGGCTCCAGCAGCGCGATCAACTCGGCGTCATCACTCGCGCCCGCAAGCAAATGCGCCGCCGCGGTGGCTGGCGTCAATGGTGCCGGCGCCGATGCGATCAGCAACGCGAGTTTCACGCGGTTGAATTCAGATTTATCCGTTTGCAACACGGCCTTAAGCTGCTCCCGCTCGGCGGCGAATTCACGCGCTTCAAGTTTGCGCGACTGCATCATGTAAGTGAGTATCTGATCGGTTTCGGAGGGCGGCGCAGGCTGCACAACAAGCAGCGCCGGTGGCGGCTCGGCGCGTTTCGGTTCGAGCGCGCACGCCGCGAGTAATGCCACGGGTGCCAACAGCAATATTTTTATTTTCATGAAATTTCCATCAAGTGGCCACGATTGACTTCGGCAGAATAACCTGAAAATGCGCCCCCGCCGCAGCGACTGCCTTCACCGTGCCCTGATGCATCTCAACATAGTCGCGCACAATCGCGAGACCCAGACCGGTGCCTTTGACGGCCGATGTGGCTGCGTTCTTGCCACGATAAAACGGATCGAATATCCGGTCGCGATCTTCCGCCGCAATGCCGGGTCCGTTGTCGATCACTTCAATCACCGCGTGATCGTTATGTTTGCCGAGCCGCAGGATAATAGTGCCGCCGACGGGCGAGTATTTGATGGCGTTTGACAACAGGTTATCGATGACGACGTGCAATTTTTCAACGTCACCCTGATAGGAAGTTTTTTCGCATTCGCGTTTCACCGTAATCATTTTGGCGACGATCGCGAGTCTTTGCGCATTGATGACCTGGTCGATGAGATCGCGCAGCTGCAGGGGCTTGATGTCCAGCGCGGTCTTTTGTCCGAGACGATCCGCCGATTGTCCCTGCGAATACGTCAGTAAATCGGAAATCAGTTTTTCCAGCGTCAGCGAATTTTGTTTGAGGATGGCCGCCACTTCGCGCTGCTCATCATTGAGTTTGCCGACCACTTCGTCGCTTAACAAATCAGAGCCTTCGCGCAGGGCGGTGAGCGGCGTTTTGAGCTCGTGTGACACATGCTGAAAAAAACGCGTCTTCTGATCCTCGAGTGAAATCAGGCGCTGACGCAGCCAGTCGAGTTGCTCTCCCAGCATTTCGATGTCGTGCGGGCCGCTGACGTGGATGCGTTGCGATAATTTTCCTTCACCCAATCGATGGATGGCCTCATCGAGATCGCGTATCGGTCGCGCCAGCAAATAGGTGAAGCCCGCAATCATCAGCAGCGCCGAGGGGATCATCGCCAGCAGTTGCCACACCACCTGATTGCGTGATTTTGCCGCCGCGTTTTTTAGCGCCGCGACTTCCTGCGCGATCAACTGGTCGGCCAGCGTGTTCAACGCCTGCGTACGTGTCGACAGGTCGACAGAATCACGTTCAAACTGCTGGCTTAACTCTTTCGATGCCGGCTTCTCGGTCAGCCGCGTAAAGATATTGGTCTCGCGCTGCTTCACCAAATCGGCAGCGGCGCGCATCTCGGGCGTCAAGGGTAGCGCGACAAATTCGCCGAGCAGTTTTTGAAAACTTTCGCGCGATTGTTTGTAGACCTCAATCTGGTCACGGTCGCCCGAGACCGCGTAAAAACGCGCCGAGCGTTCCATCGCGAGCGCGACGGTGGAAAGCTGCCGCGCGTTTTGGGTCGCAACGGTCGCGTTAAATACCGCTTTCTGGCTTTGTGCGGACAAGCGCTCTATCGAAAACGCATTCGACACCAGCCCCGCAATCAGCGGCAGCGCAACAATGGCAAAGCCGACCAGCAGCAGGCCTAAAAAGGATCGCGGGTAGCGCAGATCCATCAGCGGTTTATCATCAGATGCGTTGTCGGTTTTCATAGGGTCACTGCAATGTTTCAGCAAAGGCCATGCCAAGTTCATGAACCTGACAGTCCTTGCAATGATAAGATGAAGGCCATTACTCTGCTGCGGAAATTGCCATGTACGAATCCGACATCACCAAATTTGTTCGCGACCTGATGGACAAAAATCCTGAATGGATAGAGCTGCAAAAAACCAACCGCGCAACCTGGTGGGACAAAAAGCAGAATCTGGAAGAAATCAAACGCCAGGAAGAATCGAGCGCACCGAAGCAGCCGTATGCGTATTTTCCGCTGCCGCTGGACGAGAAGAAATAAGCACCAAACTCAAGCGCTGGCGCGCCTCTCCGCCGTAAAATGCTCTGAAACCCGCGCCAACAAACGAGTTTGGCAACAGAATTCCGCTTGTACACTGGCAATATGAACCGTCCAAACGCTGCATGCGCGGCGCAATCGGCGTACGATTCTGCGCATCAAGCCGCATCAAGCCGCATCGAACGGTTTGCTGATTTCCGAATGCATTGCCAAGTCCCACAGGAGGAAACACATTCCGCGCGTAGCCGGTTTACAGACCGATTATTTGATTGCGCAACTGCGCGGCTTCAAGACCGGCGCGCGCGCGGACATCGACGGCACGATGGCCAGCGCTGCGCAACCGCTGTCGGAGAAAGATATTGTCGATGTTGCAGCTTACCTGGCGAGTCTGAAATAGTGCCGCTGCATTTGCGCTCGACCGTTTGCGCGCTGGCACTTTATGCCGCGATCCCGGCGGCGGCGCAGTCACCCGCCGTTACCGGGCAAAATATTCCCCAACTCGTCATCAGCGCCACCCGCGTGGCGCAAGACGGATTTGATTTGCCGATGGCGATTGACCGCATCGATGCGACCGTGATCTCGGAGGCAAAGCCACAGGTCAATCTTTCCGAGGTGCTCAATCGCGTGCCCGGCATCGTCGTGCAGAACCGCCAAAACTACGCACAGGATTTGCAATTGTCTTCACGCGGCTTTGGCGCGCGATCAACGTTCGGTGTGCGTGGTGTGCGCTTGATTGCCGATGGCATTCCGGCGACCATGCCCGACGGGCAAGGGCAGGCCGCGACTTTCTCGCTGGCCTCGGCTGCGCGCATCGAAGTGTTGCGCGGGCCGTTCGCGAGTTTGTACGGCAATTCGTCGGGTGGCGTGGTGCAGATTTTTACCGCCGATGGCCCGACCGTGCCGACGCTAGTTAGCGCGTTCTACGAGGGCAGTTACGGCACGCGCAAATACGCTCTGCAATTCGGCGGGCAGGAGGAGGTGCTGAATTATCTCGTCGATATTTCGCGTTTCGATACCAGCGGTTATCGCGCGCACAGCGCAGCCACGCGCGATCAGCTCAACGCAAAATTCACTGTCCCCGTTTATGCGGGCAAGCTCACCGTCGTGGCGAACGCCCTGAGTCAGCCGGACACGCAGGATCCTTTGGGCCTTACGCGCGCGCAGGTGCTCGCCGATCCGCGCCAGGTCGATGCCTCGGCGCTGCAATTCGATACCCGCAAAAATATTCGCCAGAATCAACTTGGCGCGGTCGTCGAAGTTGGCGACGCGGGCAATGTCACGGGTGCTGTGCAGGCAAAAATCTACGGCGGCAATCGTACCGTCAAACAGTTTCTTGGCCAGGAGGGCAACACGCCATTGAGCGCGGGTGGTGTGGTGGATCTGGATCGGCGCTACAGCGGCGTGGGGCTACGTTGGACGCGGCGCGCGCCGGTGGCGGACCGTGCGCTCACGGTTTCTGTTGGCCTCGATAGTGATCGTCTGATCGAGCGGCGTCGCGGCTTCGTCAACAGCGCGGGCACGCAGGGCGCGCTGAAACGCGATGAGGATGACGGTGTTGCCAATACCGATTTTTATGCGCAGGCTGAATGGCAGATTAGCGAAGCGTTGAGCCTCAGCGGCGGCGCACGCCACAGTCGGGTGAAATTCGATTCCACCGATCACTACATTGTCGGCGCCAATCCTGACGACAGCGGCAAAGTGGATTACGCACGCACCACACCGGTCGCGGGCGTGCTGCTCAAGGTGACGCCGCAATTTAATATTTACGCCAACTACGGCGAGGGATTCGAGACGCCGACTTTTGCCGAGCTTGCCTATCGGCCGAATGGCGCCAGCGGTTTGAATCTCGGTCTGCAACCGGCGAGCAGCCGTCACGCCGAGCTGGGATTGAAGGCCAAATTCAGCGGCAGCGCGCGGATCAACGCCGCGCTGTTTCGCATTGAGACGAAGAATGAAATCGTCACCAATTCATCGAGCGGCGGTCGCAGCGATTTTCGTAACGCCGCCAACACGCAGCGCGACGGCGTCGAGCTGTCGTTCGAAAGTATTTTGTCGGCAGGGTTCGAGGTCAGCGCCGCCTACACATGGTTGAATGCGCGCTTCAAGGGAGCCTATAGCGCAGGCACGCCGCAGGTGTTGGTCGCATCCGGCAATCTGCTGCCGGGTGTGGCGCGCTCGGTGTTCTACGGCGAGCTGATATGGCGGCACGCACCATCCGGATTTCACGCGGCAATAGAATATCGCGCGTCGAGCAAAGTTTACGTGAATGAATTGAATAGCGATGCAGCAGCGGGCTTTGGCGTGGCCAATTTACGCGCCGGGTTTCAACAGCAATTCGCTGCGGGCGCGCACGGCAGTTGGCGCGTCAGTGAATTTGTGCGCGTTGATAATGCGACCGATCATCGCTACATCGGCTCGGTGATTGTGGCGGAAGCACGCGGGCGCTATTTTGAGCCAGCGGCGGGACGCAACACTTTGCTGGGAGTGAATGTGGCGCGGTCATTTTGATCGGTTGCCGTTGGCGCGGCACGGTTGTCAGGCGGCGTTGAATGTTGTGAACACCGTGCCAACATCTTCTCCGTAACGCGACGGCGCGCGAGCATCAGCGCGCAGCCTGCATAATTTAACCAAAGTCCAGCATTGGCGCGCTTCACAGGACGAAAATGCCATGAGAGGCGCACCAGTGCTAGTGTTTGGCATTGTTGCCCACTCGCAGCCGTACCCCCGCGCCAGGCCTTCCCCGTCTGCCATGCATGGTATTAAATTGGTATTATGGTCAACCAAACCAGTTGCGGAGCACGTCGTCCGGAGCAAATGTGGCGCCAACTTTCCAAAGGCAATATGCAATTCAAGTTTAAGTCCGATCCGCGCGACCATTCGCCGCTTTATTTGCAGCTCTCGCGCAAACTGGGTGGTGCGATCATGAGCGGCAAATACGAAGTGCATGATGCGTTGCCATCGGAGCGATTGCTGTCGGACTCGCTCGGTGTCTCGCGGGTGACGGCGCGTAAAGCGATTGACCTGCTTGCCGAGCAGGGCTTGATCGTGCGTCGCCAGGGCTCGGGCAACTACATCGCGCCGCGCATCGAGCAGCCGCTGTCACGCCTCACCAGTTTTTCGGAAGAGCTTTCCCGGCGCGGTTATACGCCGAGCTCGCAATGGCTGGCGCGCTCGATTACGCCGGCACTTGCCGATGAACGTATAAGCCTCGGGCTTTCGCGGGCCGGCAAGGTCGCGCGACTCAAACGTTTGCGTCTGGCCGATGAGGTGGTGATGGCGTTCGAGGTGAGCGTATTGCCACAATCGATTTTGCCGAAACCCGAGCAGGTTGAAGGCTCGCTGTACGAATATTTGAATCGCAAAAATCAGGCACCGGTGCGCGCACTGCAACACTTGCGCGCGCTCAACGCAGAGCCTGAGCTTGCGCGCCAACTCGGCATCGCAGTGGGGCAGGCGGTATTGTTCATCACGCGGGTGGGCTATCTCGAATCGGGTCAGGCGGTGGAGCTCACGCACTCTTATTGCCGCAACGATTATTACGATTTCGTCGCTGAAATGCGCCGCGAGTCATGACCTCAACTTCGGCCGGTCCGACATGCCGCACACCATAAAACGCTTAACCGGTCTTAGCGGTCTCAACGGCATTCAGGGCAACATCCTGTTGCCGCAAGGTTTCGTTGCTGGCGTGATTGAATTTTTCAGCGGCGGGCGCATCGCCAGCATCACAGGGCAGGCGATCACGGCGCACGCGGTGCGCGATTCGCATGAGCCGATCATTCTGCCGGGATTCATCGACCAACACGTCCACGGCGGCGGTGGCCACGACATCATGGAAGGCGGCGACGCGGCGACGCGCGTGGCGCAGTTGCACGCGCAATACGGCACGACCTCGCTGCTTGCCACCACCATGACGGCACCGACTGCGGATCTGGAGCGCGCCCTGGCCGGGCTCGCACCGGCGTGCAACGCGCCGCGTCGCGTCGGTGGCGGCGAGGCGAGCCTGCGCGCTGCACGGATATTGGGTGTCCACCTGGAAGGGCCGTATATCAATGCCGGCAAGCTCGGCGCGCAGCCTGATTTTGCGCGACCGATGCAGCTCGATGAGTTGAAGCGTCTCAACGGGATCGCGCCGATTCGCCTCATCACCCTGGCACCTGAAGTGCCGGGCAATATGCAGACCATTGAGGCACTGGTCGCTGCCGGTTTCCGCGTGCAGCTCGGGCACACTGCGGGCAGCTATGAAGATGGCGTCACGGCGATGGCAAAAGGCGCCAATGGCTTCACGCATTTATTCAACGCGATGACCGGCATGCATCACCGCAAGCCTGGCATGGTCGGTGCGGCGCTGGCGCACAGCCAGTACGCGGAGATCATTCCCGATCTCCTGCACGTACATCCGGGCGCGATGAAAGTTGCGTTGCGGTCGATCCCGCGTTTATTTTGTGTCACCGATTCAACCGCAGCTGCCGGCATGCCCGACGGCGAGTACCGTCTCGGCCGGCACACCGTGACTAAATGCATGGGCGGCGTGCGGCTGGCCGATGGCACGCTCGCGGGATCGACATTGACGATGGATCAGGCGCTGCGTAATTTGGTGAACGAGCTGCAACTCGATCTGGCTGATGCGTCGCGGCGGGTGTCGACTTACGCAGCCGATTTTCTCGGCATCACTGATCGTGGCCGACTGGTGACCAACGCGTGGGCCGACGTGGTGGTGCTGGATCGCGACTTGAAATTGACCGATGTATTTGTCGAAGGATTGTCGATTGAACATGCCAGATAATTCGCGCATGTTGAATGAAGCGCGTGAAGCACCTGCTGCGGTCGCGGCCTTGATGCGCGTTGACGAGGCGGCCTACCGCGACTTTGGCGCGCGCCTGCGGTCGGCAAATCCGACGGCGGTATTGACGGTGGCGCGTGGCAGCTCGGATCACGCGGCGCACTTCATGGCCTATCTCATCATGGCCAAAATAGGCCGTTTGGTAACGTCGCTGCCGATGTCGCTGATCACGCTTTATCAATCACAAATTCAATGCAAAGGATTACTGTCGCTCGCGTTTTCACAGTCGGGGCAGAGCCCTGACCTGATCGCGCCGATGCGTTTTTTTACCAACGGCGGCGCCATGACGGCGGCGTTTGTCAACGATGCGGCTTCGCCTCTGGCCAAAGCCGTGCAGTCGGTGTTTGCCTTGCACGCGGGGGCGGAAACGAGTGTGGCTGCGACCAAAAGTTTTATCGCGCAAATGGTGGCCGGCGCGCGCGTGGTTGGCGCGTGGGCGGATGACGCGGTGTTGCGTGACGGCTTAGAGCGATTGCCGGAGTCGCTGACCCGTGCCGCAGACAGCGATTGGTCGGCGGCTATCGAGGTGTTGAAAGACGTGGATCGATTGTTCGTGATTGGTCGCGGCACGGGACTGCCGGTCGCGATGGAGGCCGCGCTTAAATTCAAGGAGACCTGCGCCATTCAGGCAGAAGCATTTTCCGGTGCTGAAGTGAAGCACGGCCCGATGGCGTTGATCGATGACGGCTACCCGCTGCTGGTACTCGCACCACGCGGCCCCGCGCAAGCGGGCTTGCTCGCACTGGCCGACGAGATGCGCGGGCGCGGTGCGCGCGTGCTGCTGGCGGCACCGGGCGGCACCAGGGGTTGCAACTTGCCGATCAGCGAGACCGCATCGGTCGAGCTCGATCCGATTTCGGTCGTTCAGAGTTTTTATCCGATGGTTGAAGCGCTGTCGCGCGCGCGCGGCCTCGACCCGGATGGTCCGCGTCATTTGGCAAAAATCACCAGGACGCAATAGGCCGCGATGGCACGTCAACAGATGACTGCGGCGTCCACGCCTGTTTGCCTCGCGATGGATATTGGTGGCACCAAAGTGCGCATAGGGCTGATTGATCGCGCGGGCACGCTGCATGTTGCGGCAACACAGGCGACCGACGCGAAGTTCGGCGCGGAAGTGGTGTTGGCGTCCATGTTTCAAGGCACGGACAAGCTGATGGCGCAGGCGGCGATTGCCGGACTCAGCGTGGCCGGTATTGGCATCTCGTCTTGCGGCGTGATCGATCCCGTCACCGGCAGCGTCGTCGCGGCGGCACCGGCGATCCCCGGCTGGGAGGGGGTGGCGCTCGGCGAAATATTTCGCCAAAAATATGCGCTGCCAATTTCAGTTGATAACGATGCCAACTGCGCGCTCGTCGGCGAATGCTGGCTTGGTGCCAACGAAGTCAGCAGGCACGGCATCGTGCTGATGCTAACGCTCGGCACGGGGCTGGGTGGCGCCATGATGGTCGACGGACGTTTGATCGCGGGCCATCATCATTTGACCGGCCACTTTGGGATGGCCAGAGTGTGGGATCGCGTGGCCAATAAATTTGTACTGGCGGAATGGCTGGTGTCGGGTTCGGGGTTGCGCAATATTTATGTGCAACACCGCAACGCAGGTGGCACCGCGATTGCCGACGGTGAAGCGGTGATGAAACTCGCCGCAGCAGGCGACAAGCTGGCTAACGCGGCGCTGGAGCATTGGCTTGATCATCTCGCGCTTCAATTGCATAATTTTTACTGGGCAATTGATCCGGCGCTGGTCTTGATCGGTGGTGGCGTGATTCACTCAAAAGATATTTGGTGGTCGCGCCTAATCGCAAAACTTTCTGCGCTTAACGTGTCCATTCCGTTGTTGCCCGCCACGCTCGGCAATGATGCGGGAATATTCGGTGCGGCTAAATTGATGTGGGACAAATCCGGCCTGGTCGCCGCCGCATAAATGCGTGTAGATCGCCATTCGGTGCGGCGTTACAGGCAATAGTGTCCGGAAAGCCGCGCCAATGCTTGAGTTTGCGTTTTTTTGTTGCGCAAAAAAACTTACGCAAACAATGCCAACACCCCATCCAGCCCGACACGATTGATCGCCACATTCGCTTCCATCTGCACCACCGGCTTGGCGTGATACGCCACCGATAATCCGGCCTCGGCCAACATGGGCAAATCGTTCGCGCCGTCGCCGATCGCGATCAATTGCTCGCGGTTGAGCGAAAGTGCGGCAGCCGTTTCGCGCAAATGGCGCGCCTTCGCCGAAGCATCACACAGCGGGCCGGTGACGTTGCCGGTGAGTTTTCCGTTGGCGATTTCGAGTACGTTGGAAAAAGCGAAATCGAGATGTAGACGAGCCTTCAGACGCTCGGTAAAAAAAGTGAAGCCACCGGATACCAGCAGAAGTTTAATCCGGTATTTTTTTGCAGCGGTGATCAGCGTTTCAGTACCCGGCGAAAGCTTGAGACGCTCATCATAGACGCGCTGCAAGGCTGACTCCTCCAGCCCCTTCAACAACGCCACGCGCTCGCGCAAACTTTCCGGCCAATCGATTTCGCCGCGCATCGCACGCGCCGTCACCGCAGCGACTTCATTTTTCTTGCCGACAAAATCGGCAATTTCGTCGATGCACTCGATGGTGATGAGGGTCGAATCCATATCCATCGCGATCAGGCCGATGTCGCCGAGCGTGCGTCCGGATGGGACAAATGCAAAATCCAGTTGTGCTGCATCGCAACGCGCCCTCACTGCCCCGCGACTGTTGCTGCCGTCATCGACATTTGATAATCGAAAAGCCTGATGCGCAATGTGACCGATACGCTCGATCCCGTTCGCGGTAGCCATCGTGTGCAAGGCCCGCAGATCGGCGCTCGCGATGTCTTCGCCCTGAATGATGAGGTCGGTGCTCACGCCGCCGCCGCCGTGCTTGCCAACGCCGGTGTCAGCTCACGCAAAATATTTTTGATCTCAGTTACGCGGTCACGCACATTCTCAAACGCCTTTTCGATGCGCAATTTGTCTTGTCCGGCTAATTTGTATTGGCGCTTTTGCTGTACGAGCTGGATCACGCGGTGCGGATGGATTGGCGTGTCGGCGCCGAATTGCACCATGATGGCCTGCGCACTCGCGTCGATTTTGAGCAAGTCCAAAGGCTTACCGAGGATGCGCAGCCGATGGCAATCCACCAGCGTTTGCGTGGGCAAAGGCAGCAAGCCAAAACGGTCGACCAATTCTTCCTGCAATTGATCAAGTGCGGATTCGTCACTGCAATTGGCAAGGCGTTTATAGATCACCAGCCGCTCGTGTACGTCGCCGCAATAGGCTTCCGGCAGCAGCGCGGGCGTGTGCAAATTAATTTCGGTGGCTACGTTCAGCGGCTTCAATAAATCCGGCTCGCGACCGGCCTTCAACGATTTGACTGCTGCGTTCAACATGTCCGAATACATCGTAAAACCAATATCCTGAATGCCGCCGGACTGCGAGTCACCGAGCACTTCACCCGCACCGCGAATTTCCAGGTCGTGCATCGCGAGGTAAAAACCTGCGCCCAGATCTTCCATCATTTGAATTGCTTCGAGGCGCTTTTTTGCGTTCGCATTCAGCGCCTCGGCCGGTGGCGTGAGCAGGTACGCGTACGCCTGATGGTGCGAGCGTCCGACGCGGCCACGCAACTGATGCAATTGTGCGAGTCCGAATTTATCAGCGCGATGAATCAGGATCGTGTTGGCCGTTGGCACATCGATACCGGTTTCGATAATGGTCGAGCACAGCAATACGTTCGACCGCTGATGATAGAAATCGCGCATCACGCGTTCCAGTTCACGCTCCGGCAATTGGCCGTGTGCAACAGCTAAGCGCGCTTCTGGCAGCAGTTTGGCGAGGCGATCATATTGGTTCTGGATCGTATCGACTTCGTTGTACAGATAGTAGGCCTGCCCGCCGCGTTTTAATTCGCGCATGACGGCTTCAACAATAATCCCGTCGGACAAGGGATTGACGAATGTCTTGATGGCGAGCCGTCGTTGCGGCGCAGTGGCGATCACCGAAAAATCGCGCAAGCCTTCCAGCGACATGGCGAGCGTGCGCGGAATCGGCGTTGCCGTTAATGTCAGCACGTCGACTTCAGTGCGCAATGCTTTCAGCGCCTCTTTTTGCCGCACGCCGAAGCGATGTTCTTCATCGAGAATCACCAGTCCCAAATTTTTGAACACCACATCTTTTTGGATCAACTTATGCGTACCAATCGCGATATCCACCGTGCCATCGGCAATCCCTTTCATCGCCAGCGTCGTTTCTTTGGCTGAACGAAACCGCGAAAACTCCGCAATCTTCACCGGCCATTCGGCAAAGCGATCAGAAAAGTTTTGGAAATGTTGCTCGGCTAACAGTGTGGTGGGCACTAAAATCGCCACCTGTTTGCCCGCCGCGACGGCGATGAAAGCAGCACGCAGCGCCACTTCGGTTTTGCCGAAGCCCACGTCGCCGCAGACGAGGCGATCCATCGGTTTGCCGGATGTCATGTCGGCCATCACAGCCTTGATGGCGGCGGCTTGATCCGGTGTTTCTTCGAATGGAAAGGTGGCGGAGAAAGCATCGAATTCGTTGAGCTTTAACGGGAACGCAAAACCCTGCCGCGCGGCGCGACGGGCGTACAGATTCAATAATTCCGCTGCGGTGTCGCGCACCTGCAGAGCCGCTTTCTTGCGCGCTTTTTCCCACTGGCCGCTGCCGAGTTTGTGCAGCGGTGCGGTTTCCGGATTGGCACCTGTGTAGCGCGAAATCATGGTGAGCTGCGCGACCGGCACAAAAAGTTTATCGGTGCCGAAATAATGCAGCTCCAGAAATTCCTGCATTCCCTCGCCCAGATTCATCGTCACCAGACCGGCGTAGCGGCCAATTCCGTGCTGTTCATGCACCACCGGGTCGCCGATATTGACTTCAGCCAAATCACGCAGCAAGCCTTCGGTGCTGGTGCGGGATTTTTCGCGGCGTCGCGATTGTTTTACTTCGGACGCGTACAGCTCGTTCTCGGTAACGACCGCGAGGCGCTCATTGGGGAGAATGAAACCGGTTTGCAGGGGCGTGAAGACGATGCCAATTCTGTCGACGGCGGATGCGCCAAACTCGTTGACTGGCGCGGCTTCCAGAGCATTTTCCGAAAGGAATCTGGTGACCGTTTCACGCCGTCCCAACCCGTCGGCGGTGATGAGAATGCGGCCATCGAATGCATTGACGAATGCACGAAACTTTGTCAGCGGGTCAGGAGCGCGGCGATCAACTTCGATGGCAGGCAACGCCAGCGCGGGCCCGTAAACGTCGGCGCGGTCGCATTTTGTAAATGGCTTCACGCCGCCGAACAGCTCATCGACAGTGAGAAAAATATCTTTCGGTGGCAGCAGCGGACGATCCTTGTCGCCGCGCATCAGATCGAATCGCGATTGCGTGTCCTTCCAGAAATCTTCGGCGTGCGCGACCACGTCGCCGTGCAAAAACACGCTGGTGTTTTCAGGCAGATAGTCGAATACCGTTGCGGTATGCTCAAAAAATAGCGGCAAATAATATTCAATGCCGGCCGGCGCCAAACCGGCCGAAACGTCTTTGTACATGCGGCTCTTGGCGGGGTCACCCTCGAAGCGGTCGCGAAAATTTTCACGAAACCGATGCTGTCCGCTTTTGTCCAGCGGAAATTCGCGTGCGGGCAGCAAACGGATTTCATTAACCGGATAAATACTGCGCTGCGTGTCGACATCGAAAGTGCGGATCTGATCCACCTCATCGCCAAATAAATCCAGCCGATACGGCACCGAGCTACCCATCGGGAATAAATCGATCAGCCCGCCGCGCACCGCGTATTCGCCGGGTGCCATCACCTGTGTGGTGTTGGTGTAGCCCGCGAGAGTAAGGTCTTCGCGCAGCCGCTCCAGATTGAGGCGGGATTTGATGCGGATAAAAAACGAATGCCCCGCCAGAAACTCGCGCGGACACAAGCGCGTCATCGCGGTCGTGACCGGCACGATGCCAACATCGAATTCGCCCTGCGAAAAATGATACAGCGTTGCCAGCCGCTCCGAGACCAAATCGGGGTGCGGCGAGAAGTGGTCGTAAGCCAGCGTCTCCCAATCGGGCAGGCGATGCACGCGCAGCAAAGGCGCAAAAAAAGCGATTTCAGCCGTGAGCCGTTCCGCGTCCTGCGCGCTGGCCGTGAGTACAAAAAGTGGCGCGCCCTTTTTCGCGCCTCGTGCCGCGCCTTGTTGTGCACGGCGGGCAAGAAACAGGGCATCGGCAGAGCCGTGTGGCAACATATTGTCTGGTCTTGTCGGTTAGGGGCTGGCGTAACAAGCGTCGCTAGTTAAATACGGCAACAGCATCGCGCCGAGATCTGCCGCCGACGCAACACGCGCGTCGCGGTCTTTCGCCATCAGCGCGTCGATGATCGGTTGATACCTGCGCTGACGCGTTGGCAGCAGGGGAATTTCCTCGTGAACGTGTTTGTAGATAAGCTGTATGGCACTTTCGCCGGCGTACGGTTCGGTGCCGGTGAGCATTTCATAAAAAATCACGCCGGCACTGTACAGGTCGCTGCGCCCGTCGATGACCAGACCCTGACCCTGCTCGGGGCTCATATATGACGGCGAGCCAAACACGTCACCGATGGCGCGGCTGCGCGCGACGTGTCCAAAGCGCGTCGAAATATTAAAATCGATCAGCACCATATCGTCACCGCGAAAAAAAATATTTTCCGGTTTCAGATCCATGTGCGCGAAATTGCCGGCATGCAAGTTGGCGAGGGCCGCAGCAAGTTTGTTGAGTATCTGCACCGCTTCAGTCGGCGAAATTCCCGCCGCCATGCGCCGCCGCAGATCGCCGCCTGACAAATGCTCAAGCACCACGTAAGGCCACGAATCGGCCACGCCGGCATCGACATAGCGCACCACATTCTGGCCGTCCAGCTTGGTGATGAGTCGATAACGTTCGCAGAAAGCGCGCACCTCGGCGCCGTGCAGCGGCGTCGTCAATGAAATCTTGACAACGACACGGGCGCGGTCTTCAATGCGCTCGGCACTGAATACTTGTGCGAATTTGCCATTTGAAAGTGTCGCTAAAAAATGAACATGCTCAATGACTACCGTGTGGCACTGGCCATTGGCGATGAAGCTGAATTGCCCGAATGTTCGCGTGTCCGGAAAAGGTGCAGGTGTTTGGCCGACTGATCGCACCGAGCGTTCTCCGCCTGCGGTTTCTCCCAGCAATCGGCGGATGCTGTCGATCAAAGATCGTTTTGAAAACGCGTCCTTGAATAATACCGAAGACGCACCCGCTTCAATCAGCATCGCCGCCTGCGATTCAAGCTCGCGCGCGACCATCAATATTACCGGCGGGCAATGTTCGCGCGACCGCAATCGCTGCAATGACGAACACGCTTCGGCGGTGGTGCCGATGCCGCCAAGCAGGATCACGTCGCTGTTGGTGCCGAATGCGAAACCAATGCCGCGCAGTGTTTCCGCGAACGGGTCGACTTCCTCGATGGTGGCGTGCGGCCATTCTGTTTGCAAAAAAGCACCGAGCAAGCAGCGAACGCCGGCCGAGCCATCGATCACCGCGAATTTCAACTGCGGTGGCATATGCGCCTTGACTGCTTCGGGCATCAAGCGACGACGACCGGAATCTTGCCGATCTTTGCGCGCCATTCGGCGGGACCCGTTTTGTGTACCGCGTTGCCCTGAGCATCAACGGCGACCGTGACCGGCATGTCTTTGACTTCGAATTCGTGGATCGCTTCCATGCCCAAATCGGCGAAGGCCACCACCCGCGCGCCGCGAATCGCTTTCGACACCAGATAGGCGGCGCCGCCAACGGCGATGCAATAAACCGCGCGGTGTTTTTTGATCGCATCCAACCCGGTCGCGCCGCGTTCCGATTTGCCGATCATGCCGATCAAGCCGGTGTTGGCTAACATCGATTCTGTAAAGCGATCCATCCTTGAGGAGGTGGTCGGTCCAGCCGGGCCGACCACTTCTTCGCGCACCGGATTCACGGGGCCTACGTAATAAATAAAACGATTGGTGAAATCCACCGGCAATTTTTCGCCCTTGGCAATCATGTCGGTCATGCGCTTGTGTGCGGCATCGCGGCCGGTGAGAATTTTGCCGGACAGCAGCAGTGTTTCGCCCGATTTCCAGGTTGCGATTTCTGCTTTGTTTAAGGTATCGACATTGACGCGGCGGGACGATTTGAAATCGAGCGCCAATTTCGGCCAATCCTCCAGCGATGGTGGTGTCAACACCGCAGGACCCGAACCGTCGAGCGTGAAATGCGCGTGTCGCGTTGCCGCACAATTTGGCAGCAGCGCGACCGGTTTGGATGCGGCGTGCGTCGGGTAATCTGTCACTTTCACGTCAAGCACCGTCGTGAGGCCGCCCAGACCCTGCGCGCCGATGCCGAGCGCGTTTACTTTCTCGAAAATTTCCAGTCGCAATTGTTCTGCGCGTGTTCGCGCGCCGCGCGCTTGCAACTGGTGCATATTGAAAGGCTCCATCATGGCCCACTTGGCCATCAGCATGGCTTTTTCAGGCGAGCCGCCGATGCCGAGCGAAAGCAATCCCGGCGGGCACCAGTCCGCACCCATGGTCGGCACCATCGACAGCACCCAGTCGACGATATTGTCGGATGGCAGCAGCATGGCGAATTTGGATTTATTTTCCGAGCCGCCACCCTTGGCTGCAACGATGACTTCCACTTTATCGCCGGCAACGATTTCAATGTGCGTCACACCGGGCGTGTTGTCGCCGGTGTTTTTACGCGTGCCATCGGGATCGACGAGCATCGAGCCACGCAGCGGATTATTCACGTCGGTGTAAGCGCGACGAACGCCTTCATTGACCATCTGTTCAGGTGTCAGGGGACCCTCGAATTTCACGTCCATGCCGACGCGGATGAAGGCGATGCAGATGCCGGTGTCCTGGCATATTGGCCGGTGCCCCTCGGCCGCCATCCGCGAATTGATGAGGATCTGCGCCATCGCATCTTTGGCGGCGGGCGACTCCTCGCGCGTGTAAGCCTCGTGCAGCGCCTTGATGTAGTCGACCGGATGGTAATAGCTGATGTACTGGAATGCGTCGGCGATGGATGAGATGAAGTCTTCTTGTTTGATCGTGACCATGTAAATCTCCTAATGCGCGACGCCGGATTTCGGTGGTTTTTCCTGATGAGCCATG
Source organism: Betaproteobacteria bacterium (assembly GCA_043793345.1). Taxonomy (GTDB): domain Bacteria; phylum Pseudomonadota; class Gammaproteobacteria; order Burkholderiales; family Usitatibacteraceae; genus UKL13-2. The sequence goes on along the minus strand of JAYVXF010000186.1, from coordinate 50 downwards.
ATCTTGTCGCTGTAGGCGATGGCGAGAGCAGATAGCAGGAAGGTGATGTG
>JAYVXF010000185.1:0-16670 GCA_043793345.1 Betaproteobacteria bacterium | reverse complement strand
GCAAACGCGTGGAGCGGCAAAAGCTCGATGCGCTGTTGGGCTTTTGCGAATCGACGCGCTGTCGCCGCCAGACACTATTGCAATATTTTGGCGAACATCTGGCCAGGCCCTGCGGCAATTGCGATAACTGCCTCGAGCCACCCGCGACCTGGGACGGCACCACCGCCGCGCAAAAGGCGCTGTCGTGTGTCTATCGCACCGGCCAGCGGTTTGGCGTGATGCATCTCATCGATGTGTTGCTCGGCAAAACCACAGAACGCATGCAACAGTTTGGCCATGATCGATTGAGCACATTTGGTGTCGGCAAGGATTTGTCGGAGCTGGCGTGGCGTGGCGTTTTTCGGCAACTGACGGCGAGCGGACTATTGGCAGTCGACGTGGAAGGTTTCGGCGGGCTCAAGCTCACGGCGGAAAGCCGCGACGTGTTGAAGGGCGGGCAGGCGGTCACGTTCCGGGTTGAAGAAATAAAAAAAGCGGCGCGCAGAACTGCGAAAGGCGGAACGCGTGAATTACCGTCAGGTGGTCGTGCGGGCAAAGGCAGCGTGAAACCGGAGGACGAACGTTTGTGGAAAGCACTGCGCGAGGAGCGATTGAAATTTTCGCGCGAACAAAATGTGCCGCCGTACGTGATTTTTCACGATGCGACATTGCTGGAAATGCTGAAGCGACGGCCGAAAGACTTGGATGCCTTTGCCAACATCAGCGGCGTGGGTGCGAACAAGCTTCAGCGATATGGGAAGGCGTTTCTGGCGGTGTTGGCGGCGCATTGGTAGGTCGTTGAACCGTGATGACACTCAGCGCCAATTTGAGTCATCGCTGCAAGTTAAAAAACACCGCTGTCATTTCGAACGAAGAGAGAAATCTGCTTTTTCTCTCGGCGCAATGGAGCAGATTTCTCACCCGATGAAACTGGGTTCGAAATGACAGGAACGAGTATTGCGCAGACTGCGACGAAGTTGCCTGAGCGCCCTGTCATCTCGCGTAAACTGCACCATCAATTCAAACCGAAAGCATCATCATGCAAGTGTCCGAATACCACATCACCACCGAATTCATCGAGCTCAATCAATTACTAAAACTCTGCGGCCTGGCCGAGAGCGGCGGCGCTGGCGGCGCGCTGGTGAGCGAAGGCAACGTACACGTCGATGGCCAGGTGGAATTGAGGAAGCGCTGCAAAATTCGTCCGGGACAAGTTGTGGAATTCGGCGACGCAAGGATTGCCGTGTTGACGGCCGATGCCACCGCGATGGCGGCGTCCATGGAGGCGCAGGCGGCCAAGGCAAAAATCAAATTCGACAAGCGGGTGAACAAGAAAAACGCGGCGAAGGCGGCGGCATGGGTTGTGCAATCGAAGATCAAAGCTGGTGTGAAAATGCCCGTCAAATTGGGCGCGAAAAAAGGCCCCAAGGCACGGAGTAAAGAGAATGCTCTGGCTGCTGCCAAAAAACGCGGTGTGACCACACCGGAAGCGCCGTGGATGGCGCGTACCAGTAAAACCACAGTGGCGAAGGTTCGCAGTGCGCCTGCTGAGGCGGGGGCAACTTCAAGCCCGGCTGTGTCGGTGACGGCGGCACCGCGTGTTGCAAAAGTGCGACCGAATTTCTTTGCTGAAAAAGCGGAGGCGCATCGGCGGCGGAAGCGGGGGGGTTGATTGTCGAAACAATGCGAGAGGTCGTGATCGAAATTCTGGCGACTCTGGAAAATATTGATCACGACGACTTTAACGTTGCAAGACGCGAAATTACATTGATGTTGGGCTTGATGAAGCCAGCCCAACCTACGAGCTACGAGCTCTAGTTACTTGTAGCCCGTAGGTTGGGCTGGGCCTCATCAAGCCCAACATCACCCCTCCCCAAACTCGCCATCCCCAACATCAACCGCCCAATTCGCATCAAGCACACCGCGCTCGATAAAACGATGAATGGTTGAGTGCGGCCAATCAACCGCGCGCTGCACATACCCGTGCTTCACGGGATTGATGTGGATATAGTCCACGTGATTGGCGTAGTCCCGATCATCACGAATGAGGTGCTCCCAAAAACGCCTCTGCCAAATGCCGCGCTCCCGCTTTGATTCGCGCGACGCACGAATCGATTCTGTCTTCGGATGTTGTCGCGAAAACATCGATTTGATTGCGCCGATCCGGGTCGAAAAACTCGCGTCATCCGGCGGCAAGGTCATCAACAAGTGAAAGTGATCGGGCAACACCACCATCGCATCGATGTGAAACGGATGCGATGATTTCACTTGCCGCAATGCGTCGCGCAGGATACCGATGTGTTCGGTGAGCGATGTCGCACCGCGTGTGCCTCGTTCAGCAAGATTCGCGGTGATGAAATAGGTTGCGCCAGCAATGTTTGCGCGTCGGTATTGCATGATGCGAGATTAGCATTGATGTTGGGCTTGATGAAACCCAGCCCAACCTACGAGATCTTTCACGGAATGAAATCTTCCATTTGGGCCCCCGTGCGCAGACCATCGATATGTTGAAAATGCGCGTCGAGCGTCAACAAAGCCGCACCGTGTTCCAGGCTGCTGGCGGCAATCCATAAATCATTGGTCGGAATAGGCTTGCCTTTGCGGCGCAACGCTGCATATACCAGCGCATATAAATCGGCGGTGGCCGCTGTGCTGGCCACCACTTTTACGCGCGGCACGCTGAGAAATTTCGTCAGCTCTGAGCGGTTGGCGCCTTGCCGCTGACCGGCGGCGAAACCGACCAGCAGTTCCCCCAATACCGCGGCGCACACAATGATGATGGGCGCGTGTTGCAAAACGCTGACGATTGCGGCATCACCACGCTTGAAGGCGGTGTCGGCGTTGGTGTCGATGGCGATGGGGCGCATCGACTACTTCCAGAGAGTAGCGTCAACCTCGGAAAACGCGGCCGTGTTGCGTTCAAACACGCGCGCTTCCTGCTTGCTCCAGGTACCGGCCAGGGCATCGAGATCCTCAAATTTCTTCAATGCCGAACTATTGGGCGCACTGTCCGCGCCCTGTAACACGCGCACCACCAGACTGTTGAGACTGCCGCCCTCTTGCACGGCCTGGCGTTTAAGCCGCGCTAACGCCCGATCATCCAACCCGCGTATGCGCATGTTTGCCATGATCTCACTCTTGCATTCACTTTGAATGCATCGACGATAGCGCGGCGGCAGCGAAAACCAAGTGGATCTCCGGCGATTCTTTGACGCAAAGGAATCAAAGGGACATGGTCGACTTTCTGGCGAAGGCACATTGAGTTTTAGTAACATATTTGTTATTATTGTTTTGTGGATTACACAATTTCATATTACAGCGATGCCTTGCAGGCGCAAATCACTGAACTACCTGACACATTAGCGGCAAGGTATGTTGTGCTAACCCGCAGAATGATTGCTCTCGGCCCGAATCTCGGTGAGCCTCATACGACAGCCTTTGGTGATGGGCTCTTCGAATTGCGGCTCAAGGGTGCCGAGGGCATTGCCCGCGTTTTCTTTTGCACGCTTGTGGGTAAACGCATCGTGATGCTGCACAGCTTTATCAAGAAGTCTGATCGCACGCCGCTGCGTGAACGAGCGGTCGCAGAAACCAGAATGAAGGAGATTAAACATGCAAACGCATGATCAATTGGTGAAGAAACTGCTGCGCCGTCCTGGTGTGCGGGCTGAGGTTGAACGCATTGCGCGCGAGGAAGGTGTGTTGCTCGATGCCTTGCTAAAGGCGCGGCAAGACGCGGGTCTCACGCAAGCTCAGGTGGCTGAGCGAATGGGAACACAGGCGCCGGCGGTGGCACGGCTGGAGCGCTCATTGGCAACGGGAAAGCATTCGCCATCAATCGCAACAGTGCGAAGGTATGTCAAGGCTTGTGGCAAACGTCTCGTCCTGCGCGTCGCGTGAAAAACCTGACTCTGCGCTGTAGCGGGATTCCAATGGTGACAGCGTAAAATGCATCTTTAGCATCAACATTGGAATCAACGTGAAAAAAACCGATCTCGAAAAACTCAAGGGCACCAAACTCTCGGGCAACATGAAGCTCGCTGGCATCCCCGACCGCTTTGGCAAGGATGCTGCGAACCTGCCGGACAAACGCGAGCAGCGTAAACGCGATCAGGAAGCTGGCTTGATTCCATTTGCGGTGAAGCTGCACAGCGACATCATCAAACAGATTCACGCGCTCGCCGATACGCAGCAAAAATCGCTCAACGATGTCACCGCCGAGTTGCTCACCAAAGCGCTAGCTGCCAAGAAATAATTCATGGCGCTCAAGGCCACGGTCCACAAAGTGGAGCTGGCTGTTTCCGATATGGATCGCGGCTATTACGGCAGCCACACGCTCACGCTCGCGCGGCATCCGTCCGAGACGAGCGAGCGGATGATGGTGCGCCTGCTTGCGTTCGCGATGTTTGCGGACGAGGCGCTAACTTACGGTCGTGGACTCTCTGCGGATGATGAGCCGGCGCTATGGTTGAAAGACCTCACCGGCAATATCGAATGCTGGATCGATGTCGGCCTGCCCGATGAACGCGAGCTGCGCAAGGCCTGCGGCCGTGCGCGGCGCGTGGTGCTACTGACCTACGGCGGGCGCGGCGTCGGCATCTGGTGGAATCAAAATCAGGCGGCGCTGACGCGGCATGAGAACCTTGATGTGATTGAAATTCCGATTGCGGCCACAACGGCCCTCGCCAAGCTGGCTGACCGCAACATGCAAATCAATGCGACGGTGCAGGATGGACATATCTGGATGGGCAGCGCTTTGCTGACGGTGTTGATTGAGCCGGTGGTGTTGAAGCGGTCGGGGCAAACGCAAACTTAATTGCCCCGCTGCACGGCCCGCGACTAAAGGGTCAACGGACTTGCTTACCTCTGTTCGCCTGAATCAAGCGCGACGTCATGCCGCCTTCGCCTCTTCCTGCTGCTGCAACCGCCACATCTCGGCAAACTTCCCGTTTTGCTCAATCAATTCACGGAAATTTCCGCGCTCGACGATACGGCCTAAATCCATCACCAGAATCTGGTCGGCATCGATAATTGTCGAGAGTCGATGCGCGATGACGAGCGTGGTGCGGTCTTTGGCGATGTCTTTCAATTCGGCCTGAATCGATTTTTCCGTCGCGGAATCCAGCGCCGATGTCGCCTCATCAAAAATCATGATCACCGGATTTTTGAGCAGCGTGCGCGCAATCGCCACGCGCTGCTTTTCACCGCCGGAAAGTTTCAAGCCACGTTCGCCAACCATGGCTTGCCATTTATCCGGCAGCCGCTCGATGAAGCCGCTCACGTGGGCGCGCCGCGCCGCATCTTCAATTTCCACTTCCGTCGCACCGGGCCGACCGTAGCCGATGTTGTAGCGGATGGTGTCGTTGAACAGCACGGTATCCTGCGGCACAATGCCGAGACTGGCTCGTACGCTGGCTTGTGTGACATCGCGGATGTCCTGACCGTCGATGCTGATGCTGCCGCTGTTGATGTCGTAAAACCGGAACAGCAATCGCGACAGGGTCGATTTGCCCGCGCCGCTTGCGCCAACCACGGCGACAGTGTGACCGGCGGGCACCTCGAAGCTCACGTCAAATAAAATTTGCCGCTTGGCGTCATAACCGAAATTGACGTGATCAAATTTAATGTTGGCGTCACCAATGGCCAGCGAACCCGCATCGGGCTTGTCAGCGATTTCGCGGTTCTCACCGAGCAGGCGGAACATCTTTTCCATGTCGGTCAGCGCCTGTTTGATCTCGCGATACATGGTGCCCAAAAAATTAAGCGGAATGTAGAGCTGAATCAATAGCGCATTCACCATCACCAAATCACCCAGCGTGAGCTGCCCTTTGACGACGCCGTCGGATGCGCGCCACATCAGTAACGTCACAGCGGTGGCAATGACGCAGCTTTGCGCGACGTTTAACAGCCCCAGTGAAATTTCGCTCTTGGTGGCGGCGGTTTCGTAGCTTTGCAGGTTTTTGTCATAGCGCCCCGCCTCGTATTCTTCGTTGCCAAAATATTTGACGGTCTCGTAATTGAGCAGTGAATCGATGGCTTTGGTATTGGCTTTCGAATCCATCTCGTTCATCTGCCGCCGGTGCGCGGTGCGCCACTCGGTGATGCTGATGGTAGCGATGATGTACAAAAGAATTGCTGCGAGCGTGATGACGACAAACCAGATATCAAATTTGCGTGCCAGCAAAATTGTGACCAGCGTGATTTCCAGAATGATCGGGATCACCGAAAAAAGCATGAACGACATCAACGTGGAAATGCCCCGTGAGCCGCGTTCGATGTCGCGCGTCACGCCACCGGTGTGCCGATCCAGGTGAAAGCGCAACGACAACGCGTGCAAATGGCGAAACACCGAGAGAGCCACCCGGCGCACGGCGCGCTGGGTGACTTTGACAAACACGATGTCACGCAATTCAGCGAACAGCGTCGATGACAATCGCAGCAGCCCGTAAGCCGCCAACAGCGCGAAAGGCACCACCAGAATCGCTTTCGATTTATCGAGTGTGTCGACCAGCTCCTTCAACAACAGCGGCACGCCGATGTTGGCGATCTTGGCAGTGATGAGGAAGGTGAGCGCCACGGCGACGCGCCAGCGAAAATCCCATAGGTAGGGCAGCAGCGAGCGGATGACGCGCCAATCGCTTTTGGACGGGGCTGGTGTGGCGGCAGCGGTACTGCTTACGGCGTGAGGCGCGGTGTGGGCGTGGTGGGATGACATGCGAAAAAGTTGGGATGGAGAGTGAGGCGACGGACATAGGATTTTACGCGGCTTGGCGCACAGTCACCGTTTCGTTGCCATTCCCGGGTACGATTCAGCGTGATGTGTGCACCATACGAACACTGTCATTTCGACCGCCAAGAGAAATCTGCTTTCAGTCCGCTGAGGGCGCACAGCAGATTTCTCCCTGCGGTCGAAATGACAATTTTTAGTGTATTTATCAACCTGATTTGCGCCACATCAGTTTGAATCGTACCCGCCATTCTCGCCCTCCGGGCGCGTGCTTGATGCCGCGTGCCTGACATCTAAGCGGACGTCCGCGCCGACCCTGATGCACGCTACTGCACGCGCTTCACTCTCGGCGAATTATTGGTGCCTTGAATCTCAATATAAAACGCGCCGAGCGCGCCGCGACGAATCCGCACCTTCGGATTGGTGATGTAATGCGCACGCGCGCTGTCGTCACTCACTTGCCAGACCTGCCCGTTGGCGAGTTTGAAAGTCGACCTCGCCGACCAGCCTTCAAACTCGCCGGGGATGGTGCTTTCAATTGCGTCGAGCGCGTTTTTATTTGCCGCGCGATCCTCGAGACCGAATTGCGCCTGCGCGGGTGGCGATGTTGGCTGTGTCGTCACTTCTGCCGATAAGGGCTGCGCACGCGCCGCCGTTTGGGCGGACACCTTGCCTGCATTCACCGGCAAGCCTGCCGCGTTACCGCCAGCCGTGGTCACTGGCAGCGCGTCGTAGCAACCGAGGCGAGCCGTGGCGTCGGCAATGGTGCGGCAGCGTAGCAGCGCGGCGTCATCGGCGAGTGCAGCACTGGAAACGAGCAATAGCAGGAATGAAGCTTTCAGTGACAGTGACATGGCGGACTCGCAATAAATTGGGACGGGAATTCGATCTCATGCAGAAGTAGATCGGCGCCACGGAATGCTACCGCATTTTGCACAGGGCAATTCTCGATGAATGCCCCTGCCGCCAGAGCGCTTTACGTCGTTCGCGTAAAAGTGGGGTGCGTAAATTAAATGGATAACGCCAGCATTAGCGCGGCTTTCCGGCCGAAATGCCTCGGAAAGTCGCGCCAACGCACGAGTTTCGTCTTTTTGTCATACCACTTCGACAAGATCCGTGTAGGCCTGTAGCATCGCGTCGATCGTCAGAAATCGTAGCGGTTCGCTCAACGCTTGCGCGATCAGGATGCGATCAAAGGGATCACGATGGATATTGGGCAGCTGCATGAGCCGAGCCGCGTGGCGCGCTGATACGGCAAGCTCGACGAAACCGCTCTTCGGGATTTCCGCCACGATGGCGTCAATGTCGACGTCAAGCTTGCCAAGCCCCGCTTTTATCGACGCCTCCCAAATCGACGCGCTGCTTACGAACACCTCATCTGCCGCAATTATTTTTGCCCGTCCTGCTTTGGACAATTTTCGATTGTCCTGCAGCCACCACAGATAGATGTGCGTATCAAGCAACAGGCGCATGACCCGCCTCGAATGTCGCCAATATATCGTCGTCCAGCGGCGCGTCGAAATCGGCTGCGATCCTGATTTTTCCTTTCAAGGCACCGGGTTTGCGAAGCGTTTTTTTCGCCCGAACAGGAACAAGTCTTGCCGCAGGTTTTCCGGCTTTGGCGATGACGATTTCATCGCCGCGCGACACAGCATCGACAAGCTTGGAGAAATTTGTTTTTGCGTCGTGGATGTTGATGGTCTGCATGGCTGCCTCGCGAATGCACTTAGTCTAGTCTAGTCCATTTGCTAGAGCAAGCGATAGTACGGTGACAGCGAGACAAATGCCAAACTCCAGCATTGGCGCGGATTTCATGGGATTTTTGCCCTGGAGGCCGCGCCAATGCTGGAGTTTCAGATTCTTCAACTACGCTGCGGCTAAACGCGCCACAGCTGATCGTTACTCCGCAGCCGCTTCAATGTCTTCAGACTGATACGATTGCCCCCCACCATAACTCGACAGCGCAGTCACCTGCCCGCCGCGACTAATCTTCACTGCGCAATATTTGACCTCGGCGATTTTGCCAACCGGATCGAGCGCGGGATTGGTCAGCAAATTTGCCGCCGCTTCGTAAAACGCGAAGGGAATAAATACCGCACCGGTCGGTGTGCCTTCATCGGCGCGCGCTTTCAGCGAGATCACACCGCGCCGTGATTGCACGGTGATCACGTCGCCTGCCAGCGCGCCGATCTGTGCGAGATCCAGCGGATGTATGGAGACGACCGCCTCAGGCTCGATCGCATCCAACACCGACGCTCTACGCGTCATCGAGCCGGTATGCCAGTGCTCGAGTTGGCGACCGGTGATGAGCACAAACGGATACTCGGCATCGGGCCGCTCGTTGGCGGGAATAATGTCGGCGGGTACAAATTTTGCGCGACCGCTCTCCGTTGGAAAATCAGTCGTGAATACCACCGGCTGGCCGGGATCGTCGTCGCCATCGCAGGGATAGGTGACCGACGATTCGCGTTCCAGTCGCTCCCACGAACTGCCCGCCATCGAATTCATCGCGGTGCGCATTTCGTTGTAGACGGCAGCAACGCCGCTCTCGGCACCAGTGTAATTCCAGTTGACGCCCAAGCGCTTGGCGAGCTGCTGGATGATCCACAAATCCTGCCTCGCGTCACCGGGCGCATCGAGCGCGCGACGACCGAGTTGCACCATGCGATCGGTGTTGGTGACGGTGCCCATTTTTTCGGGCCACGACGAGGCAGGGAAAATCACGTCGGCCAGATAGGCGGTCTCGGTGAGAAAAATATCCTGTACCACCAGCATCTCAAGACGCGCCAATCCGCCACGTGCGTGATTCGCGTCAGGATCCGACATCGCCGGATTCTCACCCATCACGTACATGCCTTTGATCTTTCCATCGTAGGCGGCATCCATGATTTCGACGACGGTTAATCCGGGGACGGGATCGAGTTTGGTATCCCACAATTTCTCGAATCGCGCGAACGCTTCCGGGTTGTCGACGCGTTTGTAATCGGGGAACATCATCGGGATGAGACCCGCATCCGAGGCACCCTGCACGTTGTTCTGCCCGCGCAAAGGATGCAATCCCGAACCGGGGCGACCAATCTGGCCGGTCATCAGCGTCAATGCAATCAGGCAGCGCGCATTGTCGGTGCCGTGTACGTGTTGTGAAATGCCCATGCCCCAGAGGATCATCGAGCCTTTCGAGGTGGCGAATGCGCGCGCGACTTCGCGCAACGTTTCTGCCGGGATGCCACACAAGGGTGCCATTTTTTCCGGGCTGTAGTTCTTTGCGTTTTCTTTTAGCGCTTCATAGTTGGCGGTGCGGTCGCGGATGAAATCTTCGTTGACCAAGCCTTCGTCGATGATGGTGTGAATCATCGCGTTCAACATCGCCACATCGGTGTCGGCTTTGAAGCGCAAATTACGCCAGGCGTGGCGGCCAAGCTCGGTGCCGCGTGGATCGGCGACGATTAATTTCGCGCCGTTTTTCACCGCGTTTTTTATCCAGGTTGCCGCGACCGGATGGTTCGAGGTTGGATTCGCACCGATCAAGAATATGACTTCAGCTTTTGCAACATCGGACACCTGATTGGATACCGCCCCTGAGCCCACGCCCTCGAGCAACGCGGCAACCGATGAAGCGTGGCAGAGACGCGTGCAGTGATCGACGTTATTGGTGCCGAAACCGGTGCGCACCAGCTTCTGAAACAGATACGCTTCTTCGTTGCTGCCCTTGGCGCTGCCGAAACCGGCCAGGGCATTTTTGCCGTGTGTGTCGCGAATTTTCGCGAGTGTGTTGCCCGCCAGATCGAGCGCTTCTTCCCACGTCGCTTCGCGAAATACATCGCGCCAATTTTCCGGGTCGAGTTTGAAGTCGGCCGTTTTCGCAACGCCGGGTTTGCGAATCAGCGGCTTGGTTAAACGTTGCCGATGATGCGCGTAGTCAAATCCATAACGGCCTTTGACGCAGAGGCGATTGTGGTTCGACGGACCATCACGGCCTTCGACGCGAATGATGGTGTTGTCCTTGACGTGATAGGTAAGCTGGCAACCGACACCGCAATACGGACACACGCTGTCGACCGTTTTGTCGGCGACGATGGCATAGGCCTCTTTGGCCGGCGACAGCGCGCCGGTCGGGCAGGCCTGCACACATTCGCCACAGGCCACACAGGTGGAGATGCCCATCGGATCATCGAAATCGAAAACGATTTTCGATTGCGCACCACGGAACGCGTAGCCGATCACGTCGTTCACCTGCTCTTCGCGGCAGGCGCGCACGCAGCGCGTGCATTGAATGCAGGCATCGAGATTCACCGTCATCGCGGGATGCGAAAAATCCGGATTGGGTTGCAGGCGGGGCTTGAAGCGCGACGTGGTGACGCCAAGCTTCTCGGCCCACATCGTCAATTCATTTGCACCCGGCTTGTAATTTTTGGGTGGCGCATCAGCTGTTAAAAGCTCCAGCACCATTTTTTGCGATGCGACAGCACGCGGCGAATTGGTGGTGACCTCCATGCCGTTGGCCGGATGGCGGCAGCACGACGGTGCGAGCACGCGTTCGCCTTTGATTTCCACCACACATGCACGGCAATTGCCGTCCGGACGATAGCCGGGCAAGTAGCAAAGACGCGGAATGTCGATGCCGTTCTGCTCGGCGATCTCGATCAGCGTTTGATCGGCAAGTGCGGTGATTTTTTTGCCGTCGAGTGTGAATTCAACAACTTCGGCGCGGATGATGGGTTCGTTCATGGCGTTCATGTTGTCGCCTCAGATTTCGTGAGAAAAATGTTTGATTACACAGCGAATCGGATTCGGCGCGGCCTGCCCCAAGCCACAGATCGACGCATCGATCATCACCTGCGACAACTCTTCAAGCAAACCCGTTCGCCATTTCGATTCTTCAAGCAGATGCACGGCTTTTTCCGTCCCGACGCGGCAAGGCGTACATTGCCCGCAGCTTTCGTGTTCAAAAAATTTCATGAGATTCAACGCCGCATCGCGCGCCTTGTCGTGGTTCGACAAAATCACCACGGCCGCTGAACCAATGAAGCAGTCATAGGGCTGCAAGGTATCAAAATCGAGTGGAATGTCACCCATGCTGGCAGGCAAAATACCGCCCGACGCGCCGCCTGGAAGGTACGCATAAAATTTGTGGCCGTCAATCATGCCGCCGCAGAATTCCTCGATCAGTTGCGTGACGGTGATGCCCGCAGGTGCCACCTTCACACCCGGATTTTTTACGCGCCCTGAAACCGAAAAAGAACGCAGTCCCTTGCGACCGTTGCGTCCCTGATCGGCAAACCACGCTGCGCCTTTTTCAACAATGTCGCGCACCCAGTAGAGTGTTTCAAAATTATGTTCGAGCGTCGGACGAGAAAACAATCCGACCTGCGCGACGTACGGCGGACGCAGCCGCGGCATGCCGCGCTTGCCTTCGATGGATTCAATCATTGCCGATTCTTCGCCGCAGATATAGGCACCGGCACCGCGGCGCAATTCGATTAACGGCAATTTCACGCCACCCGGGGGATTGGCTCTAAGCTTCGCCAGCTCGGCTTCCAGCAAATGGCGGCAGGCATGATATTCGTCACGCAAATAAATGTAGATCGCGTCGATGCCGACAACGCTTGCGGCAATCAGCATGCCCTCAAGAAAACGATGCGGATCGCGCTCGAGGAAATAGCGATCCTTGAACGTACCCGGCTCGCCTTCGTCGATATTTACCGCCATCAAACGCGGTGCCGCTTCCGCTTTCACGATGCGCCATTTGCGACCGGTCGGAAATCCCGCGCCACCGAGCCCGCGCAGACCTGAGTGCTCCATTTCGGCGAGCACACTTTCTGCGGCGCGTTTCCCATTGATGACATCAAGATAAGTCTGGTAGCCACCGTTGGATTGGCACTTGGCGAGATTTGTGACGCCAACCCCCTCTCCCTCGATCCCTCCCCCACGGGGGGGGAGGGAAGAAATGCGCACCGCGTCAGCCACGTTCTCGGCCGTCGCATGCCCAAACGCATTTTGTCCCACGCACACCGCAGGCGCTTCCGAACAGCGCCCAATGCAGGGCACCGCAATGACACGCACATCTTTGCCCAGAATGCCCGGTAATTTTTTCAGCAAATCATCCGCACCGGCCATCTTGCATGACAGCGTTTCGCAAACCCGTACCGTCAACGCCTGAGGCGCGTCTTCACCTTCTTTGACCACATCAAAGTGATGATAAAAGGTGGCGACTTCATAGACTTCCGCTTGGGCGATTTTCATCAGCTCCGCGAGCGCCGCCATGTGCGCGGCAGAGAGACTGCCGTATTTATCCTGGATGAGATGCAGATACTCGATCAGCAGATCGCGGCGGATCTCGCGACCGGATAGCAAGGCGGCCATGTCGGCACGCGCCGGTAACTCAACTTGTCGACCCTTGGGGGTGTTGCGCGCCTTCATCTTGCTGCGCACTTCGGCTAAAGGAATGGCTATCGTTATGCGGTCGTTCATCGGTTCAATCTCCAAAAGCGCAAGTGCGTGATGCCCTTGCCGATTTCCCGCGATGTCGTCTAGCTACGCCTTCGCCCCACCTTTCCATGCGCGGTTACACACCCAGTGAAAGTCCCTCGATTCTAAGCCAAGACGCGTACGCGTGCCATGGGTGCGGCGATATGAACGACAGCAACCGGCTTAGGATCGCCACGCAAATTTATAAACTCTAGCACCGGCGCGGTCACTGGCGTTAAATGCCGCCACAAGCCGCGCCAGTGCTAGAGTCTTTCATTTAAATTATTTAAATTCGCGAAACCCTTGCGCGATTGCACCGACCACCGAATAATGAAAGCTTTGCTAAATTTTTTCTTCATCAATGCGCGCTTTGGACGAACTATTCGACAGCAACTTCGACGATGCCACGCGGCAGCGCGGTCGCGGCTATTTTCAACAGGGCCGTGTGCTGACGACGGCGTGGGCTGGTCGAGGCGCCGGCGAGCATGACAGCGCCACACTGCAGGCGACCGTTGAAGGCTCGGCTGGCCAATACGAGCAAGAGATTCGCGTCGATTTTGCGCGCGCAAAAATTGCCGGCTTCTGCACTTGCCCGGTGGCACACAATTGCAAACACGTGTTCGCGGCGCTGTTGGCGGCGACGCAGAATCGGGCCGAGTTTTCCGCGCTCAATAATGGCGCCGACACCATCGCCGATAGCGTTCGCCGCGCAACCCATTCGCCGGCATCGACCCGCTCGGCACGAGGCGCGACGCCATCTACACCATCGACACCATCGACTCCGCTACCGTATTCGATCGAATCGTGGCTTGCCAAAATCGCTGCCGCGCAATCGGGCAGCAGCGAGATTTATCCTGACGATGTCAACCAACGCATCCTCTACCTATTCGAACCGACGCAGCTCGATATGGAGTTGGGCGGCATGCTGCAAATCATCAAGGCCAGGATAAAAAAATCGGGAGAATATTCGGGCGCGGGCAGCTACAACAACACCCACTCTTATTTCAATCCGCCGCGCTACATGCTGCAAAGCGACGCGCAAATTCTTCGCCAGCTTTCGGCGGTGACGGGGCGCGGCTACAGTTTTCAGTTTCCGCTTGTTGGCATCAGCGCAGAATTAGTCCGCGCGGTCATCGATACCGGACGTGGCTATTGGCTGGATGTACATCGACCGGCGCTTCGGTGGGCGTTGCCCAGGCGTGGCGAGATCGAGTGGCGCACCCTTGCCAACGGTGACCGGCAACCGGCGCTGCTCATCACGCCGGCGGCGGTCGCGCTGGCCACCCGTCCGCCGCTATACGTTGACACGGCCAGCGGCGAATGCGGCATCGTTGAATCGACCCTCTCCCCCGCGATCGCGATGGCGGTGGCGGCGGCACCGGCGTTACCGGCGAAATGGATGGCGCGGGTATCGGAGGAAATGCAAACCCGCCATCTCCATCAGAGTATTCCGCCGCCCGTCCTGCTTGAAGAACAGCTGTTAACGCACTATCGACCGCAACCAATTCTCTCACTCAAATCGCATCACCACCGCCATTACGACACGCGCACCTGGAAGCACGTCGACACGTTAGTCGAAACGGCGACGTTAAGCTTCGACTATCTCGGCGTACGCGTGGCCGGCAAGAGCCCCACCGAAATCACCCGCGTCGAGGACAATCGCCTCGTTCGGGCGCTGCGCGACATGCGCTTCGAGCGCGAGTCGCGGCTGCGGCTCACCAGCAGCGGGCTGGCGTCGGCCGAGAAAGCGTTGTCGCGCGGCATGAGCCGTGAGATGCAAGGCACGCTGGTTTTTGCCGATGCGACCAACGATGAACGTGCCTACGACAACTGGACCACGTTCCTCGAAACAATCGTTCCACAATTGCGAATCGACGGCTGGAAAATCGACATCGCCGCCGATTTCCGTTTCGATCTCACCCCCATCAGCGAGTGGTACGCCGATGTCGATGAATCGTCGAACCAGTGGTTCGATCTCGAAATCGGCATCGAGGTCGAGGGCGCACGGGTGAGCCTGATTCCGATTCTGGTGCGGCTGATACAAACGTCACCGGTGGAATGGAATCCGACCGCGCTGGAAACGAAAGACGACGACGCGAAGATCATCGTGCCGCTCGGTGATGGCAGGCGTGCAGCGCTGCCGCTGGCGCGATTGAAGCCACTGCTGGCGACGCTGTACGAGCTGTATTTGCGCGAGCCATCGAATGGTCGCGTGCGCTTGTCGCCGCTCGATGCAGCCAGGCTCGCCGAGCTCGACAGCGCACTCGATTTGCGCTGGCTCGGTGGTGAACGCATGCGGCAACTCGGCGCGCGACTGGCGCGATTCGAGGGCATCGTGCCGGTGGCGGTGCCGACAAATTTTCACGCAAACCTGCGACCGTACCAGCAGGAAGGCCTCGCGTGGCTGCAGTTTTTGCGTGAGTACGAATTGTCCGGCATCCTCGCCGACGACATGGGTCTGGGCAAAACGGTGCAGGCACTCGCCCATCTGCTGGTGGAGAAAACCTCTGGACGCCTGGATCGCCCCGCGTTGGTGATTGCCCCGACCAGCATGATGGCGCCGTGGGCTGCCGAGGCGGCGCGGTTTGCGCCTGATATGTCGGTGCTGATTTCACACGGCTCGACCCGCCATGAGCGCGGCGAAACATTTAGCCAATATGATCTCGTGCTGACGACCTACGCGCTGCTCGCGCGCGATGAAGAAAAATTGATGGCGCAGCAATGGCACATGGTGATTCTCGACGAAGCGCAAAACATTAAAAATCCTAAAACCAAAGCCGCGCAGATTGCCTGCCGCCTGCAAGCACGCCACCGACTGTGCCTGACCGGCACGCCGATGGAAAATCATCTGGGCGAGCTGTGGTCGCTGTTTCGTTTTTTGTTGCCGGGCTTACTCGGTGAGGAGAAAACATTTCAGCGCGATTATCGTAAACCAATTGAGAAAGAGGGCGATCTCGCGCGCCAGCAGTTTCTCGCGCGCAGAATCCACCCGTTTTTATTAAGGAGAACGAAAGATTTGGTCGCGTCCGAATTACCCGCCAAAACATTGGTCACGCGCGCGATTGAATTTGAATCAGCGCAAGCGGATTTGTATGAGACGGTACGCGCTGCAATGGATAAGCGGGTGCGCGACGAAATCGCCGCGAAAGGCATTGGTCAAAGTCACATCGTGGTGCTCGATGCGCTGCTGAAATTGCGCCAGATTTGTTGCGACCCGCGTCTGCTAAAAACAACGCGCAAAGCCAAACCACCGCCATCGGCCAAGCTCCTGGCGCTGCTGGAAATGCTCGACGAGTTGCTGGCCGAGGGCCGCAGTATTTTATTGTTCTCGCAGTTCACCAGCATGCTCGCGCTTATCGAAGCGGAACTCGAATTGCGCCAAATCGCCTACGTGAAACTGACCGGCGCCACGCGGGACCGCAAAAAACCGATTGAGCAATTTCAATCTGGCGAGGTGAAACTTTTTCTCATCAGCTTGAAAGCCGGTGGCACCGGG
>JAYVXF010000184.1:0-1594 GCA_043793345.1 Betaproteobacteria bacterium | reverse complement strand
TGTCGCTCGGGCAACCGCAGCGTTGACGCAGGCTTGGCGCTCGAGGCGGCGGGATTCACCACCGTATACAACGTGCTGGAAGGTTTCGAAGGCGATCTCGATAGCAACCATCAACGTGGCAAGCTTGGTGGATGGCGACGCGCAGCGCTGCCGTGGGAACAGGTGTAGGCGGACAGATATTGTTGTCCAGACGCACGGATGAAAAATTTTTACCTCATCGCCGCCATCATCGGTGCCATCGCGCCGTACGCGACTTACTTCGGCTATCTCGCCTATGTTCCAGGTGCTTCAGGAGCACTCCCGCTCGCGTGGGGAAGCCCGATTGCGGCGGCAACACTGGTTGATTTCACCATTTCCTGTCTGGTTTTTTGGCCATTCATGTTTGCTGAATCGAGACGGCTTGGTGTTCGGCACTGGTGGCTTTTCATCGTCGCAAATATCCTGATTGGTTTGTCGTTTGCGTTGCCCGCGTTCCTGTATGTGCGTGAACGCCGGCTCGAAAAAATTGCGTGATGGTTTGCACTTGAACGAAAAACGTCATCCGCCGCCGTCGCTGGCCTGGACGATGTGGGGCATGGGTGCCGCACTTTTTTTCATCGCTTTTTATCAGCGCGTAGCACCTGCCGTGTTGACTTCTGAGTTGAGCCAGACATTCGGCTTGACGGCGGCCGCACTCGGCAATCTCTCGGCGTTTTATTTTTACAGCTACGTCGCGATGCAAATACCCACCGGTTTATTGGCAGACCGATTTGGCCCGCGTCTGTTGTTGTCGGTGGGTGGCATCGTCGCGGGCATTGGCACGGCAGTATTTGCGATGGCTGCAGATACGTGGACGGCAAATCTGGGACGTTTGTTGATCGGCGGGTCGGTCGGTGTTGCGCTGGTGTCGATGTTAAAGCTGGCAAGCCACTGGATGCCGACGCGACAATTTGCCCTGACCTCAGGCCTGGCGTTAGCCGTCGGCGGCGGTGCTGCGGTGTTTGCGGGCGCGCCATTGCATATGCTGGTGGATGCATTCGGCTGGCGCGCCGTGATGTGGGTTAGCGCCGCGGTCACGGTGCTGCTCGGTGTATTGACTTGGGTTGTCGTGCGGGACGATCCTGATGCGCGGGGTTACAAGAGCTATGCCATTCACGAATCTAAAGTCAACCACCCCGGCGCAGGTGTTTTCGCGGGATTTTTTTCCGGGCTCAAAACGGTGCTGCAAATACGCAATGTCATCCTGCTGTTTTTTATCGCCGGGGCACCGTGCGCGATCATTCTCACCTTTGCCGGTTTGTGGGGCGTGCCGTTTCTTGTCACGCATTATCAACTTTCCGCCGCCAACGCGGCCGGCCTGTGCTCAACGATGATGGTGGCCTGGTCGATTGGATGTTTGAGTTACGGCGCGCTGTCGGATCGCATCGGGCTGAGGAAGCCGCTCTACATCGGTGGGCTCGCCATCGCGCTCGCCTTGCTGGCAACACTCATTTACGTCCCAAAGCTACCGTACGCTTATCTGCTGGCACTGATGGTGGGCATCGGATTTTTTGGCGCGTGCTTTATTTTATCCTTCGCGTTTGCCAAGGAGTCGTGCCCGGCGCGACTGGCAGGC
>JAYVXF010000183.1:0-5492 GCA_043793345.1 Betaproteobacteria bacterium | reverse complement strand
GTGATCCAACGGTTACTTGAACGCGACGGCAAACTCACGCTGCTCGATCAAAACCGCGTACTTACGCCGCATCCGGCGTTCCGATTATTCGCCACCGCCAATACGGTCGGGCTGGGCAATTTGAATGGTCTCTATCATGGTTCGCAAATGCTCAACCATGCGCAACTGGATCGCTGGAACGTGGTTGCGACACTTGATTACCTGCGCCATGACGATGAGGTCGAGATCGTGCTCGCGCGCGTGCCGGTGCTGAATACACCCGCCGGGCGCGAACAGGTGGCCTCCATGGTCGCGTTGGCGGATTTGACGCGCAAGGGATTTGCCGCAGGCGATTTATCCACGCTGATGTCACCGCGCACGGTGATCATGTGGGCCGAGAACAGCGCCATTTTTTCGAACCTTGAGCAAGCGTTTCGCGTCACGTTTATGAATCGATGCGACAGCGCCGAGCGCCCATTGGTGGCCGAATATTATCAGCGCTGCCTGGGTATGGAGCTGGCGGAATCCGCGGCAAATTCGGCGGCTTGAATCGCGGTATGAGTCACGCGCGCGAACACGCGATCCATCAACAGCGCTTGCATGAACTGTGCGCGGCGACGGTGCGTGCGCTGGCGGGTGATCGTGAATTGCATTTTCGCGGGCAACGATTATTTCGCGGTGTCCGGCGCGTGCCGATTCATGCACCGCATTTGCTGTTGCCTGATGATTTGACAGAGGCCGACGAGGTTTCGCCGACAACTGAAGCATCAAGCGATCTTCCCGATCTGCGTGCCGTGATGGACGGCGTTGCCTTGCGCATGCTTTGGTCTGATGCGGAAATTCACCGCGAACTCAGCCCGCCGCAACCGATTGCACATCTTATTTTTGAAGTGCTGGAACAGCTTCGCGTCGAATCGTCCGTGGCCTCTTACATGTCAGGCCAACGGCATAATCTGCGTCGCCGCTTTTTGCGCTGGTCCGAGCGTTTTTATCATTCGGGCCTGACCGAAACCGATTTGGGCTTGCTGCTGTTTTCGATTTCGCAAATTTGTTGGGCGCGGCTCAGCGGCCTGCCACTCCCCGAGGAAATCGATGGCACCATTGAGAGTACCCGCGCCAATCTGGCACCGATGATCGGCACCGCACTTGCCGGGTTGAAGCGCTATCGCCTTGATCAGCGCGCCTATGCCGAATGCGCGCGTGAGATCGCACGCGTGGTCGAAGATTTGATTCGTGCCGAGCGTGCCGCGCGTAACGAAGGTGACGAGGCCGAACGATGGGATGACGCCAAGGCGCTCGCTGCGTTTACGTTATCGATCAATTTCGATCAGGATGATCGCGAGGATGAAGATGGTTTCACCCGCGTCGTCACCGGCAACAGTAAAGTGCTCGCGGATTCGACGACCGGTTATCGCGTGTTCACCACACGCTACGATGTGGAGGCGAACGCAACAACATTGGTGCGGGCACCACAACTCAAGCTCTATCGCGAGCAACTCGATGCAATGGTGCGCGAACAAGGCATCAACATCGCACGCCTCGCGCGCCATTTAATGGCGGTACTCGCGATGCCGCAAATCGACGGCTGGAATTTTCGTGAAGAAGCGGGTGTGCTGGACGGCGCACGTCTGGCGCAACTGGTCGCGACACCCGCGCAGCAACGCGTCTTCAAACAAGTGCGCAACACGCCGCATGCCGATTGCATGGTCACTTTTCTGATCGACTGTTCCGGCTCGATGAAAACGCATATCGAGACGGTCGCGGCGCTGGCCGATATCATGGCGCGCGCGCTGGATATGATTGGTGTCGACAATGAGATTCTCGGCTACTCCACCGCCGCATGGAACGGCGGACGCGCGCGAAAAGACTGGCTCGCGGCCGGCAAGCCACAACATCCCGGACGCCTGAACGAACGATCTCACCTGATATTCAAAAGTGCCGACCAACGCTGGCGGCACGCGCGGCCATCGATTGGCGCGTTGTTGAAGCCTGAGCTTTTTCGCGAAGGCATTGATGGCGAGGCGGTCGAATGGGCATGCACGCGCATGCTTTCGCGCCAATGTCGGCGGCGCATTCTGATTGTCGTCTCCGATGGCTGCCCCATGGATACCTCCACCGAGCAGGCGAATGATCATTTTTATCTTGATCATCATTTGAGACAAGTCGTCGCGAAGCATGAGCGGCAGGGCGGCATCGAAATTATCGGCTTGGGCGTGGGGCTGGATTTGAGCCCTTATTATCGTACGAGCCTCGGCATCGACACGGGCCGAAAATTGGATAGCCGCTTGTTATTCGATCTGTTGCGGTTGATGACGGGTACAGGGCAGCGATGAAAATCGACCACAAGGCTTCAACCCAGTTTCAACCTTAATTCCTCAGTTAGCCTGAAGCAATCGAGCTACAAATCAGGCACAGTAAGGGACTGTGAGAACGGCTTTGATGAGATCAAGAACCAGTGGGGATGGACGGGCTTTACCAGCCAGGAACTCAAACGCTCGACTCTCATGGCGCGCCACATCGCGCTGATCTACAACTGGTGGAGCCTGTTTGTATGCGCCGCACACCCCAAGGCTCTACGCGAAGCGATCACCTCGCGCCCGCTGCTGCTCAACGCCGTCGCCCGCCGAAAAGAAAATACCAGACGCGTACGCCTATTTCACGCTGAGCACCGGGATCGGCGAATTCGCGATGACACGCATTGCCACCGAACCCATCAGCAGATTACCGAGCGCGCTGCGCCCCTGTGTGCCCATGACGATCAAGTCGCAGCCATGCCGTTGCGCTGCGGCAATGATCTCGACTGCAGGTTGGCCAACCATCAGTTGTTCGGTGACGCGGGTCGATTTTCCCGTGAGCATTTCGCGGGCAGGCACCAACGCTGCCTCGGCCTCGTCTTTGTAGTATTGCTCCACCACGCCGCTGCCAAGCACTGCCCTGGCACGCGGTGAGGGTAAGGGCAGATGCACATTGGCCAGCACCAGCTCCGCGCTGGCGCTGAAAAAATCCGGATGATCGAGCAGGTAACGTAATGCGCGCAATGCGTTTTCGGATCCATCGATGGCGACGAGTGCTTTCATGTTTTAGTTCCTGAAAAAGTGTGGGAGGGAATGCGCAATGAGCGCCTGACCGGTGATTGCGCTGCGACGCGCCATCGGTTGTTCATTTCGCAAGATTGCGCAAATGCAGCACTAATTGCCAAGTCTGGTCGTCGCTGAGATTAGCATGCGGTCGCGGCAACGCCGGTCACCATTGCCAGCGAGGCAATCTTCAATCTGCGTGACATCATGGTTTCTCCGATCAAAAGCAATTCTGAACTTCAATCCAGTATGCCGAAATGACACTACGCGCAATTGATTTGGCGCAAACAACCTCGATTATCCCGGCCTTTGTGCGGCTGGGTAGCGCTTGGATCGCGCACGGTAAAATGCATTCATGAACGCCGATCTCATTTCCGCTTTTGTGCTGCTGTTTCTGGTGCTCGATCCCCTGGGCAATCTGCCGGTGGTCGCGTCGTTGCTTAAACAGGTGGATTCCAGGCGTCGCGCCCTCGTGGTTATTCGCGAATGCTTTATCGCGTATCTCATCCTGCTGGTGTTCATGTTCGGCGGTCGCCAGTTTCTGGATGTGATGCACCTCTCGGAAATATCACTGTCGATTGCAGGCGGCGTGATTTTATTCATGATCGCCATCAACATGGTGTTCAAGTCCTCCGACAGCGTATTCGGTGAGTCGCTGGACCACGAGCCCTTCATTGTGCCGCTGGCGATTCCCTTGATTGCCGGCCCCTCGGCGCTGGCCACGGTGATGTTGATGGTGTCGCGCGAACCCGCCAAGCTGGCTGTCTGGGTGGCAGCGATGACGGCGGCGATGGTGGTCTCTGCGGTGCTGTTGGCGTTGGGTGAGAAGATCGAGAAGCTGCTGGGCAAGCGCGCGATGGAAGCGATCGAGCGCCTGATGGGCTTGATCCTCACGGCCATCGCGGTGGAAATGCTGCTGGGCGGTCTCAAGCAGTTCCTGCTGCAGGTAAAGTAACGTGAGCAAAGCTTTCACCAAAGAGAACGATCAGGACGGCGATGACGATCTGGATGACGGCGCCTCGCCACTGCCGGTGGGCAGTAAGAACTACATCACGCCCGATGGACACAAGTGCCTGAAAGACGAATTTGATTATTTGTTGAAAAAAGATCGTCCGGCAGTCACGGCGGCGGTCTCATGGGCCGCCAAGAATGGCGACCGCAGTGAAAATGCCGATTACCAGTATGGCAAGAAGCGCCTGCGCGAGATCGACCGGCGTCTGCGTTTTCTGACCAAGCGATTGGACGCAGCCGAAGTAGTTGACCCGGAAACACCGCGCGATGAAGAAATGGCCGAGCAGATTTTTTTCGGTGCGACCGTCACCTACGCGCATGCGAATGGCGATGAAAAGTCCATCACGATTGTCGGCGTCGATGAGATCGACATGAAGCGCAATCACATCAGCTGGATTTCGCCGCTGGCGCGGGCGTTGATGAAAGCGCGACCCGGCGATGCGGTCACGTTGCGCGCACCGGGAGGTGTTGAGGAACTGGACGTGATCAACGTGTCTTATGTGCGGGTTGTGGTGGAGCCGTTCGCGCCGACTGTTGCGGCATTTCCGATCGATAAAAACCCGTAGACCGCCAGTTGTAGCGCTATCACGGCCACCTTATGCCTTCGCCGCTCAGCATAATATGACAAGAACGCCATTTGGCGCGGCTTTTCAGGCAAAAACGCTGGTAACGCCACGCCAGTGCTAGAGGTTGGTTTGCGGATTTTTGCGCGACCCCGCTCGCACGGGATTTTTTTTGTCGTGCCGAACTACGCCGTCACGCGCCTGATGATGCTTACACGGACGACTATTGTGCGTGCATGTCCGATGCACTACCATACTTGGATGAAATCGAGACGACACAGCGGAAGCGACGAGGGGGCAAGGCTGAGTGCAAGTTTTGAACTGCACCAACGACCCATCGCGGTACCGGCGCATACCCGCCATTGCGGGGGTTGTGGATATTGCCCCACTAGTTCAAGCCATGGCTCTGCGTGTCGATGCTAACCCCGGCCTGCGTCGTTGTCTAACACCCTCATCGCACTGGCGATCAACGGCCTCGTCTGGGGTCTGATCATTGCGCTGATCGCGCTCGGCCTGTCGGTTATCTTCGGCCTGCTCGATATTATCAATCTCGCGCATGGCGACTTCTTCATGGTCGGCACCGTCATCGCGTGGATCGTGCTGACATCGACCGGCAGCTTCTGGCCCGCGTTCATCCTGGCACCGATGGTCGGCTTCGTGCTCGGCGCGATCATCCAGCGCATCATCCTCCAGCCCATCCACAATGCTGCCGCGCTGTCTATCGTCGCGACCTTCGGCTTGTCGATGATCCTGCAGGAAGTCGTGCGCATGACGTTCGGCGCCACACCACGCCGCATCCTGCCGCCGATTCGTGGCACCATCGACCTGTTCGGTATCGACTATGAGGTCTACCGGCTGTTTG
>JAYVXF010000182.1:0-5499 GCA_043793345.1 Betaproteobacteria bacterium | reverse complement strand
ACTTTGCGCTGCCGCACGATGAGCTCTCGGTGGCGGCCAAGCAGGGACGTCTGCACCGCAACTTTCAGGGATATTCCACCCGGTCGGAGTGTGATTTATTGGGCTTTGGCATTTCCGCCATCAGCAAGGTTGGCACCACCTACAGTCAAAACGTAAAGGCGCTTGATGAATACTATGATCGCCTTGACCGTGCCGAGCTACCCGTATTGCGCGGCATCGAGCTCACCGCCGACGATCTGTTGCGCCGCGCCGTCATCCAGTCAATCATGTGCCACTTCGAATTGTCGATCGAGTCGATCGAAATCGCGTATCTGATCCGCTTCCGCGACTACTTCGCCAACGAATGGGAACGCATCGAGGATCTGGCGCTGGAGGGGCTCGTCACCCTTGAACCGGGCTGGATAGTGGTCACGCCGCGCGGTCGCCTGCTGGTGCGTACTATCGCCATGATTTTCGATCACTACCTCACCCATGGCGATAAACGCGAGCGCTTCTCCAAAATTATCTGATCCGGTCTGATCCGATCTGATTACAATTATCGAATGGAATTTGCCGTCACCGCACTGACCTTGCCGCTAACTGCGCTGACCACGGGTTTTCTTGGCAGCCTGCATTGTATTGGCATGTGCGGGGGCATTTCCGGAACCATTGCACTCAGCGCAACTACGCCTTTGCGTCCCGGTAATGATCGCACCGTGCTGACCATCGCCATTCCGGTTGCGCACGTGAAGCGCGCGCCGCAGGGCTTGTCCGCGCCGCAGACCAACGTGCTGGCCTTCAATGCGGGCCGCATCGCGAGCTACATGATCGCGGGTGCGATGGCAGGCTCCATCGGTGGCGTAATTGGCCAGGGCTGGGTGCTGGGCGAAACGATGAGCGCGCGCACCGTGCTGTTTCTGTTCGCCAATCTGATGATCGTCGCCACCGGTCTAACCCTCATGGGCCTGCCGCAACTGCTGGCGCCGCTGGAACGGGCAGGCGGACATCTCTGGCGGCAGGTCTCGCCACTGACAAAAAAACTACTGCCCATGAATACGCTTCCACGCGCAGCGCTGTTCGGCATGCTGTGGGGCTGGATACCGTGCGGCATGGTGTACGCGATGCTGCTCTCGGCCATCGGCGCGGGCAGTGCCGCTGCCGGTATGCTCACCATGCTTGGCTTCGGACTCGGCACGCTGCCAGCGATGATTGCGGTAGGCTGGGCGGCGGGCGGTATTGGCCAATGGACACGTGACCCGCGCGTGCGTATGGCGGCGGGTGCAGCGGTGGTGGCGATGGGGCTGTTTGGCTTTGCGCGTGCGGACGGACTCAAACGGTTGCAGAACTTTGCGGCACTTTGTATTGCGGTCAGCCAGCCGACCGCGCCTAACGCATTGACTGCGCCATGAACAGCATCATTGGCGGCAGATTGAATAACCACCAAGCTGCGCAACGCGCAACAACTGGAAACGACACTGTGTGCAGTGCGCTTGATGCCTGTTTTCATTGCGGACTGCCGGTTCCTGCCGCAACCCATTTCAAGATTTGCTTCGACGGCAAGCAACGCGCGCTATGCTGCGCCGGTTGCGAGGCGGTGGCACTCACCATTATGGACGCGGGTCTTGATGCCTACTACTTTAACCGTACCGCGAACGCACAGACTCCGACAGTAGGGCGCGCGGTTAACGCCTTGTTCGATCTTGCCAATATCCAAGCCGTTTATGTCGCATCGCCCGACGCCATCATGCGTAAGGCCGACTTTTACATCGAGGGCATCACCTGTGCGGCCTGCGTCTGGCTTGCAGAATCCGCACTCGCCCGCGTACCCGGCGTCACTGCGGCATCGGTAAACCAGATCACCCATCGCGCCTCGGTCACGTGGGACAACGGTGCGACTAAGTTGAGCCTGCTACTCGATGCATTGTCGCGGGTGGGTTTGGCTGCACAACCAGCGACTGCCAGCGCCCGCTTCGAGGCACGGCGTCGCTCCCGGCGGCGTGCGCTGATCGAGCTCGGCGTGGCGCTGCTGGGAATGATGCAGGTGATGATGTTTACCGTACCCCTTTATTTCTCGGCGGCAGACGAGGTAAGTCCAGAGGCGCGCCTGCTGATGGGCTGGGCGGGGTTTGTATTGACGCTGCCGGTGTTGTTGTTTTCGACGCGCTCGTTTTTTGTCGGTGCCTGTCGTGATTTGATGGTTGGGCGGGTGAGCATGGATTTGCCAATTGCGTTGGCGATCATCGCAACATTTGCCACCAGCACCGTTTCACTTTTTAGCGGCGGCAACGATTTGTATTTCGATTCGATATCGATGTTCGTTTTTTTATTGCTGGCGGCACGCTATCTGGAGTCAACGGCACGCGAATCCTCGCTCACGTTAATCGAGCGCCTCACCAACGCGGCACCGTCCGTCGCGTGGCGTATGGCGGACTATCCGGCTAACCGCGAAGGTTCACAGGTGGCCGCCGCTGAACTTCGTGCCGGTGACATTATTCGCGTGGCGACCGGCGAGGCCGTCGGCGCGGATGGCATCATCGTCGAGGGTGAAAGTGAATTCGATGAATCGCTGCTGACCGGAGAATCTCGTCCCGTCAAACGCGGGATGCACACATCGCTGGCCAGCGGCTCGCTAAACTTGAGCGCACCGGTGATGGTACGCGTCACGCGAACCGGCGAGGCAACGACGGCGGCAAGTCTTGCGCGACTCACCGAGGAGGCACTATCGTCGCGCCCCCTACTCACGCCGTTGGCCGAGCGCATCGCACGCTGGGTGGCGCCACTCACCATTTTTCTGGCATTTGGCGCGGCCGCGGTGTGGTGGTGGTTCGATCCATCGCGCAGTTTTTCAATCGCGATTGCGGTGCTTGCGGTTACCTGCCCTTGCGCGCTGGCGCTGGCTGCACCTGCCGCGCAGGCAATCGCGATCACGCGTCTGGCGCGCGAGGGTCTGTTGATCACGCGCGCAGAAACGCTGGAGAAAATTGCCGCTGCTACCGATATCGCCTTTGACAAAACCGGCACGCTCACCGAAGGCGCGATTGCCGTGGACGCGATGCACTTGCTCGGTGACAAAGATGAGCGTGAAATTCTTGCCATGAGCATTGCGCTGGAAGCAGGTTCACCGCACCCGGTTGCACGGGCGATTGCGGCGCGTGCAGTGACCGGGTCGCTCACCTTGCCGGTTGCGCTCAATTTGAATTTCATCGCGGGCGACGGCGTGGAAGGCGATATTGACGGTGTACGTGTGCGGCTTGGTCGATTGGCTTTTGTGCGCACGCTGGTCGGATGCGCCGCACCGACGTTACCACCGGTGGCTTCGCTGTTCATCGGACGTGAAGGTGCGTGGCTGGCCGCATTTGAATTATCAGATCAGCTTAAGTCGGATGCGGTCGAAACACTGCGCGCACTCGAACGCAGCGCGCTCACGCCGCATTTGCTGTCGGGGGATCGCACTGATCGCGTGGCGCAAGTTGCGGCAAGCCTCGGTATCGATCACGCGCAGGTACGCGGCAACCAATCGCCTGCCGACAAACTTGCATACACAGGCGCGATAGGCAAGCGCTGGATCGCGGTTGGCGATGGTGTCAACGACGCACCGTTGATGGCGGCAGCGGATGTGTCGATCGCGATGGGCAGCGGTGCCGACCTGACTCGCCTGACCGCGGATGCGGTGCTGTTGTCGCCGCATCTGATGCCGCTGGTGACAGCGCGACGTATCGCGGTAAAAATGAAACGCATCATCGGCCAGAATTTTTGCTGGGCTCTCATTTACAACCTCATTGCGGTACCGCTGGCAGTCGGTGGCTTCATCTCACCTGCGGGTGCTGCCATCGGCATGGCGACGAGTTCGCTCATCGTGGTCGCGAACTCACTGCGTCTTCAGCGCGGTTGAGCCTCTGATGGAAATTCTGATCCTGTTAATTCCCTTGAGCGTGCTGCTCGCACTCGGTATCGGCGTGGTGTTTTGGTGGTCGGCAGACAACGGCCAGTTTGATGACCTCGAAGGACCGGGCAATCGCATCCTGATGGATGACGATCAGCCGCCTGCGCGATGCGAGCTTTCCACGCAAGCAACTTCGTCATCGTCGCAGGTGAAGGAGGTGCAACGTACGCCTGATTAACAAACTCTAGTACTGGCGCGGCTTTCAGGTCATTTATGCCCGCAAAGGCTCGTCTAATGGCGATCTGCGCGATTAAATGCGGGTAATGATTTTAATCAACAACGCATTTGATCCAAATCAAAAAACATTTTTCCTGTCATGCAACCATACAGAAGTTGAATAAAAACTCCGCAAAGGAAACTGAATATGCCGACAGAAGCAACGACCTATAACTACAAGGTGGTCAGGCAGTTTGCCATCATGACCGTCGTCTGGGGTATCGTCGGCATGCTGGTCGGCGTGATCATCGCCGCGCAGCTCATCTGGCCTGATCTCACCTTCGGGATTCCCTGGTTGTCCTATGGAAGATTGCGACCGCTGCATACCAATGCTGTCGTGTTCGCCTTTGGTGGCTGCGGATTATTTGCGACCTCCTACTACGTCGTGCAGCGCACCTGCCAGGTTCGCCTGATCTCCGACAACATGGCAGCGTTTACGTTTTGGGGTTGGCAACTCGTCATCGTTCTGGCTGCGATCACGCTGCCGCTCGGTATCAATTCCAGCAAGGAATACGCCGAACTGGAATGGCCGATCGACATCCTCATCACCGTCGTCTGGGTCGTCTACGCCATCACCTTCTTCGGCACCATCATGCGGCGCAAAGTGCCGCACATTTATGTGGCCAACTGGTTTTTCGGTGCCTATATTCTGACGATCGCCATTTTGCATATCGTCAACAGCGCTGCGGTGCCGGCGAGTTTCTGGAAATCCTATTCCGCCTATGCCGGCGTGCAGGACGCGATGGTGCAGTGGTGGTACGGGCACAACGCAGTGGGATTTTTCCTGACCGCCGGCTTCCTGGGCATCATGTATTACTTCGTGCCCAAGCAGGCCGGACGTCCGATCTATTCTTATCGCCTGTCGGTGGTCCACTTTTGGGCGCTCATCTTCACTTACATGTGGGCCGGCCCGCATCATCTGCACTACACGGCGCTACCTGATTGGGCGCAATCACTGGGCATGGTGTTCTCGCTGATCCTGCTGGCTCCGAGCTGGGGCGGCATGATCAACGGCATCATGACGTTGTCGGGCGCGTGGCACAAACTGCGCGACGACCCAATACTCAAATTTCTCATCGTCTCGCTGTCGTTCTACGGCATGGCCACCTTCGAAGGGCCGATGATGTCAATCAAGACCGTGAATGCGCTGTCGCACTACACCGACTGGACAATCGGTCACGTCCACGCCGGTGCGTTGGGCTGGGTGGCATTCGTTACCATCGGCGCGATGTATTACCTGATCCCGCGACTGTGGGGTCGACTCGAAATGTACAGCGTCAAACTGATCTCGCTGCACTTCTGGGTCGCCACGCTCGGTATCGTTCTCTACATATCTTCAATGTGGATCGCCGGGGTGATGC
>JAYVXF010000181.1:0-5540 GCA_043793345.1 Betaproteobacteria bacterium | reverse complement strand
TCATCGGCCGCTTCGCAGTTGGTGCGGAACGCGGTCTCCTCAATATCGTGGCCCTTGGTCGCGCGCGCGGAGTTGACGTCGATCGACACCAATGCTTCTGTGTGATCGATCACGATTGCGCCGCCGGACGGCAACGTCACATCGCGGCGATACGCGGTCTCAATTTGATGCTCGATCTGGAAACGCGAAAACAGCGGCACATCGTCGTGATAGAGCTTTACCTTATGTACGTTGGCCGGCATGACGGTCGACATGAAGGATTGCGCCTGCTCGAAAATTTCCGGCGTGTCGATGAGGATTTCGCCCACGTCCGGCTGGAACAAATCACGAATCGCGCGTACCACCAGACTCGACTCAAGATAAATCAGTTCCGGCGCTTTGACATCTTTGGCAGCACCATCGATGGCTTCCCACAATTGCATGAGATAGCCCAAATCCCATTGCAATTCTTCGGCAGAGCGACCAATACCGGCGGTGCGCGCAATCACGCTCATGCCGTCGGGAATATTGAGTTGGTCGAGCGTTTCGCGCAGCTCGGCACGCTCTTCACCTTCGACACGACGCGAGACACCGCCACCGCGCGGGTTGTTTGGCATCAGCACCAGATAACGGCCTGCCAGCGAAACGTAGGTGGTGAGTGCCGCGCCTTTGTTGCCGCGCTCGTCTTTCTCGACCTGCACCAATAGCTCCTGGCCGACGCGCAGGTTTTGCGCAATCTTGCCGCGCGTGCCTTCGCCGTCTTCACCTTGCACGTATTCGCGGATGAGTTCCTTGAATGGCAAAAAGCCGTGGCGCTCGGCGCCGTAGTCGACAAATACCGCTTCAAGCGAAGGCTCGACGCGGGTCACTTTGGCTTTGTAGATATTGCTTTTTCGCTGCTCTTGTCCAGCGTGTTCGATATCGAGATCGACGAGCTTTTGCCCGTCGACAATGGCAACGCGCAGCTCTTCGGCTTGCGTTGCGTTAAATAACATGCGTTTCATGATTCTTCTTTCTCGCGCAATTTCAGCTCAACAGCGTGAGGCGAGGGCGAAGACAAACCCGGCTGGTCACGCGCCAACCGGCGCGCGAACCGAAGGCAAAAACAGCGCTTAAGCGGGCCAGTTGCAACCGTGAAGACGAGGTGCAGCACCGCGCAGGGTCTCACGACCTTGCGTTATCGAAAGCAAATTTCGAATGTGGTGAAGTTGACTGCTCATCTTGCGGTGCGTGCCAAAAAGCTGCGTTGCTGTTTTTATGTCGGCGCATTCACGTCGTGTAATGCGATGTGGAATTCGCCTGACTGCCTTGTTACCTTTGGGCAGCATTGGTCGGCAAAAAAGTGCCACCAAAACGCCCATCTGTTCATCTTCACGCCACCCGGTGCTGCTGTCCGCTTCGCGGACGGTGCGCGCAAATCGTTTAGTATCGCTACTTGTTTGGTGCAAGACCTTGAGACCGGTTTGGTGAAGGACTCGCCCGGCGGTGAGCAAAAACGACCGCCCGTTTTCCGTATTGAACGGTGTCCCAACAAACGCTGGCAGTAGGTTTTTCAAAACTGCGCGGGAAAGCGGGCCAACCAGACAAAACGGTGATTTTTCGACAGTGCAGATCCAGCGATTTGCGCCAACGATATTCACGAACATTGCAAATATTGTGTCGACGCCAAGCCGGTGGAAACAACAGACTCGCTTCAAAATCAACGAGATAAAAGTATATCCTAAGATGCCGTCTGCGGGGAACAAATCAAATTCAGGCGTGAAACTGGCGACGGCCGCGATGCCCGATGGGCCGTTCGCTGCGGCCAGCATGGTCACTATCGACGACGCATCGGTCGGCCAGCGGCTGGATAATTTTTTGGTCACACTGTTGAAGGGCGTGCCCAAAAGCCACGTCTACCGCATCGTGCGTTCGGGCGAAGTGCGCGTGAACAAAGGTCGCGTCGCTGCCGACTATCGTTTGGTCGACGGCGACATGGTGCGCGTGCCGCCGGTAAAAACGGCAGCACAGAAGCCAAGCCCTAGCATGGGTGCGGCTTCGCAAGCATTTTCGGCTGGAAAGGCGCGCCCCGCCTTGAGCTTTCTATTTGAAGACGACGCATTATTAGCCATCAACAAACCCGCAGGATTGGCCGTGCATGGCGGCAGTGGCATCAGCTTCGGCGTGATCGAAGCGCTGCGCGCGTTGCGACCGGAGGCTAAATTTCTGGAACTGGTGCATCGCATTGATCGCGAAACATCGGGTGTGTTGCTGATCGCCAAAAAACGCAGTGCATTGACCGCGCTGCATGCGATGCTGCGTGGTGAGTCGGCGGTTCGCATCGACAAACATTATTCAGCGTTGGTGAAAGGCACGTGGCCGGATGAGCGACGCCACGTGCGCGTGAAGCTCGTTAAACATGTGACGGCGAACGGCGAGCGCCGCGTTTCAGTCGATGAAGATGATGGCCAGGAGTCGCATACGATCGTCACGCGCAAGGAATTGTTGCCTGGTGCCACGCTGCTCGATTGCGAAATAAAAACCGGGCGCACCCACCAGATCCGCGTGCATCTTGCGCATTTAGGCTTCCCGATTATCGGCGACGACAAGTACGGTGATTTTGTGTTGAACAAATATGTGGCGGCGGCAAAGCACGGTGGATTGAAGCGGATGTTTTTGCATGCACGCTCAATCGCGTTTCCGCATCCATTGAGCGGCGAGAAAATCATCATCGAGGCACCGCTGTCGGCCGATTTGGTGCGCTACCTTCTGCACGTGCGTGCGGGTTGATTTCAGGATGGTGATGCGCATCGAGCCGAGAAAATATGACTTGATCGTGTTCGATTGGGATGGCACCATCATGGATTCAACGGGCCTCATCGCCGAGTGTGTGCAGTTGGCGGCGCAGGATCAACACCTGCCAATTCCATCGACAATGGAGGCAAAGTCGATCATCGGTCTGGGCCTGCATGATTCGACCGTGCGGCTGTTTCCGGCGCTGGATGACGCCGCGCGCAGCGCATTTGCGCTCGCCTATCGACACCACTACATACCGCGGGACCATGAAGCACCGCTCTACGACGGCATCCGCGAGCTGCTTGCCGCGCTCGACCATCCGGCGCGATTTCTGGCAGTAGCGACTGGCAAGCCGCGCGTCGGCCTCGAGCGCGCGTTCGCATATACGCAACTCAAACCGGCGTTTCATTTTTCGCGATGCGCCGACGAGGGATTTCCAAAGCCCAATCCGGACATGCTGTTGAAGCTGATGAATTTTGCATGCGTCGCCCCCGAACGCACGCTGATGATCGGCGACACCGTTCACGACTTGACTCTCGCGCACAACGCGGGTGTGGCGGCAGTGGCCGTGACCTACGGCGCACATCCCGCGCAAATGTTGGCGACCGCGCCATCGCTTGCGGCGGTCAATACGGTGAGTGAATTATCCGCATGGCTGCAACTTCACGCGTAATCTGCCAGCGCGATGCGCTAGGCGACGGTGGTGTCGCGACGCGATTTACCATCCCGTTGTTTGAGCCCGCACGTGACGCGCCGTGTTTCGCTGTCGCCTACAACGGCGAGGTTTACGCGTACGTCAATTCCTGTCCGCATCGCGGCACCGAGCTCGACTGGCAGCCGGGCGAAGTGTTCGAAGAAACCGGCTTATACTTGATGTGCGCCACCCACGGCGCGCTGTTTGAGCCGCGCAGCGGGTTATGTGTTGCCGGCCCCTGTCACGGTGCGCGTTTGCAGTCCGTGGCAATCAAGGTAGTGGGAAACGACGTTGTGCTCGTGGACAGCGGTTCGGATTTGACTAACGAAAACCCTGAGACATGATAGAAAACAACCAAACACCAACAAGTGCCAACCCGCCTGCGTGGGAGCGCAACGTGCTCGAAAAACTGGCATTTGATGCGCTCGCCGAACAACGCACGTCACGACGCTGGAAAACCGCGCTTGGCATTGCCTGGCTGCTATTGCTTTTTCTGTTGTTGTTTGCAGCGCTCGGCTGGATCGGCGGCAAGCGCGAGGGATCCTCGCTTGACAAACACACCGCGTTGGTCGAATTGAAGGGCGTGATTTCGAGCGAGTCGAAAGCCTCGGCCGACAAAGTCATCAGCGCGCTTCAGCACGCCTTCAAAGACAAAAATACCCAGGGTGTGGTGCTGCGCATCAACAGTCCAGGCGGCAGCCCCGTGCAGGCTGGCTACATCAACGACGAAATCAAACGATTGCGCGTTAAGCACAAGGATATTCCGCTCTATGTGGTGGTGCAGGATATTTGCGCGTCGGGTGGCTACTATGTGGCGGCGGCGGCCGACAAAATTTTTGTCGATAAGGCCTCCATCGTCGGCTCGATTGGCGTGTTGATGGATGGCTTTGGCTTCACCGGCACGATGGAAAAATTGGGGGTTGAGCGCCGACTCATTACGGCGGGTGAAAACAAGGGATTTCTCGATCCGTTTTCGCCGGTGAATCCTGAGCAACAAAAATACGCACGGCAAATGGTTGAAGAAATCCATCAGCAGTTTATCAAGGTGGTGAAAGACGGTCGCGGCGCGCGCCTGAAAGAATCACCGGAAATGTTTTCGGGTCTCGTTTGGTCGGGCGAGAAAAGTGTGGCCAACGGATTGGCCGATGGTCTGGGCGGATTGGATTACGTCGCGAGAGACGTCATCAAAGCCGAACAGATTGTTGATTTCACATCGGAAGATTCTTTTTCCGAAACGCTCGCGCGGCGTCTGGGCACGACCGCCGCAGACTCTTTCTGGAACAAAATATTATCCGGGGCAATTGCTGGCGGCCCGACGGTTCGGTAAGCCGCGCATCGACGACTCGACGAAAATGCGTTGGGGTGTTAAATGACAATCGCATGCGTCCATGGCACGCAACGGTAATGTCGGGCACGACCCGGATGGCGCAGCCGGAATAGCGGCCGTTCGTGAAACCGCGCCGTCGGTCACGCCGATAAATCCGCATCCTCCACCCGGACTCAGCGACTTGCCGCTGTCAGCAGCATCAGGCCGGAGCTTAACACGACGTATCGTCGCGGGCTTTGCCGCGATGACGTTAGCGTGGGTGCTGATGGTGGGTTTGATCGCGACCAATGTGTTAGGCGATGCAGGCTTGTCGCCAGAGCTCGCGGCCAACATGCGTCAGACGTTGATGACATGGGGTCTGGTCGCGGCAGTAATCGCAGCGCTGCTGGCTTGGGTTTTTGCGCGGCGGATTAGCGAGCCGCTGCGACGTTTCACTGAAGAATTGCGGCAGCGGGATTTTCGCGACCTCGCCGAATCGGTGAACGTGCGCGTTGATTTTCTGGAGCTCGAACAACTAAGTCTCACGATCCGCGCCCTGGCAGGCTCGGTTCGGCAGCGCGATCTCCAGCTGTCCGCCAATGAACGCAAATTTCGCGAGGCTTTCGATCTCGTCGGCACCGGTCTTACGCAGGTCGATGCGGATGGCCGCTTCGTTGCGGTAAACCGGCGATTTTGTGTGATGTTCGGCTACACCGCCGAGGAATTAACCGGCAAACGTTTCATCGACATCACCCACCCCGACGAGAAGCCGGAAGACGAGGCATT
>JAYVXF010000180.1:0-1617 GCA_043793345.1 Betaproteobacteria bacterium | reverse complement strand
GCATGCCGGGATAACAGGTCACTACCTCCCACCAGTTGCGGGCGGCGGGGTCGCGTGCGTAAACGCTTTGAATATCTTCTTGAAGTCGGGAGAACATGTCTGGGATTGTCGTCTATTTTTTGATATTTTGGGGTTGCTGCGGATAAGTCAATTGGGTGGGTGAGAAACACAACTGTTCGTCCCCTCTCCCTCGATCCCTCTCCCGTGAACGGGAGAGGGAAGGTTTGCGCGCGTTCAGCCCCTCTTTATTGATGTTCTCCCGTGAGGGGGAGAAAGGATTCAGCGCGGTTTTTGATTTGCAGCTTGCTGGCAGGCGGCCAGCAAGCCGCGCAGGATCGCGACTTCTTCGGGTTCCATGCGTGCCCGTGTGAACAGGCGCCGCATTCGCGTCATGAAGCGCTTTGGCTCATCGGGATTCAGGAATCCGGTCGCAATTGCTGTCGCTTCGAAATGTCGCAGGAATCCTTCGACGTCACCAACACTCGCCTGCGGTCGCTCCGTGTCCGCGGCAACGGTGAAAGCCGCTACAGTCATCATCACTTCATACGCAGCGACCTGCACTGCCTGCGAGACATTCAGCGAAGAGTATTCACCGTTCGCAGGAATCGCCGACACAAGCTGGCAGCGATCAACTTCTTCGTTCGACAAACACATTGCTTCGTTGCCGAACACCAGCGCAACGT
Source organism: Betaproteobacteria bacterium (assembly GCA_043793345.1). Lineage (GTDB taxonomy): Bacteria > Pseudomonadota > Gammaproteobacteria > Burkholderiales > Usitatibacteraceae > UKL13-2. The sequence goes on along the minus strand of JAYVXF010000180.1, from coordinate 934 downwards.
CGCCGGATGCAGCTTCCGTTACGGCAATTTGCGCAGCTTCGCGTAAAGGTTTGAAGGGATGGGAGAGCTCGCGTTTTCTCGCCGTAAACGCAATCGCAAACCGCACATCGCTGATCGCTTCATCGAACGTCGCAACCACGCGCGCACTCGCCAGCACATCCGTTGCGCCAGAGGCCAGGGCGACTGCATCGCGATGCGTGGTGACATCCGCGATCTTTGGCGCGACCAGCACCAGTTGGGTGAGCCCCATCGTTTTCATCGCCCGCGCCGTGCTGCCGATGTTGCCCGGATGCGAGGTTTCGACCAATATCACGCGCATCCTTGCCAGCGGGCTCGGGGATTCAGGCGGGTGAGACGACGAGAGTTCATTCATATAAAATGGCGGCTTAATCTTGCTCTTTACTGAAAATTAAAATGCATCCGATGTTAAACATCGCCGTGAAAGCGGCGCGCCGTGCCGGTGCCGTCATCAGCCGCGCCTCAAACGATCTGGACAAGCTCACGGTCGAGCTGAAAGCGCCAAACGATTACGTTTCCGAGGTGGATCGTGCCGCAGAAGCTGCCATCATCGAGGTGCTTAAAACGGCATATCCCCAGCATAGCATTCTTGCGGAAGAGTCCGGCGAGACTAAAACTGAATCTGATTACCAGTGGATCATCGATCCGCTCGACGGCACCACCAATTTTTTGCACGGCTTCCCGCAGTATTGCGTCTCGATTGCGCTCGCCGTCAAAGGCGCGGTCACGCAAGGGGTGATTTACGATCCGACCCGCAATGAATTGTTCACCGCCTCCAAAGGTGGTGGTGCCTTTTTGAATGATCGCCGCATTCGTGTGTCGAAAAAAATCCTGCTGCAGGAGTGCCTGATCGGCACTGGTTTTCCGTCACGCGAAATGCACAACTTCGATCGATACATCTCCACGTTCAAAGACC
>JAYVXF010000179.1:0-5562 GCA_043793345.1 Betaproteobacteria bacterium | reverse complement strand
TGTCAGCGGCCGATGCAGCAACGCTTACGGTCAAGCAGCTCACACTGGAAACGGCATTGAAAGCGGCGCAAGCCGCGCTAAGTAAATGCCGCAAGGATGGCTTTCAGACAGCAGTCGCTGTCGTTGATCGCGCCGGTATCGTGCAAGTCGTGTTGCGTGACCGCTACGCCGGTGCGCACACGCCCGACACGGCGACAAGCAAGGCGTGGACGGCAGCGAGTTTCAAGCAGTCGACCAGTTCGCTTGCCATCGAAACTCAAGCAGGCAAACCGATGAGCGGGATTCGTCAGTTGCCACGCGTGGTGGCGGCGGGTGGTGGCGTACCGATTGAAGCGGGCGGCAATTTGCTCGGTGCAATTGGCGTATCGGGCGCGCCCGGTGGTGATGCCGACGACGCTTGTGCGATGGCAGGAATCAAGGCAATCGCAGACGATATCGAATTCTGAAGGCGAGCACGAAATGTCGAATATGAGCCGCCGCGAATTTTTGCATATGCTCGCCGTCGCGAGTGCCGGCGGATTCGCGCTCAATGATCGCGATGGACATGCCGCCACGGCCAGGGCCACCGGGCTCTACGACCTGCCGCGCTTCGGCAACGTGCATTTCCTGCACATGACAGACTGTCACGCGCAACTGCAACCGATTTATTTTCGCGAGCCCAATGTCAATTTGGGTATCGCGGCATCCGCAGGCCAGCCACCACATTTGGTCGGCGAAAAATTGTTGAAACATTTCGGCATCAAGCCCGGTAGCGCCGAAGCGCATGCGTTCACCTATCTTGATTTCGGCAAGGCAGCGGCCAAGTACGGCAAGGTTGGTGGCTTTGCGCATCTGGCGACGCTGGTGAAGCAACTCAAAGCGGGACGCCCGAACCCCTTGCTGCTCGACGGCGGTGACACCTGGCAGGGCTCGGCGACGGCGTTGTGGACCAAGGGTCAGGACATGGTCGATGCCGCACTCGAGCTTCGCGTAAACGTGATGACGGGCCATTGGGAATTCACGCTGGGCGACAAACGCGTCAAGGAAATTATCGACAAGGATTTCAAGGGCAGGGTTGAATTCATCGCGCAAAATATTCAAACCATCGACTTTAGCGACCCGGTATTTGCGCCGTACGTGATGAAGGAAATGAACGGCGTGCCGGTCGCGATCATCGGGCAGGCGTTTCCGTACACACCGATTGCCAATCCGCGTTACTTCACGCCGGAGTGGAGCTTCGGCATCAAGGAAGCGGAGATGCAAAAAACCGTCGATGAGGCGCGCGGCAAGGGCGCTGCGGTGGTGGTGCTGCTCTCGCACAACGGCATGGATGTTGATTTGAAACTCGCCTCGCGTGTGACTGGCATCGACGCCATTCTCGGCGGTCATACCCACGACGGCGTGCCCGCGCCGACTATTGTCAAAAACAGCAAAGGCCTGACGCTGGTGACCAACGCGGGCTCGAACGGGAAATTTCTCGGTGTGCTTGATTTCGATGTAAGAAACGGCAAGATCGCGGGCTACAAATATCGCCTGATGCCGATTTTCGCCAACCTGTTGCCGGTCGATGAAAACATGGACGTGTTGATCACCAAAATGCGCGCGCCCTTTGCGGCCAGACTCGCCGAGAAGCTCGCCGTTACCGAGGGACTGCTGTATCGGCGCGGTAATTTCAACGGCACGTTTGATCAGTTGATTCTTGATGGCCTGATGGAAGTGAAGGGCGCGGAAATGGCGTTTTCACCGGGCTTTCGATGGGGCACGTCGCTGTTGCCGGGCGCGGCAATCACCATGGAGCATTTGATGGATCAGACCGCCATTACCTACCCGAGCACGACCGTCAACGAATTCACCGGTGAAACGATCAAGACGATTCTTGAGGATGTGGCCGACAATTTGTTCAATCCCGATCCGTATTATCAGCAAGGTGGCGACATGGTGCGCGTTGGCGGCTTGGCCTATACGTGTGACCCCAACGGCAAGATGGGCGGACGCGTCAGTAACATGATGCTCAAGGGCCGACCAATCGAGGCGAGCAAAAAATACAAAGTAGCGGGTTGGGCACCGGTTGCGGAGGGTGCGACGGGCGAGCCGATCTGGGATTTGATGGCAAGCTATCTACGCGACAAGAAAACCATCCAGCCGAAAAAACTAAACCTTCCGGAATTGATCGGCATGAAGGGCAACCCGGGGATCGCATGATCGCGTGGCGCAATGCCGGTTTTGCCCTGATGCTGTCGATTGCAGAATGGTCGAGTACTGTCTGCGCTGCTGCGGATGTACCCGTGCTCACGCCGCAGAAAATTGCCCGCGACGTTTATATGGTGCAAGGCAAACCCGGTGTCGCATCACAGGAAAATCACGGCTTTAATTCCAACGCGGGTTTTGTCGTGACCAGCGACGGCGTAGTCGTCATTGATGCACTCGGCACGCCCGCATTAGGGCAGGGGCTGGTGAATGCGATCCGAAAAATTACCGGCAAACCGATCCGCACGGTCATCGTCACGCACTACCACGCGGATCATTTCTACGGGTTACAGGCATTCAAGCAAGCCGGCGCGCAAATTTGGGCGCATGCTGCAGCGCGCGAGTATCTTGACGGCTCTGAGGGTGCGGCGCGACTGGTGCAACGCCGCCGGGATCTGGCACCCTGGGTAAATGAAAACACGCGACTGGTTGCCGCAGACAAATGGCTTGATGGCAACACCTCATTCAAAATGGGCGGCACACATTTCGACATTGTCCATCTCGGGCCCGCGCATTCACCTGAGGATGTCATCGTGATTGTTCGTGAGGCTGGTGTGATTTTCACGGGTGATATTTTGTTTACCGGAAGAATTCCGTTTGTCGGCGGGGCCGACAGTAAAAGCTGGTTAAAGACATTTTCGACATTGCTGAATTTACGGCCAAAAATCATGGTCACCGGGCACGGCGCGCCATCGCTTACGCCAGAAGCAGACTTGGCGTTGACGCGCGACTACCTCATTTTTCTGCGTGAGGTCATGGGTCGGGCGGTGAATGACTTTGTTTCGTTTGAAGACGCGTATGCACAGACAGACTGGAGCCGCTTCGCCAAACTGCCCGCGTTCGAGGCCGCCAATCGCATCAACGCTTACGGTACGTATTTGCTGATGGAAAAAGAATTGTTGGCGAAGAAATGAATGTCGTGCCGACAAATTTACGACGCCTGATCGGCGGCGCGGCAATCGCTGCGTTGTTGCTGACACATTTGCCGATGCGGGCGGCTGAAACGTCATTGCCCGCTGCCCGCAACCTCGCTCTAGACGCGCAAGCTGCCCAGCAATCCGGCGTGCCGTTAATCGTGCTGGTGAGTTTGGCGGGATGCCCGCATTGTGAAGTGGTGAGACGATCTCATCTGCTGCCGTTGCTGCGCGATGGCGCGTCAGAGCCGGAGCCTTCGATCCGTCAGGTGGAAATCAACGGGCAGGAAATTCTGCATGATTTCATGGGCCGTGAAATCACCCACGCAGAATTTGCAAAACGCTACAAAATCAACATCGCGCCGGTGGTGCTTTTCTTCGATGCAAATGGCGCACTGCTTGCCAAGCCACTGGTGGGTTCGATGGTTCCCGACTTTTACGGTGCATACTTTGACGCCGCGTTCAACGAGGCGAAATCGAAGCTGCGCACGGCGAGGCGCGAAAATTAGTCTTTGAATTTGTAGTGCGTTGCGTTCAGGTACGCGGCGATCGCCGCCTCGTCGTCGGGGAACAAGCCGAGACTCAAGTCGCTGTTACACCGCGCTACCTGCGGCAGCAGTTTGCTCCTGGTGGTGACACGTCTATCTTTGCGCGAATAGATGGCCGATCCATCGCCGCCGACTTTACTCACATGGCATGCTTCACACTTGGCGTCAGCAATCAACTTCCGGGCATTTTCATGCCGCGTATCAGGCGTCTCTGGCGCTGCCATCAGCGTTGCTGCCAGCGTGGAAAGCAGGGCGGCAACAGGACGGAGTACGTAGGTGACACTAATTCGCATCGGGCATAGACCAATAGTTGATGCCAAGTATACTCCGCCGCGCACGGCACTTGGGTGAAAAAGGCAGTTTTGCGTTGACCCAGAGCGACAAAAACGGGTAAAATCTGGGACTCGTTTAATTGGCACTAAACGACGATTCCCTGATAGCTCAGCCGGTAGAGCGACGGACTGTTAATCCGCAGGTCCCTGGTTCGAATCCAGGTCGGGGAGCCAACATTCAATGACCTGGCCAACTGCCTAAGTGGGCTTCTTCTCTAGCGCTGGTGTAAATAGCGTGCACGTTTTTCCCCGTTACTGTGGAGCATTTCAGATGAACGAAATCATGCAATATCTCAAAAAGAATGGTCAGCGCCTCGACTCGGAAATTGCTGCAGCAACCGGTATGCCACTGGTGAAAGTGCGCAATTTACTCACCGAATTATCCGCGCAAGGCGAGATTTCGAAGTGCAGCTTCACGCGCTTCGATCAGGGCAAGAAAATTGAAGGCGTGCTCTGCCGGGTCGCAGGCTATGTTCCGCCGAAAAGCCCTGGCCGGAAACCGGGCTCTTAGATTAATTCCTGTCTGGCGAAGTCCTTATCTGGTGCGGATCTCCAAGGCTTATTAGTTGGAAACGCGCGCCAGCGCTAGGGTTTTCCATATTTATGCGGGTACACCGCAGATTCTCAGCCGCAAGGTAACTTCGCGAAGAATAAAATAAAAAAACCGGCACTCTCATCGAGTGCCGGTTTTTTTGTGCTTGATAAATTGCCGCCTAGAATCGCTTCGTCATCGCCAGGTAGAACGTTCTGCGTGGCGCAAACTGCGGCGCGCCAACACCGATGCCGCTGCCGTCGCGCAATTGATACGAGCGATCAAACAGGTTGATTACCGACAGTCGGGCTTCAACTTTTCCCATCGCGCCGAGTTCGAATTTGTTGGCGACCGCGAGGTTGAACTGCGTGTAACCCGGCAGGTGTTCAGTGTTGGCAAAACCACGCCGCAATCCACTACCGTAAATGACATCAGCGCTGACCGACGCGGTGCCGAATTGGTATGCCGTTCCTGCCGATGCAGCGATGGCCTGATCGTGATCGAGATGCACCCAGTGGCTATTGATGTAGGCAAGCTCGACTGTATCGAAATTGAATTGTCCGGTTTCAATGCGCGTCGCCTCCGCTTTCGACCATGCCACATTCAAGAAGGCAGACAGATTTTTTTCTTTGAACGTGCTTGAAAACTCCACGCCGCGCACGCGGCCTCGCGCATAATTGAACGCTGAAAAAATCAGTGCCTTGCCAAATTGGCCTTCGTCCTGAATGTGTTTCACCTTGCGATAGTAGCCGTCCAAGCCGACCGAAAGTTGCGGCGTGAGTTGATGCGTGAAGCCAACGTCGAGGTAATCTGATCGCTCGGATTTAACGGCCGTGTTGGCATCTGACGGCAGCGCGTTGGTGGTGCCGAGAAATTTTGTGACCGAGGTGGTGTCAATTTTCTCAGTCGGCGGCGGTGTGAAATAGCGCGCGTAGCCTGCGTGCAGGCGGGTTTTTTCAGATAGGTCAAAAACCAAACCGGCGCGCGGGCTGAGTTGAGATTCTTTGACG
>JAYVXF010000178.1:0-1623 GCA_043793345.1 Betaproteobacteria bacterium | reverse complement strand
AAAATTATCTTCAGCAGTGGCTGGGTCTTGGCTATCACGGTGAAATGGATTATATGGCGCGTCACGGCACCGCGCGCACCCGGCCCGCCGAACTGGTGCCGGGTACGCTACGGGTCATTTCGGTCCGGCTCAATTATCAGCCGCCCAATGCGCGTGATAGCTTGGAGGTGTTGGACGATCCCGATGCCGCGTTTATTTCGCGCTATGCATTAGGGCGTGACTATCACAAAGTGTTGCGCAGCAAACTGCAAACACTGGTGACCAGCATTGAACGCGAAATTGGCACCTTTCAGTACCGCGTATTTACCGACTCAGCACCCGTGATGGAAGTGGCGCTGGCACGCAAAGCGGGCCTCGGCTGGCGCGGCAAGCACACGCTGTTGCTCACGCGCGAAGCTGGTTCAATGTTTTTCCTGGGCGAGCTCTACACTGATCTGCCGCTGCCGGTCGACGGGGTGATTACCGAGCATTGCGGCACCTGTTCGAAATGCATCGACATCTGCCCGACCAAAGCCATCCTCGCCCCTTACCAGCTGGATGCGCGGCGTTGCATCTCTTATCTCACGATCGAGCACAAAGGCGCGATTCCACTGGAGCTGCGACCGCTCATCGGTAACCGCATTTACGGCTGCGACGACTGCCAGTTAATCTGTCCGTGGAATAAATTTGCCACCGCGACCGGTGAGAGTGATTTTGCGGTGCGCAATGGGCTGGATGACGTGACGCTGCTGGAGCTTTTTTCGTGGAGCTTGGAGGATTTTAATCAGCGTCTTGAAGGTTCACCGATCCGGCGCATTGGCCATGAGCGCTGGTTGCGCAATATTGCAGTGGCGTTAGGAAATGCCTTGACAAATGTAGCAACAAAAGATGCCGCAACGCGAATCATTGCGTCGCTGGAAAGACACAAAGATCACTCATCTGCGATGTTGCGCGAGCACATTTGGTGGGCGCTGGAGCGCGTGCCCGCCGACTTTTCACGTTGAAACAAACGCTTTTTTTCCAGCGCGGTAGCGCTTCGACGACTTCAGATTTTCCAGCGCTTCGAGCAACGCTGCGTGCAACTCATAGCGATTCGCGTCGCGCCCGGATTCCTCAACACCTCGCGCGTAACCCAGCGCAACCGCATTGCCCGCAAGGCGCAAGTTGTCGTCTTCGAGCGGCCCCGTCAGCGGCTCAGTCGGATGCTCAAAAGCATCGCGACAAGTATCAACCGACAGCGAGTAATACTTGCGGCACGCGGCGGGACGGGCGTCATACACGCTGCATACACCATCCACCAGCAACGCACACGCAACGCCCGCCTGCGTGTGCTGCAAAGCGTTAAGTGGTGTAATGAGCGCACGATTTGCGGCAAGCCGAATGACCACGTCAGCCTGCTGCGCCGTCATCCGCGCCCGGATATGCTCGGCCAACACGAACGCCTCATAGGGCCGGATTTCAACGCGCTGGTGGCAGCAATAATTGCAGCCGCGCTCGCAAGCTATCGTAAGCTTTGCCGAAGCAATGACAGCAACCTGCTCATGATCGAGCCGTGAATACATGCGCACCACCTGCGCGCGCACGGCATCTGCATCGCGCGCCACCGTTCGGCGCGCATCGGCGCGCTCGCGTTCGAACGTTACT
>JAYVXF010000177.1:0-16962 GCA_043793345.1 Betaproteobacteria bacterium | reverse complement strand
CTGGCCATGGGCATGATCATTTTCATCATCGCCTCCGGCCTCACGCTGGTGTTTGGCCTGATGGATGTGTTGAATTTTGGCCACGGCGTATTCATTGCGCTCGGCGCTTTTGTCGCGACCAGCGTATTCGGTTTCATGGGCGACTGGACCGGCTCTGAAGAGCTATGGCGAAACCTGGCGGCGGTGATGTCGGCGATGCTGATTGCGATGATGGTTGCCGGCGCTGTCGGCCTCGCCTTTGAGCGCCTCATCGTGCGACCCGTGTACGGTCAGCACCTTAAACAAATCCTTATCACCATGGGCGGCATGATCATCGGTGAGGAGCTCATCAAGGTGATCTGGGGCACGCAACAAATTCCGCTGGAGCTGCCGCTTGCGTTGCGCGGCTCCCTGTTGCTGGGGGACGCGGCAATCGAAAAATTCAGGTTGGTCGCGGTGGTGGTGGGGCTGATGGTTTTTGCGGCGCTGGCGTGGATACTGACCCGCACCAAGGTCGGGTTGCTGATCCGTGCCGGCGTGGAAAATCGCGAGATGGTGGAATCGCTCGGCTATCGCATCAAACGATTATTTATTGGCGTGTTTGTGGTCGGCAGCGCATTGGCCGGCCTGGGTGGCGTGATGTGGGGCATGTACCAGCAAAACGTCACCCCGCAAATTGGCGCGCAGGTAAATGTGCTGATATTCATTGTCATCATTATCGGCGGGCTCGGCTCCACGGGTGGCGCGTTGATCGGTGCGCTATTGGTCGGCCTGATGACCAACTACGCGGGGTTTCTCGCACCTAAGGTCGCGCTGTTTTCAAACATTGCGGTGATGGTGGCGGTGCTGTTGTGGCGACCGCAGGGTGTATACCCGGTCGCCAATCGTTAGTCACCAGAGACCGATGATGCTTAATCGATTGTTGTCCAACGATCTGCCACGCAGCCGGGTGCTCGCCATGCTGCTGACCGCGCTAGTGCTGGCGCTGCTGTTCGCGCCATTTATTTTTCCGGGTGTGAAGGCGCTGGATGTCGCCGCCAAGGTTCTGGTGTTCATCGTGCTGGTGGCAAGCTTTGATTTATTGCTCGGCTACACCGGCATCGTCAGCTTTGCGCACACCATGTTTTTCGGCATCGGTGCGTATGGCATCGCGATTGCCTGCACCCGGTATGGCGCAACCTGGCAAGCGTTGGCGATCGGCGTTGCGGGCGCACTGGCTTTGTCGCTTGTGTTGGCGCTCGCGGTGGGGCTATTTTCACTGCGTGTGAAGGCGATTTTTTTCGCCATGATTACCCTGGCGGTCGCGTCGGCTTTCCAGATACTCGCGTCGCAACTTTCCGAACTCACCGGCGGTGACGACGGACTTAATTTCAAGTTGCCGGAAGTGCTGACGGCTGGTTACACGTTCATGGATGCGCCGTTTTTCGGTGTATCGATCAACGGTCGCCTGCTTTGCTACTACCTGCTATTTATCGCTGCGGTGGTGTTGCTGCTGGCGATGCTGCGTATCGTCAATTCACCGTTCGGGAGGGTGCTGCAGGCGATTCGTGAAAACGAATTTCGTGCCGAGGCCATCGGCTATCGGGTGGTCATGTATCGCACTGTCTCGAGCGTGCTGTCCGCCCTGTTTGCCACGCTGGCCGGCGTGATGCTGGCACTATGGCTGCGCTACAACGGGCCTGACACGTCGCTGTCGTTCGAGATCATGATGGATGTGCTGTTGATCGTGGTGATCGGCGGCATGGGCACCATCTACGGCGCGGTGATCGGTGCGGCGCTGTTTGTGGTCGCGCAGAGCTATCTGCAGGATTTGCTGCGGCTCGGCAGTGAAGCCGCGAGCGGCGTGCCGTGGCTGTCGGCGTTGCTATCGCCGGATCGCTGGCTGTTGTGGCTCGGCGTGCTGTTTGTACTATCGGTTTACTATTTTCCCACGGGTGTGGTGGGTCGTTTGCGCCATAAGGCAAACGACAGGGTTCGCGACAAATCGAAATCATAAGAAATTAATTCACCGCGCAAAAAAATAATAAACACAAGCACTGGCGCGGCGTACCAGCCATTTTAACGCCATGAAGCGCGCCAAATGGCGATCTACGTGACGATATGCGGGGCGATTATTAATCCATTGTTATAGAAATCGAATACGCTATCGCGCTAAACGCGTGTGCCTATAAGAGCGTCACACGGATTTTATTGCCCGGCTGAAGTACTGATTTGGGACGCAGTTTGTTCCAGCGCAGCAGATCATCGATCTCAACGTCGAATTTATTGGCGATCGCGTACAGTGTGTCGCCGGATCGCACGGTGTAGGTTGGCGGTTTGCGGGCGATTTTTTTGGCCGGGGCGCTGACGCGGGCGAGCGTTGGCGCGTGTGATGGTGTCACTGCGGTGCTCGCGTTTGCGCTTAACAAAAGACTCTGTCCGAGCCGCACGCGATTGTTTTTCATCGCGTTCAGCAATTTGATTTCGTCGCTAGCCACGCCGTATTGTCTGGCAATCGAGAATAGTGTCTCGCCGCGGCGTACGCGGTGGGCGCCGGGTGCGGCGACCGTGGCAGGTGTCGGCGCGACGCGGTCCGCATCCACGGTGGCGACTGCTTGCACCGCTGCCAATGAGATTTTTTTATCAAGCATCGCCGACATCGCTTTTGCTCTGCCCGACATCGGCACCATGATGGTTGCGGCGACGAGGAGCTTGCCTTTCTTTTCCTTCAGCGCGCCATTGGTGGCGCGCAGGTACGAGCCGCTGACGCCGTGCCGCCTTGCGATGGCGTCAATCGATTCACCGCGTTTGGCGTTGACGGTTTGCCACGACACCAGCGGGCCGTTTAGCGAACGATAAAGCAGAAGATTGGCACGGAATGTTTCGGCTTTATCGAATGGCACCAGAAAGTAGCCGGTGCCGGAAGCCGCCACGGGCCGGGTGAACGCGGGATTGAGTGTGGCGAATTCGTTTTCCGGCATTTCGGCCAGCCGCGCGGCGAGGTTGGTATCGATTTTTTCGGGCGCTGCAACCTTGGCGAAGTAGGGGCGATTTTCCACTGCTTCGAGCTCGATGCCGTAGCTGCCAGGAGAGAGCACAATATTTTTTACCGCGATCAGTTTTGGCACGTAGTTGCGCGTCTCGATCGGTAGCGTGAGGCTCAGATAGTCAGTCGGCAAACCGAGTTTTTGGTTCCTGGCAATGGCGCGACCGACGCAGCCTTCGCCGCAGTTGTAAGCCGCAAAGGCCAACTCCCAGGAATTGAACATGCCGTAGAGTTTTTGCAGATAATCGAGCGCCGCACCGGTGGAAAGAACCACGTCGCGCCGATGGTCGGCCATGGAGTCCTGCTTCAGGCCAAAGTGCTTGCCGGTTGACGGCATGAACTGCCACATGCCCGACGCCTTGGCGCTGGAAAAAGCCTGCGGATTAAATGCGCTCTCGATGATCGGCAGAAGCGCGACCTCGGTTGGCATGCCGCGCTTCTCGACTTCTTCGACAATGTGATGCAAATATTTGGAGCCGCGATCAACAAAGCGCTGAATGTAATCGGGTCGACTGGCGTACCACTGCTCCTGCTGCAACACCAGCGGCGAATTCAGCTCGCCCATCACGAAGCCACGGCGCACCCGTTGCCAGAGATCGGCATCGACAAATTTTTTCTCTTCGGGCGGGGTTAGCGGCGCAACGACCTGCACCTCAGGCGGAATGGGCGTCGCCGCATTCACCACGCCGGGAATGGTACTCAATGGCTGGTAGATGCCAACCGATGTCGTGGCCTGACCGAAGGCAATCGCGCAGAAGCTCGCGAAACACAATGCGCCAATCATATTCAAGTGCTGTTTTAACATCATCTTTAAGTCCTTGTTGAATGCATGTTGTCAGATGCCGACAACATCACCGTTTTCAAAGCCGTCAGTCCTGCGAATGAAAAGTCAAAGCGTCAGCGAGAAATCTTTCACCAACGCGCCCGGTAATCGCGCCGAGCCCGTGGAGCGCTCGCCGTAACTTGCCGAATCGAGTATCCAGTCGCGTTCCGCTGTTAAGCCGAGCAGGTTATCACCAAGCAGGCGGTATGCGGAATCGTCAAACCGCATCACGTTCAGCGGTGCCTGAATTTCACCGTTTTCGACCCAGAACGTGGCGAAGCGCGTCATGCCGGTCATGCGGCAAGCGGCGCGATCCGAATAATTCAGATAGTGGAGATTGCCGATCAAAAGCCCGGTGTCGAGTGTGTTCAAGATCGCCTCGCGTTGCAATTCACCTGCGGCCATGTCGAGTGCTTCGGGTGCTTCGGCCGCGTTCGCACCGTTATTGTCGATGCCGAATTCGCGCGCCGAACGCGGGGAGATCAGCGCGCCTGCATGCTTGCCGCCGGTGATCAAGGCGACCTCGGGCGTTTTCAAAAAACCATCGGCCTGAAATCCTGGTGCGACGCCATCGATGCTGTTTTCGCGCAGACTGATCGAGGAATGCAACGCCATGCTGCCGTCTTCGAGCTTCATCAGCGGGCTTTGTTTATTGCGCTGCGACTTGACCCCGAAGCTCCCCCACGAAAGCAGGCCAACAATTTCGTTCACGGCGGCCGGCGCAAGATAGGCGCGATATTGGCCGGGCGGCAATGCCTTTGGGGGACGTTTGAGTATGTCGAGCCGCGCGTTACTGGCGAGCATTTTTTCCGCGAACGCCGCTGCATCCCAGTGCGTGCCGGCGTAGCCATTTTTCACCGCCTTGTCGGCTGCGTGATACAGGCACCACTCAAAATTAAAATTATCGACGCGATGCCAGTTGCGCTGGCCGAGTGAATTGGCGAAGCCTTTGTAGATCGCGCCCGCAGCAAACAGGCCAACCAGATCGCGACCCTTGCCCTGACTCATCACTTGATCGAGCGTATCGGCGTCGGACGGCAAATTTGACGCGCCGATGTGATCCGACGATTGCACCGATTCGTTGAACAATAAATAGGGGTCAACCGGCAAGTCAGCCACATCGCGGCGCAGCGCGTCGAGCGTGGCGTTCACCAACGCTTCATCGTTTTCACGAACGCCTGCGAGTGAAATGCGCGATTCGGCGCGGCGCTGATTTTTGATTAGCGACAAGGTCAGCATAAGTTGCTTCACCGAGCCCGCCTGGCGCACCGCGTTTTTGTTGAAACGCACGAAGTTTGATTCCTCAGCCGACAAATAGGCGAGGGTGGTTTCGTTGGCGTGAAGTTTCGTATTGACGAAATCGGCGAGCGCGTAAAAATAGCTTTGCACGATTAGCTCTCCGCGCCAAACACATCGATGTTCGAAAATTTACAGGCCGGGCTCGCGTGGCCGACGCGGAGCACCTGTCCCGGCTCGCCTTTGCCGCAGTACGGTGTGCCCATGACTTTCGATGTCGCGGCGTTGCCGACCATCGCGAGTGAGCGCCAGAAGGTCGCGGAAATGCCGCGGTAATTCGGGTTCTTGACGATGTGTCCGAGCTTGCCGTTTTCAATCACTTGGCCGATCTCGCAACCGAACTGGAATTTATTGCGCGAGTCGTCGATCGACCATGAAAGGTTGGTGCGCATCAGCACACCATGTTCGATTGAGCCAATCATCTCATCCAGGGAGGAGGTACCGGGTTCGATATTCAGATTCGACATGCGGTCAATCGGTGCGCGGTTCCACGAACATGAGCGCGCGGTCGAAACGCCTTCAACCATCGCGCCCTGTGCATGCGCACGCGCCTGCGAGATGGTGCCGCCGAGGGTACGTTTCAGGATGCCGTTTTCGATGATGAATGCTTTTTTTGCGAGAGCGCCATCGTCGTCAAACGCGAAGCTCGCAAACTGCTGCGCCATGGTCGGGTCGAACGTCACATTCAACAGTGGCGAGCCGTATTGATAATTGCCGAACATATCGAGCGTGACAAAACTGGTGCCGGCGAAATTACGTTCGTCGCCGAGAATGCGATCGAGCTCCAGCGGGTGGCCGATGGATTCGTGAATCTGCAACATCATCTGGTCCGGCATCAGGATCACATCCATTTTGCCGGACGGGCAATTCGGCGCGGACAGCAACGCGAGTGCTTCTTCGGCGGTCTGTTTGCCAGCGCCGTGAAAACCAGAACGCGCGATAATTTCCGCGCCGCCTTGCTGACAAAAACCGTTGTAACGTCCACCGAATGAACGCGTTTGCGCCTCATTGTTGGCGAATGCGGTCACCGAAAGTGAGGGCACCAGAAAGTCAAACTCCTGCTCGACCATCGCGCCGTCGGCGGTCACGTAAAGTTGCGTGGTGTGGGTAGTCCAAAACGACGCCGACCAATCGACGATGCGGTCATCGATTTTGCAGGCGGCCGATTCGGCGCTGAGTATTTCGAATTTTTCGCGCTTCGATTGCAGCATGGGCTGCTGCACCTTGGTGCGATAGTGCCCCGAAGGTTTCGGCATCGCCATCGCGGAATAGTCGGCAACGCCGCGCCCGGCGGTGAGTTTGGCCCAGTCGTGCGCGCGCTGGATTGCGAGTCGCAGACCCGACTCAGAAATGTCGCTGGTCGCCGCATAGCCGTAGCCACCCTTGTCAATTACGGTAATCATCACGCCACGGTCAATGCATGATTGCGGTGGTTCGGCGATATTTTGCCGCACGCAAAGTTGCTCGCTGGTTTCTTCGACAAAACGAAGCGAGCAGAAATCGACGGCGGGGAGTAAGCGTTTGAAGGTGGATTCGAAGGAGGCGGTCATGATGGAATTGGAAAATACAATCGGCCATTCTACCAGTGAGGGCGAAATCACATCAGAGGGGAAATATTGCGCGGCAATGGGTTGGGATAAAACGCTGTTGCTGGTCGCGGGTTGGTTGACGCTGGGAAAAGCAATGGCGGGCGTCGCCGTTGTGCAATAAATCCTGCTGCTGTTGGGTGCAAAATGCAGCCGGCATAAAAAGATAAACTCTAGCACTGGTGCGGCTGTCAGGACATTTATGCGCCAAACGACGCGTTAAATGGCGATCTACGTCAGATTATGCTGGTAACAATTACTCTGCCGCCAGCGCCTGCGCTAAACCGAAAACTTCCACGGGTAGCCCATTCAGCGCGGCGTTGCCGGAGATCGCGTCGATATTTTTCTCGTCACTGATGTCGTTGTAGCTCGCACCCGCGTAGCTGCTGGCGAGCCCCAATCGAACCCCCGCGCGGTCATGCCCGAAGCCGTGCGGCAGGCACACCACGCCGCGCATCACGTCGCTACTCACCGCGATGGCAACCTGCAAGCTGCCGACGCGGGAGCGAACTTCAACCATTTGGCCATCGACGAGCGCGTGGCTTAAAACATCATCTGGATGCATCAACAGATGATGGCGCGGCCGGCCTTTGATGAGGCGGTGATAATTGTGCATCCATGAATTGTTGCTGCGTACGTGGCGACGACCAATCAGGGTGAGGCTCCTCTTCTGTGGCTTGTCGCGTAATTGCAAATCAAAACGGGCGATGTCAGCGAGCATCGGGGCGGGTGCGCAGTCGATAAGTTTGTCGGCCGTTTCCAGTCGCGTCGCCAGCGACGGCGACAGGGATCCCAGATCGATGCCGTGCGGCGCGGCGTCCAGCGTTTGTATCGTTGTGCGAGGATTTTCGGCACGCTTGGCGAGCATCCCGCCGATCATTATTTTTAACGTTGGCAGCGGCGCAAAATCGCGGCCAAGCTTTGCGGCAAGACGCGCACCGACAGCAGAAAAAATTTCGCGGTCGTCGCGTTCAGCCGCGGGTCGTGGCCAAATGGCGTTGTTGTAGCGGGTGACATTGCGCACCGCGAAGGCATTGAAAATCAAATCGTAGTGATCGTGATTCAACGCCGACGTGGGCGGCAAAATCAAGTGTGCATGGCGCGTCGTTTCGTTCAGATAAATATCCACCGACACCATGAATTCGAGTGATGCAAACGCCGCATCAAGCTGTCGGCCATTCGGTGTTGACAGCACCGGATTACCGCAGCTCGTCACCAGTGCGCGGATTTGACCTTCGCCGTGGTTAAGGATTTCTTCGGCGAGTGCAGCCACCGGTAATTCGCCGCCCGACTCGGGAAGCTTGCTCACACGCGAATGCCACTGCGCGTAGTGTCCGGGACGTGTGCCGGGCCCGGTGATCGGGATGACCGGATTGGACAGCAGCGTGCCGCCCACACGGTCGAGATTGCCGGTGATGATATTAAGTAACTGCACCAGCCATTGGGTCAGCGTTCCAAACGGCTGGATGCAGGTACCGATGCGGCCATAGCAAATCGCTGAAGCGGCTGATGCGAATTCGCGGGCAATGCGCTCGATTTCGATAGTGGAAATGCCCGTCATCGTTGCAGCAACCTCGGGCGTAACGTGCGCGATTGCGTCGAACGCTTCGTGAAGAGTTTTCAACGCCAACGCGGAATTTAGCCGCATTGAATTGTCACGTCGAATGACGTTGATGATCGCCATCAGCAACGCCGCGTCGCTGCCGGGACGGATGAAATGATGCTCGCTGGCGACCTCGGCTGTCTCGGTGCGACGCGGATCGATCACCACCACTTTGCCACCGCGCGTCTGAATGGCTTTCAATCGTTTGGCGACGTCCGGTACGGTCATCATGCTGCCGTTGGAGGCAATCGGGTTGCCACCGAGAATCAGGAAATAGTCGGTGTGGTCAATGTCCGGAATCGGAATCATGAACTGGTGGCCGAACATCAGGAGCGAGGTGAGCTGCTGTGGCAATTGATCAACCGAGGACGCTGAAAACATGTTGCGGGATTTCACCAGACGCGCGAAATGCTGGAAATTAAACAGCGTGCTGATGTTGTGTACCGAAGGATTGCCCGCGTACATGCCGATGGCGTTGTTGCCGTGGCGTTGTTGCACGTCGGCCAGGCGCGCGGCGGCGAATTCAAACGCTTCATCCCAGCTTATTTCTGTCCATTCCGAGCCGACTCTTTTCATCGGCATGCGCAGGCGATCTTTGTCCTCGTGAATATCCTTTATCGCGACCGCTTTCGGGCAAATGTGGCCACGGCTGAACGGGTCAGCGTCGTCACCGCGGATGGAGACGATTTTTTCGCCATCAATTTTGAATTCAAGGCCGCAGATCGCTTCGCAAAGATTGCAGGCCCGGTATTCGGTTCTTAAGTCGTCGCGTTGCCCGCTCATATGCCGCCCAGTAAATGTTCGATCAGGATTTTGCTGCCAATCAGTATCAACACGATACCCCCGAAAATCTCCGCGCGCTTGGCCATCGCTTTACCCAGCCGCACACCAAACCAGACCGCCGGCAGGCACAGCAAAAACGTAACCGCGCCGATCACAATCACCGTTTCAGTCAGGCTAACTTCCAGCAACGAGAAGCTGATGCCGACGGCGAACGCATCCAGACTGGTGGCGACCGCGAGTACCAATAATTTGTTGGTGCGAAACGGTGACGTGACTCTTTCTTCGGCTGCATTTTTGGCGTCCAGAATCATTTTGACGCCAAGGCCGCCGAGCAGGACGAAGGCGATCCAGTGGTCAAATGCCGCCAGCGCATCGGCAAACAATGTGCCGAGCAAATAGCCGCCCAGCGGCATCACGGCCTGCGCGACGCCGAAAAACGTTGCCATTTTCAATGCGTCGCGAAACCTCAGCACCTTGACTGAAAGCCCGCTGGCAATGGCCACGGCAACGGCATCCATTGCGAGGGCGAGTGCGGTGGCTAGGGTAGTCGCGAACACGCTATGCGCAATGCAACGCTAATAACTCAAGGTAAACGCGCCCGGCACAATATTGAGCGTGGCAATCGCGCCAACAGGCAGCGTGAGTTTTCGCGCCACATGCCCAAACGGCAGGCCGGTCAGCACCGGAATCGGCAGCAGCTCGCGCATCGTTTCAACCACGTGATCCATGGTGTAGGCGAAGCGATCCGGTTCCGGATTGCAATCCGAAAAATCGCCAAGCATCAGCGCTTTTTGTCGTTGCAGAATGCCCGCGTGGTAAAGCTGTAGCAGCATGCGCTCAATGGCGTACGGTGCCTCGCCGATTTCTTCGACAAACAATATGCCGCCCTCAATATCGGGCAAGTAAGGTGTGCCGACCAGGTGCGTGAGCAGCGAGAGATTGCTGCCCCACAGGATGCCGTTGATGGTGCGTGGTCGATAGGTAAAGCTATCGGTAAACGGTCCGGCACTCACCGCATGCCCGGCGAGCGCGGGCCAGCAATGCGCTTCCATGAAGGCATGATCTGTTTGTGTCTGGGCCACCACTTCTGCGTCGCCAAAATCAATCGCCGCACCGGGCCCTGCAAACGTAATCAGATTCGCCTGCGCAAGTGCTGCAAGGTTAAAGGCGGTGAAATCGCTAAATCCCACAAACGTTTTTTCGCTGGCAGCGACCGCGCGCCAGTCGATGCGATGCAGCAGACGCGAGAAGCCATATCCGCCGCGCACCATCATCATCGCGTCAATCGACTCGTCGCTTAACATGCTGTGAAATGAAGCTACGCGCGCCTCGTCGGTACCGGCAAAATAGCGCCACTGATTTTCTGTTTCCGGCGCGACGACGACGCGAAATCCGCGCTCAGTCAAGGCCTCGACCGCCGCATGCATGCGCGGCAGGTTGACGACACCGGATGGCGCAAACAGGCCGATTGATCCGCCGGCCAGCAACGGCTTCGGCGCATTGAAGTTTCCGGGGTTCAAGATTTTTGGCGCATTTCGTTAAAGGCGATGAGATTGCCGTCGGGGTCTTTCACCACGAACCAGCGCGTGCCCCAGTGATTGTCCTGCGGCGCTTGCACGATGTGTTCGCCGGACTGAATTTGCGCAAAACGTTTATCGGCGTCATGGATATCCAGATGCAGCGTGGGCGCGTGTGGTGCCAGTGCGTTGCCGACATCGACCTCGTCGTGAGGCTCGGCTAACACCATGCGAATGCCACCGCCGTTGAGGATCACGCCTTTTTTACCGGCGTTGTCGGTCCATTCACTCACCACCTGCCAGCCGAGCACGTCACGATAAAACTTTCGCGACTGCTCGAAATCACGCGGGCAAATGAACAGGTGATCGAAGCGGTCCGAAACCATTTTTTACCTGCGTTGCGCCTGCGCGTCGACGACCGCAAGTGCCGTCATGTTGACGATCCGCCGAACGGTGGCGGTCGGCGTGACGATATGCACCGGCATCGCGCTGCCCAACAAAATCGGGCCGACGGTGATGCCGCCGCCGCTCGCCGTTTTCAGCAGGTTGAAGGCGATATTGGCCGCGTCCAGCGTCGGCATGACCAGCAAATTAGCCTCGCCCTTCAACCGTGAACCGGGAAAGCTCGCGCGTCGTACCGCTTCAGAAAGTGCCGCGTCGCCGTGCATTTCGCCGTCTATCTCGAGATCCGGCGCTTGCAGGTTGATGAGCCCCAGCGCGACGCGCATTTTGACCGCAGACGGTGCATCCGACGTGCCGAAACTCGAATGCGACAGCAGCGCCACTTTCGGCACCACACCGAAGCGGCGGATTTCTTCTGCTGCAAGCAATGTCATCTCGGCAATTTGTTCAGGCGTCGGATCGTGATTGACGTAAGTGTCGCAAATGAAAATGGTGCGCGTCGGCAGCATCAGCACGTTCATCGCGTAATAATTATTGATGCCCTTGCGGCGGCCAATCACCTTGTCAACATATTGCAAGTGCAAATCGTGGGTGCCGAAGGTGCCGCAGACCATGCCGTCGGCATGACCCTTGTGCATCATCATTGCGCCGATCAACGTAAGCCGCCGCCGCATTTCGATCTTGGCGTAAGTTTCGGATACGCCGCGCCGCGCGGTGAGCTGGTAATACTCCTGCCAGTAATCGTGGAAGCGTTCATCCCATTCCGGATTCACCACGTCAACGTCTTTATCCAACTCCATTCTCAGGCCGAATTTTTCAATGCGCTTGGCGAGCACGGCAGGGCGTCCCACCAGAATGGGCCGCGCCAGTTTTTCATCCACCACGATTTGCACCGCGCGCAGCACCCGCTCTTCTTCACCCTCGGCGTAGACAATGCGTTTTGGACTTTGCTTGGCCTTCGCGAACACGTGCTTCATGATGAGGCCGGAGTGATACACGAACTGGTCGAGCCGCTGCATATACGCCGCCCAATCGGTGATCGGGCTGGTGGCAACGCCGCTCTCCATCGCCGCGCGGGCGACGGCCGGCGCGACTTTGGCGATGAGACGCGGATCGAACGGTTTTGGGATCAGATAATCCTTGCCAAATCCGGATGCAGTTTCGCCGTACGCCATCGCGACAATATCGGACTGCTCCGCTTGCGCGAGCTCGGCAATGGCATGCACGGCGGCAAGCTTCATCGATTCATTGATGGTGGTGGCACCGACATCGAGTGCGCCACGGAAAATGAACGGGAAACATAAAACATTGTTGACCTGATTGGCGTAATCGGAACGCCCGGTCGCGATTACCGCATCGTCGCGTACCTCGCGAATCTGCTCGGGAAGTATTTCCGGCGTGGGATTGGCGAGCGCCAGAATCAGCGGCTTCGGTCCCATGCGTTTCACCATGTCCTGCTTTAATACGCCGCCAGCGGAAAGCCCCAAAAATACATCCGCGCCGTCGATCACTTCACCCAAGGTGCGCGCGGGCGTGTCCTTCGCGTAGCGATCCTTGTTCGGATCCATCTCTTCCTTGCGACCGCGATAGACCACGCCTGCAATATCGGTGACCCAGATGTGCGACATTTTCATGCCGAGCGCCACCAGCATATCCAGACACGCAAGCGCTGCGGCACCTGCGCCGGACGCGACCAGTTTCACCTGGCCGATGTCTTTGCCGACCACCTTCAAGCCATTGACAATCGCTGCGCCGACGATAATTGCGGTACCGTGCTGGTCATCGTGAAACACCGGAATTTTCATGCGCTCGCGCAACTTTTTTTCAACATAAAAGCATTCCGGCGCCTTGATGTCCTCAAGGTTGATGCCACCGAACGTGGGCTCGAGCGCTGCGATGATGTCGACCAATTTATCGGGATCGCGCTCGTTGATTTCAATGTCAAAGACATCGATGCCGGCAAATTTTTTGAACAGCACCGCTTTGCCTTCCATCACCGGCTTCGCCGCCAAGGGACCAATCGCGCCGAGGCCGAGCACCGCCGTGCCGTTGGTAATGACCCCGACCAGATTGCCCCGCGCCGTCAAGTTGCGAGCCTCTGCGGGGTTTTCAACGATAGCCTCGCACACCATTGCCACGCCGGGCGTGTAGGCGAGCGCCAGATCGCGCTGGGTGGCGAGCGGCTTGGTGGCGGCGATTTCTATTTTGCCGGGTACCGGGTAGCGGTGGTATTCGAGTGCGGCCTCTTTGAGGTCATCCTGTGTTGCCATGCGAGCTCCAGACTTCGAGGGTTCCAATTAAATTATGAGTGCGATTGCCGCGCATTTTTGAGTGTTTTTAGTTTAGCACGCTGGGATGACGCCACCGCTCTTCGCCGTCCGGTCACAGCGCGCCGGGTTTAAGTTGGAGATGAGAAAAAGGACTTGACAAACATAACGACATAACCAAGAATATGGTTATGAATAAAAATTACACCAAGGCCATACCCGTACCGTGGAAAAACGTGTCACGGGTATTTACCGCGCTCGGCGACGAGCACCGCCAGCGGATTCTGCTCACCTTCGAGCGTGGCGAACGGTTGAATGTCGGCCAGATTGTCGACGTGTCCACGCTCTCGCGGTCTGCGGTCTCGCACCATTTGAAAATCCTGCGCGAGGCGGGCGTGCTGGCCAGCGAGAAGGTCGGCAAGGAAGTGTATTTTTGGTTGAACAAGAAGCAGGTGAAGGAATCGTTGCAGGCGGTGATGGAATATTTGAAGTCGCAGTAACGCATTGCGGTGCATGCGCACACTTGGTACATCACATTTTCCAGAGAGCACCATGTCAGCATCAAATAGCAGTCAATTCAGCCTCCTTTCCCAGCGCCGTTTTGCGCCGTTCTTCTGGACGCAATTTCTCGGCGCGGGCAACGACAACATTTTCAAATTTGCCTTCACCGTGCTGGCAACATTCCATGCGAGCGCGTGGGGCGGGCTCGACGCGAAACTTGCGGGGCCGGTCATCGGCGGGTTGTTTATTTTGCCGTTCGTTTTGTTCTCGGCGACGTCGGGACAGCTGGCGGATAAATACGACAAAGCGGCAATTGCGCGGCTGGTGAAAAATCTCGAAATCGTTTTCATGCTGGTGATTGGCGCGGGGTTTGTCTGGCAACTACCAGTGGCGCTTTATATCGGCGTATTCCTGATGGGCTGTCACTCGACCTTGTTTGGGCCTGCAAAGTTTGCCTACCTGCCGCAGCACTTGCGCGAAACCGAGCTGACCGGTGGCAATGGCCTGGTCGAGATGGGCACCTTTGTGGCGATTTTGCTGGGCACGATGCTGGGCGGCGCGCTGGTGGCCATCCCGGGAATGGGATCGGTTTACGTTGCCGTGGCGTCGGTCGTGATTGCGGTGGCAGGAAGGATTGCGGCGGGCTTTATTCCCGCCTCACCGCCGCCAGTGCCGGAATTGAAAATCAACTGGAACCCGGTCACCGAAACGTGGGCGAACCTGAAAATCGCCAACAAAA
The DNA here is from genome assembly GCA_043793345.1 of Betaproteobacteria bacterium. Taxonomy (GTDB): domain Bacteria; phylum Pseudomonadota; class Gammaproteobacteria; order Burkholderiales; family Usitatibacteraceae; genus UKL13-2. Next base: position 2,441 of record JAYVXF010000177.1, on the reverse strand, counting down.
ATCGGGTGGTGTTTTTGTCGATGATCGGCATTTCCTGGCTGTGGTTTTTTGGCTCTATTTTCTTGACTTCTTTCACCGGCTTCGCCAAGGAAGTGCTGTCAGGCAACGAACAGGTGGTGACGCTGTTGCTGGCGACCTTCTCGGTCGGCATTGGCGTAGGCTCGGTGTTGTGCGAAAAGATGTCCGGCCATCGCGTCGAGATCGGGTTGGTGCCGTTTGGTGCAATCGGCATGACGGTGTTTGCGGTCGATCTTTATTTCGCCTCGCGTGGGACGGCGGTCGGCCTACTAATCGGCGCGGGCGAATTTATCAGTGTTGGCAAAAACTGGCGGATCATGGCCGACCTGTTTTTGCTGGCGATGTTCGCGGGCTTTTACAGCGTCCCGCTGTATTCGCTGATGCAGTCGCGCACCGACAAGCAGTTTCGCGCCCGTATCATCGCGGCCAATAATATTTTGAACGCGCTGTTCATGGTGGTCGCCTCGCTGATGGCCGCTGCGCTGTTGCAGGCGGGCTTGACGCTGCCGCAGCTTTATCTGGTCGTCGGCATCATGAACGCAGCGGTGGCGATGTTCATTTTCAAACTGGTGCCGGAATTTTTGATGCGCTTCATCATCTGGATGCTCATCCATACTTTCTATCGTGTCGAGAAACATGGCCTGGAAAACATTCCTGATGAAGGGCCGTGCGTACTGGTTTGCAATCACGTGAGCTTTGTCGATGCGCTGGTGATTGGTGGCTGCATCCAGCGCCCGGTGCGGTTCGTGATGGACTACCGCATTTTCAAAATACCGGTGTTGAATTTTGTATTCCGCACTGCGGGCACGATACCGATTGCCAGCGCCAAAGAAAATGCGGCCATGCTCGAAAAAGCCTACGAACGAATTGATGCGTATCTCAAGGAAGGTGAGGTCGTGTGTATTTTTCCGGAAGGGCGCATCACCGATAACGGCGAACTTTACCCGTTCAAAAAAGGCGTGACCCGCATTATTGAGAGGACGCCGGTGCCGGTGATTCCGATGGCGCTGCGCGGACTGTGGGGCAGTTTTTTTTCGCGTTGGGGAGGCGACGCGATGCGCTATCCGCGCGGATTTTTTTCCTCCATTGCATTGGTAGTGGATAAACCGTGGCAACCTGCACTGGTGACGCCTGAGGGATTGCAGGAGAAGGTGGGCGCGTTGCGCGGCGAATGGAAGTAGGGAACTTCGATTAACCTAAAATTTCCGTCATTCCCGCGTAGGCGGGAATCCAATTTCGTTGCGACATCACGACCTTATGAAAACTTGGATTCCCGCCTACGCGGGAATGACGGATAAATAGAAGTTCCCCCATGAAATCCCCAAGACGCGCCATCAGCGGGGTGCTGCTGCTCGACAAGCACGCCGAGCTTTCCTCCAATACCGCAGTCGGCTGGGCCAAGCGGCTGTTCAACGCCGACAAAGCCGGACACACCGGTACGCTCGATCCATTCGCCACCGGCCTGTTGCCGATCTGTTTTGGTGAGGCCGCGAAATTTGCGCGTTTCATGCTCGACGCCGAAAAAACCTATCGCGCGACCTTAAAGCTCGGCCAAAAATCGAGCACCGGCGATACCGAGGGCGAGATCATCGAGACCCGTGCGGTTAACGTCGACATCGAAAAAGTGAACGCGGTGCTGGCGAAATTTGTCGGCGCGCAAACGCAAATTCCGCCGATGCATTCGGCCTTAAAGCAGGGCGGCGTGCCGCTCTACAAGCTCGCGCGACAGGGGATGGAAGTCGAGCGCGCGCCGCGTCACATCACGGTCATCGCGCTCTCCGCAGTATCGTTGGCGGGGGACGAGCTGGTCATCGATACGCTGGTGAGTAAAGGCACTTACATCCGCGTGCTGGCTGAAGATATTGGCGAAGCACTCGGCTGCGGCGCGTACCTGACGGCATTGCGACGCACCGCGACCGGTGGCTTTAGCTTGGAACAAGCGGTCACGCTGGAATCGTTGGACGCGCTGGCGATTGAGGCGCGAGATCAGAGACTGTTGCCAGCCGACGCATTGGCGATGGCGTTGCCGGAAATTCGTCTGGATGAAACGCAAGCGAAAGCGCTGCAAAACGGTAAAACCCCGCGTGTTGCCGCGTTATTGCTTGCTGCTGCACATTACCGTGCCTACGATGACGAGGGGGCGTTTCTCGGCGTCGCAACCGCCTCCGAATGCGACGCCCACGGCGCGACGCTGACGGCGTTGCGTTTGATGGCGCCGACTCCCGTGGCGTAACGTCAAAAAGCCCTGATCAGCTTGTGCTTAGGGGCGTAAAACCGCTATAATCGCGGTCTTCGCTAAACATTTTTCACCACACCTCAAACCGGTGGCGAAAATGTCAACAGCCGCAAGTATCTGCGACAAGATACGTGAACCGAATCGGAGAATCAAAATGGCAACAACCCAGGAAGTCATGCTGCAATAC
>JAYVXF010000176.1:0-1630 GCA_043793345.1 Betaproteobacteria bacterium | reverse complement strand
GTCGCACACACGCCCGCAATCGGCACCGACGGCATCACCACCAATCAGCGGCAACTGAGTTACTCGTTTGATGTCGGCGCCATTCACATGGCCGTGGTCAATACCGACCCGGTGGGATTTGATGCGTCGGCCCCGGTGCAGTGGCTGAAAAAAGATTTGAGAGATGCGAAAGAGCGCGGCGCGAAACAGTTTTTCTTGTTCGGCCATAAAATGGCCTTCACTTATCACCCGTCTGGAAAAACCTCACAACGACCGGACGGGTTTGACCAGCGATTGGACGTGCGCGACGCATTCTGGGACGTGATTGAACAATACGGCGCGACTTATTTTTGCGGACACCAGCACGTTTATCACGCATCGCAACCGACGCGTGCCAGCGGCGGCAAGGCGTGGCAGGTGATTGTCGGCTCGGCGGGCTCACCGCTTTCCATCAAGCCCGCACAAAGCGAAAATTCGAACGACCGCATGTATGCATGGGCTGAGGTCAGTGTGAGGCAAAACGGCAAGGTATCAATGCTAGTGCGCGGCTTTGACGAGAAGCTGGGTGTGACCCGGCTGATTGAGCAGATTGATTTGTCGAATTAGCCGACCGTTTGGCGGCAACACATTCGGACGTGCGCTCCAGATCGACTTTTGTGACAAAAATAAGACAATTGCAGTGCGAAACCTTTAACGGTATAAATGGTTTACACCATTTCAAACGATAGAGGAACGCATCATGACTGTACGCAAATCGGTACGCAAAACATCCCCCGCCGCCAGGCCCGTCGCCGTCAAGAAGCCTGCAACTCCCAAGCAAAAACCGATAGCGCAAAAGATTGTCAAAGCTGCAGTGGCGACCGCGCCGGCAAAAGCGCCAAAGCCCAAAAAAGTAAAGCTGATTCGCGATAGTTTCACCATGCCGTCTTTTGACTATGACTTAATTGCGGCACTGAAGCTTAAAGCGCTTGGCAGCAAGATCGTGCTGAAGAAGAGTGAATTACTGCGCGCCGGCTTGCACGCTTTGGCTAAATTGGATGCGAAACAACTGGTGGCGCTGGTGGCAACACTTGCCGTCGTCAAAACGGGGCGGCCGAAAAAATAACCACCCGCTTGTCCGCGAAAGTTGGCCATGCTGCAACCGCGCCACGATGGACCTGCCTTGCTACTGCCGCGCGCGGCGCTGCAGGGACATCGACCGTTTTGTTCAGTGCAGAGATCGCATGGCAACAACAACAAAGGCGCAATGAAACCGCTCGACTTTCCCGAACTGCATGAACTGGCACGCATCGTCGACAGTGCCTCACCACATTTAACGGTGCGCGCTGTCTGCGAGGTCAGCAGCAACGATCAAAAATTTCCAGTGTATTCGCTGTGCCTTGGCAACACCGATCCGAAAGTCCCTGCGGTCGGTTTCTTTGCGGGTATCCACGGCCTCGAGCGCATCGGCACGCAAGTGTTGCTGACGTACTTGCAAAGTTTGCTGGCGCGCCTCGAATGGGATGATCTGCTGCATCAGCAATTGGCCTCTGTGCGCCTGGTTTTTATGCCGCTGGTTAATCCAGGCGGCATGCTGAGCGGCACGCGTTGCAATCCCAACGGCGTCGATCTGATGCGCAATGCACCGGTGGATGCGATCGAGAAAGTGCCG
>JAYVXF010000175.1:0-5598 GCA_043793345.1 Betaproteobacteria bacterium | reverse complement strand
GAACGACGGCATGAGAGAGCGATGTTGTCGTGAAATCCGAAAACGTCAATAAGTCGGCTCTTTTCATCGCCGATTTTTTTCATCGCACGTTTTTTTTCATCCATTCGCTCGCGCGCTTTTGTGCGTCGGTAATTTGTTCGGGCGTCATCAGGCTTTCCACCAAACGCCGCGAATCCATTGCCCGCGCATTGCCATTGACCTCGGCGATGTTGAACCACTTGTGCGCTTCGACGTGATCCTGGGCGACGCCGCGTCCGCTCTCGACCATTGCGCCCAGATTGTATTGCGCGACTGCCTCGCCCTGCGCCGCTGCTTGTGAGTACCAGTACAGGGCTAACTTCGCATCGAGCGCGACGCCTTGACCGATTTCGTACATATAGGCGATGTTGGTTTGCGCGCGCGCATGCCCAAGCACCGCTGATTTTTCGAACCACTTCGCGGCCAGCCGATAATCCTGCGTGACGCCATCGCCCTTGTCGTAACATTCGGCCAGCTCGAATTGCGCCACGACAAACCCATGCGCCGCAGCCTGTTGAAAATACGCCACCGCGCGCTTGGCGTCCTGCGCCACACCACGGCCACGCTGAAACATGGTGCCCAGATGCGTGATGGCTGCGTTCAACTGCTCACGCTGCATGGCACGTTCCATCGCCGCACGCTTCGGTAGGGCACCCGCTTCGCCGTTGGCACTGGCGAGGCTCGACCATACATAGGCGAGCACCAAGTCCTGCCGCACACCGAGACCTTTGGCAAAAAGATCCGAGAGATTGTCTTGTGCGAGGCCAAAGCGTTGCTCGGCCGCCTCGCGATACAAGACTGCAGCCCGTGACGGATCTTGCGCAACGCCCTGCCCTTTTTCGTAGCGCACACCGAGGCTGTTTTGCGCGGGCGCATACCCCTGTGTGGCCGATTGCAAAAACAACGCAGCAGCAGCCGCGTAGTTTTGCGGCGTGCCTTGTCCCTTGACATGCATGGTGGCGAGATTGAACTGTGCTGTGGCGTCCCCATTGGCGGCGGCCTTGCCAAACAGCGCGAGTGCCCCGCGAAAATCTTTGCGTGCGAACGCTTTGTCGGCGTCAGCGAGCCCGCCCGCATTCGCGGTCGCGACCACATTGGCAAACGCGAGCGCGATCAGACATGGGCGGAAAATTTTTCGTAACATGGTGCATTTCGTCAATCATATTTTGCTGACTGGATTTTGAAGCAGTGCGGCATTGGCCAGCAGAAGTTAAAACACTAGCACTGGCGCGGCTTCTGTAGAATAAATGCCTGAAGATGCGCGCCAGTGCTAGAAATTTATATCGTTATGCGGCGTAAATCGTCGCCAATACCGGCGATTAACGAGGCCTGATTTGTCGCGTATTCAGTCTTTTTTAATCGCGTTGTCGGAGCCGCCCAACGCTTTATACAAATCGGCGACCGCAAACCGGTACAAGCGCTCAGCCTCAACGCGACTTTGTTCCGCTTGCAGCAAACCGCGTTCGGCGTCGATCACATCGAGTTGGCTGGCGGCACCGTTTTCATAGCGCAGCTTGGCCAGCTTCCAGGTTTTTGCGAGCGACTCCACGCGACGCATCTCTATGTCGACAACATCGCGCGCCGCGCGCTGTGCGGCAATCGCATCCTGCACTTCGCGAAAGGCGTTGGCGATGGCGATCTTGTATTGCGCCACTGCCGCGTCATTGCGCGCCTCAGCGGCGTTGACCTGGCCGCCGAGCCGGCCAGCGCCCCACAATGGTTGGGTAAGGTTGCCGGCGAAATTGAAGATGCGTGACGGCCCCGAAAATAAATCGCCCAGCGCGCTGCTCTCGGTGCCAAACAAACCGGTGAGCGAGATCGACGGAAAATAGGCGGCGCGCGCCACGCCGATACGTGCGTTGGCGGCGATCAGTTTTTGCTCGGCCTCAAGCAGGTCAGGGCGATTCAGCAGCAGCGCCGCGGGCAGGCCGGACGGCGCGATCAGCGGGCTGCGTGGTGTGGATGGTGTAGAGCGATCCAGCTTGCCTTCCATCAGGACACGCGGCGAACGCCCAAGCAAAACGCTCAGCGCACGCTCCTGTTTGCTGCGCTGGCTTTCCAGCGGCGGCAATTGCGCCAATCCGGCATCGAGCTCGGCTGAGCGCTGCTGATAGTCGTACTCAGAAATCACGCCCGCATCCAGGCGTATTTTTTGCATCGACAAGGATTCCTGTCCGCGCTTGATGCCCTGTTGGCCAACATCGATTTGCGCATCCAGCGCCAGCAGATTGAAGTAGCCCTGCACCACCTGCGTCGTCATGGTCAGGCGCAAGGCATCGCCGTTGGCTTTTATCGCCAACAAATCAGCGCGCGCGGCCTCGCTTGCACGGCGATACTTGCCCCAGAAATCGATTTCAAAGGACACGTTGAGCGCGAGTCGGTTGGTGGTGGTCAATAGCGGCTGGCCGGGTGCGGATCTGCCGCTCGCGGCTGAATTGCGATTGCGCTCGCGCGAGCCGCTCGCATACGCCGTTGGCAATTGATCCGAAATCGTGAGACCCAGTTGCGCCTCGGCTTCGCTAATGCGGGCAGCGGCGACGACGAGATCGAGATTATGGTTGAGCGCTTCATCCATCAGGCGATCAAGGTTCGGGTCATTGAATATTGACCACCAACGGCTGGTCGCTTGCGCGACGGTCGTGTTAGCCGCGGCGGGTTGGTAGGACGCAGGCAAATCGACCGTGGGACGCTGATAATTTGGGCCGACCGCGCAGCCGGATAGCGCGAACGCAATGGCAAGGACGCGTGCGGCTTGTTTGCACGCGGTGTTATTCATGATCGCCGCCTTCAAGCCGCGTCGGCTTGTCCGTGTCGGGCGACTCGGTTCGCGTGTTTGCAAGCCGTGAATGCTCGGCCTCCGCGCGGATGTCTTCCTCGCTGCGAGCCTCCTTCAGTGTCCGTTCGGTGATGACTTTATAAAACAGCGGCACAAAAAAGATCGCCAGAAATGTCGCCGCAATCATGCCGCCCATCACACCGGTGCCAACCGAATGTCGTGCGCCCGCACCGGCACCACTTGAAAACGCCAGCGGTGACACGCCGAGAATGAAGGCGAGCGACGTCATCAGGATTGGCCGGAAGCGCAAACGCGCCGCCTCCAATGCGGCTGCAGACGCACTCATGCCTTCGTGTGTTTTCAATACCGCAAATTCGACAATCAGAATTGCGTTCTTCGCGGCAAGGCCCAGCAGCGTGACCAAACCGATCTGGAAATACACGTCACTGGTTAACGGCGGCTGTCCGAGCAGCATCTTCACATGCCCAACAATCCACACCGCAGCCAGTGCGCCGAAGGTACCAAACGGCAGCGCGAGCAAAACGGATAGAGGCAGCGACCAGCGTTCGTATTGCGCGGCGAGAATCAAAAACACCATCACCGCCGCCAGCCCCAACGCGAGACCTGATGTGCCGCTGGAGCGTTTCTCCTGAAACGACGCGCCACTCCAGTCCAGACTCATGTCGCCAGGCAACGCTTGCGCCGCAATTCGCTCGACCTCTTCAATCGCCTCTCCAGAGCTGATGCCCGGCGCGCCGGCACCGAGCATTTTCACGGCGGGAAGATTGTTGAACCGATCAAGGCTATCCGGGCCGGAAGAATATTCGATTTTGGCAAACGCCGACACCGGCACCATCGTGCCGCGATCACTGCGCACGAATATCCGGCCAATATCGTCGGGGCGTTTTCGATACATGCTGTCGGCCGACATCAGTACCTGCCAGGTGCGGCCATACTTGTTGAAGTCATTGACATAGTAAGTGCCGAGCGTCGCAGCCAGCGTGTTGAAGGCCGCATCCAGCGGCACGCCAAGCGCCTTGGCCTTGTCGCGATCCACGTTGATGTTCAATTGCGGTGACGCTGCGCGCCATAGCGATTGCACGCCGGCAAGCTTGGTGCTCTGGCTGGCCGCGCCCATCATCGCGCCCATGCCTTGCGCCAATTTGGCCGCACCGCCTTCGCCGCGATTCTGTAAATAAAATTCAAAACCGCCGGTGTTGCCCAGTCCGAAAATCGCCGGCGGACTGAACGCCAATACCAATGCTTCCTTGATACCGCCGGTTTTCATGAAAAAATCGCCGACCATTTGCTGGCTGGTGACACTGCGTTTGTCCCAATGTTTTTGGGTGATGAATAAGGTGGCAGCACTATTTTTGTAACCGCCGCCGAGGAAATCAAAGCCGGTAAAGGCGATTACATCCTCGTTGTTCGGATTCGACCTGGCCGCCTCAATCACCTTTTTGACGACCGCGTCGGTACGATCAAGCGACGCACCATCGGGCAGAAAAACGGCGGCGATGTAGAAGCCCTGATCCTCGTCCGGCACCAGTGAGGTCGGTGTGAATTTCAATAGTCCGGCGGTGATGAGCACCATGCCGCCAAATAGCAATACGCCGATGCTGCCGCGTTTGATCATCCACAATACGCCAGCGGTATAGCGATGCGTTACGCGCAAAAACCAATCGTTGAACCACGTAAAAAATTTACCCGGCGCACGATGGTGTCTTTTCAAAACCACCACGCACAGCGCCGGCGTCATCGTCAACGCGACGATGCCTGATAGCACGACGGCAATCGAAATCGTCACGGCAAACTGGCGGTACAGCTCACCCGTCAGGCCGCCCAAAAAAGCAATCGGCACGAATACAGCGCAAAGCGTGAGTACGATGGCGATCACCGGCCCGGTGACTTCTTTCATCGCTTTAATGGCCGCTTCCCGCGCGTCCAGGTGTTGCTCACGCATGATGCGCTCGACGTTTTCCAGCACCACGATGGCGTCATCGACGACGATGCCAATCGCCAACACCATGCCGAACAGCGTGAGCGTGTTGATTGAGTAGCCTAACAAATGCAGTCCGGCAAAGGTGCCGATCAAGGAGACCGGCACGGCGGCGAAAGGGATCAGTGTCGCGCGCCAGTTTTGCAAAAACAGGTATACGACGATAAATACCAGCGCCATTGCCTCGGCCAGTGTCTTCACGACTTCGCGTATCGACACCTCCACAAAGCGCGTAGTGTCGTAGGGAACGGTATAGGTGAAGCCTTCCGGGAACTTAACCGCGAGCGTGGTGAGATTGGCTTTCACTTCTTTGGCCACATCGAGGGCGTTGGCACCGGGCTGCAAAAAAATGCCGACCAGCGTGGCCGGTTTGCCGTTGTAGTAGCCCTTGAAATCGTAATCCTTGGCACCCAATTCAACGCGGGCGATGTCTTTCAGGCGCAGCTGGTTTCCGTCGGGGTTCGAGCGGACGATGATGTTGTCAAATTCTTCCGCCGTGACCAGCCGTCCTTTGGTGGTGACGGTGTAGACCATCTCCTGATTGCCCTCATTCGGCATCTGGCCAATTTTGCCCGCAGCGAATTGCGCGTTCTGCTCGTTCAACGCGCGTGTGACGTCGTCAACGGTGACCTTCAGTTGCGTCATCTGGTCCGGCTTCAGCCAGACGCGCATGGCGTAATCTTTGGCACCGAATATCTGCACGTTGGTGGTACCCGGAATGCGCTTCAATTGGTCGATCACATTCAGCGTCACATAGTTGGATGTGTAGAGATCATTGAAGCGTCCATCAGGCGAATAAAACGCC
>JAYVXF010000174.1:0-5607 GCA_043793345.1 Betaproteobacteria bacterium | reverse complement strand
TCGAGCCCGGTTGCCCGATCACAATGACGTTGTAGGGGAGCGCGGACTGTTTGCCCAGAATCAGTTGCCCCAGGCGGGCATCGTCATCGACATGCATCTCCATGTTGATTGACAACTTTTTCTCTGCGCTACCGACAATACCGAGCATCTCGAAACTGCCCAGATGCGAACCGAGCAGCAGGCAACCGCGTCCGGCAGCCAGTGCGTTCCAGAGCGCCGCTTCGTTGCTGACTGAAATGGCCAATTCACGCTGTCGCCCGTGAACCAGATAGACGCGATCCAGCAGCGTCGTGGCAAACACGAACAAGTGCATTAAGGTATCGCGCCAGGTGGCCGCGCGACCCAGTGCGCGGCCGAGGAACTGCCGTGATGCCCGCCGTTGCTGCGGCGCCGTCAGCAGAAAATAACTGCAGATCGGCACCAGCAATAGTCGGCAAAGACCGCGCCCTGCATGCAGTGCAAGCCAGATGATGAGGCGAATCGCGCTGCTGCTGCCGCGCTCGCGGCGACCGCGCCACTGGCCACTCACTCGCCTTCACCCTTGGCCGCGTGCGGCCGGCAGGCCCATCGTCCGCGCGCGATCCGCGTGCCTGCCGGATCTGGCCGGTCGTGTTCGCGCAATTCGAAATATACGCAGTCACCACGCAACGCAAGGTGTACAGAAAACGGCCGATCCGGCCGCAGCGGCGCATGAAAGCGCGACGCCAGCAACGCGTCGAGTACGAGGTGCGGAAATTGTCTGGCAATCGCATCGGCTACTTTCGACAGAATCACCACGCCCGGCACAATCGGATTGCCTGGAAAATGGCCAGGCAGCGCGGGATGCGTGGCCGGCACAATCTGCGACAACGTGGTCGCACGGCGCACGGTCGCCGCCGTTTCGACCTCACGCAATTGCGCGAACAGCGCCATCAGGGCCGTGTGCGAAAGTTTGCCGGTCGCATTGCGCGGCAAACAAGCCACCCGAAACAACGGTCGTGGCATGAACACCGCATCGACGCGCACCCGCAACGCCGCCTGCACCTGCTCGGACGAAAGCGTCGCCGATACATAGAACGCCGCCAGCCGCCGCGGCGGATGTGCGTCGTCGTGCGACGCGGCATCACCCGCCGCGTCGGGCACAAAATAAACAGCGTCATCGACGCCCGGTATTTCGCTGATCCGCTGGTTCAGTGCGGCCAGCGAGGCGCGCTTGCCGCCGATTTTCAGCACGTCCGCAGCACGCCCCAGCCACAGAAAGCGGCCATCCGCATGCAGGCGCAGTTGGTCGGCGAGCAGCACGGGAATGTCGATATGTGACCCCGTCGCACGGATGCGTGTCGCCTCGCCGTCGGCCTGTTGCAACAGTTCCACACCGCGTAACGGCGTCCACCATTCGTCCGCGGCGGTGCGCCGAATCGCGAGCGCACCGGTTTCGGTGGACCCATAGATTTCCACGACCGGCACCCGCCATCTGGCTTCGGCTTCGGCGGCGAGCGCGACCGGCAGGCTCATGGTCGAGGCGACGATTCCGGCGAGATTGGGTAACGCAATCGCGGCCTTTAGCGGCGGACGCAGGTGCGCGGGCGTGGTCATCCACCAGCATGGACGTGCGCATTGCCGGAGCGCGATCTCCAGGTCGGCCGGCAGCAGCGGCTTCTGGCTGTGTACGGGAATGCCTGCATGCCACGGCAACATTACGGTCGATTCGAGCCCGAACATATGCTGCGGCGGCACGCTGCCCAACACGGCGTGCCGAGTCGGCCGCGACCAGCCAAGCGCTGCGGCGAGATTGGCGGCACCCCTGGTCAACTGACCCCAGCTCTTGGCGTGTACGGTCGGCTGTCCGGTGCTACCCGAGGTAAACAGGATCGCCGCCGTAAAGTCCGCTGCGATGAGCGGCATGGCGTGGGCGGCTCTCGGCGTCGCGCTTAACGTCAAATACGGCGTCAAGTCGAAGGCATGCGGCGCGGCGATGGCGCGATCACTGATGATCGAGGCGCGTGGATATTGCGTCGCAAGTTGTTGCCAGTCATAGTCGGCCTGGCCCGACGGCAACAGCGAGGTCTGGCCACGAACCAGTGCGGCGGCGAATCCGAGCATGAATGCGATGCGGCTTTCAGACAGATTGATGACGAACGGCGCTGCGGGTAACGCATCGGCGAGCTCGCGTACCCGCGCGAAAAATGCGGCGGCGCTGATCTCGCCGTCGGCGTCCAGCAGCACCGCATCGCCGGGGGCGCGATAAGCTGCGAGCGGCAACATCATCGACCGGATTCCGTGTTGCGCTTGTCAGACGACAGCGCGGCATCCCTGCTCGCCGCGACGATATTCGGGATCAGCACCAGGAGCGAGCCGTGATGCCGTTCGCGAAAGCGATAGTGACGATACGCATATTCGCCAAGAAACAGCGCGCCTGGAATGGCGTATCCCAATCCGTGCACCCATCGCGACCACACCGCGAGTTGAAGTAGCGGCGCAAGCACCAAAGCGACGACGAACAGCAGCACGAAACAAAGCGACCAGGCCCAGGTGAGCATGCGCGCGTGACGGGCCATATCCGGTGGCAAATCCGGATGCTCCATGCGCGCTATTCGCGTGATGAGCGGTTCCGATCCGGGTCGCAGCGTGCGATAAAAAAACAACGCCATGAACGCGAACGCGGCAAGCGGCGGCATATAAGCGATGAATCCCAGGGACTCTGAAAAATAGACGCACAGCCCGGCGAGTGCGATACCGGTAACGACACCGGCTGCGCGCCATCCCGATGCGGCGAGCAGCGCACCGACCATGAGGCCGACCATTGACATCGCCAGCACGCGCAATCCCGTCGCTGACGCGGTCAGATAGCCGGCCGCGAGCACCAGCCACAGGACGATCAGTAAGGGATGTCGCGCGCGCGCATTCGGATTTGGAGCTTGTTTTGCTTCGGGCATCAAACGGTCTAACTGGGGATGACGGCGGCCGCCAGCCGGGAACCGAATGAACAGTTCACGCTGTCATGCCACACGATGCGATTGAATGTGCTGCGACAGGCTGCGCAGCGAAGCGAAAATTTCCGCGTTGTCGGGGTCGTCGGAGCGAAGCTTCACACGGTACTTCTGCTCCACAGCCATCGATAGCTCCAGCATGTCCAGAGAATCCAGCCCCAGTCCCTCGCCGAACAATCGCGCGTCGGGATCAATGTCGCCCGGAGAAACTCCCTCCAGATTCAAGGACTCGACGATCAAGTGAGCCAGCTCCTGCTCGTTTTTTAGCGCACGGTCCATTAAAAACTCTCAATTTCGAAAATACGGCATTTCACCTGCGCACACGGCGACACCTGGGGTACAGCGATCATTTCGACGCGTGTACGGTCTCGGCGCGACCGCACAATGCAACTACCCGCAACCGTATTGTTAATTACGGGCGCAGCAGTTCCCCGCCAATTTTGTTGCTCAAGTTTTGCACCCAGCTATTGTAGTTTTTGTGAATGTGGCCGTCTTTTTCATCGAGATTGATGCTGCTTTTGTAAACGATACTGTATTTCGTTGCCGAGTAGGGAATGTCGACGACGGCGGTGTGTTTACGCAGATTCAATGTGCCCTGAATAAGGCCAGGGCCGACCTCGGCCATCTTCCAACCGAGCGACGTGCCGGCAAACATGATCGCGGTTTTCACCTGTGCCACCTGCAGCGGCTTGACGCTGACGATCGCTGCGTCGTTGACATTCTGGATCGGTTGGCCACCCCAACCCCAACTTGCCATCGACGCACTGAGGCAAACAGCCAAACCCAGTGTCGCAAACGCTGAATTGATCTTTCTCATTCTTCATTTCTCCCTGTCCATAGACCTGCGCCTGCATCAGTGCCCGCAACCCGCCAATCACAATGGCGGCAATGACGGAAATCGATTCGCGAGGCTTGAAATCGACAGGTAATTTTATCATGGCGAACCAGACTTCAGCGACCTTGCCGCACCCAGAAAATATCGGCGGTGGGCGTTTTTTTTGGGTTCGCATTTGCTGCGGAACCTGACACGATGCCGAGGCATTTGTCGCGCCGTTGGTATTTTGCCGCAGCGCTTAAAAGGTCATGCCGGCTTGATCGCGACCGCGTTAACCAGCGTTTCTTCGCGCGGCTGAAATACCGGGAAGCCAATCCACTCGAAAAAACCGAGATCCGCGCGACTCCACCAAAGATAGGGCATGGAGACTTGCCCGGCCGGCAGATCGAAGCCGGCCTTACGGATAATCGCGAGATACTCTTCCGCAGTTCTTTGCACTTCCATCGGATGCCGGAAAAGCAATTTGATCGGCAGTGAATGGATGTAGCGCCGCGTCGACTCGGCAAAGAGCAGCACGCCGCCCGGCTTGAGAATGCGGAAGAACTCGGCCATTGCCGCATCCTGTTCGACGATGTGGTGAAAGGTCTGGTGACAGAAAACCATATCGAACTCGTCATCCGGCAAGTCAATCCGCGCCGCATTGGCCGCATGCAGGCGTACCGGCGCGGCACAGGCCACCGCAGCTGCCCCTGCGCGAGCCAGCAATTCGGGATCGGCGTCCATGCCGACAATAAGTGTGGGTGAAAAACGCTTCGCCAGTTCGTCGAATGAACTGCCGAAACCGCAGCCGATGTCGATCACTTTTGGGCAGTGCCGCGCCGCTTCGGGCATCAGCCGCTGCAGGTCGTCGAGCGCACGGCACAGCACGTGAACTATCCAGGTATCAGACTTGAGGAACCAGTTGCCGAAGCGGGTTTCCTCGATGAAGGGGGAATGAGTTGTCGGCATGTATTGATAACGGAGAATGGACTAAACAACCGTCCGCGCACAAATATCTTGACCGTTGGCACACGGTAAATTTGTTCTCTACCTCATCGGATCGCGCTTAGGGTGCGCGCGGCGCACGCGGCTTCTGCAAACCATGCGCGGCGCGCATCCTGCGGCGACTGAAATTACTTCACGCTAACTTCCACGCGCCGTGCTTCCGCGTTGTCCGCCGCCCCGAGCATTTGCTCAGGCTTTTTCATCTCGACGCGATCCTCACTGATGCCAGCCGCCTTGAGCGCTGCACGAACCGCTTGCGCGCGATCCTTTGCCAGCGCCTGATTCGCTTCCAGCGAACCGGTCGCGTCGTGAAAACCGGAGATTGCGATCTTGGCTGCGGTGTTTGCGTTCGCGGCGGCAATGACCGGCTCGAGCGTTTTCGCGGCGTCGGCCGGCAACGTCTTTGCGCCGCTTGCGAAATAGATTTTTGCAACGGTACCCGCATCAGCAGCAGCCACCGCGACCGCAGCGGCAACAGGCACCACAACCGGTGCCGCAACGGGCGCAACCACGGGCGCTACTGCAACGACCGCTTTTGTTTCCGCTTTCGTTTCCTTAACCACCGGTGCCGCAGCCTTAACCGTCTTGCCACTATCAGCACCACCCGCGATCAGCGGCACGATCAACAACGCCACGATGTTGATGATCTTGATCAGTGGATTGATCGCAGGCCCTGCCGTATCTTTATACGGGTCACCCACGGTGTCGCCGGTCACGGCGGCTTTATGCGCGTCCGAGCCTTTGCCGCCGTGATGGCCGTCCTCAATATATTTTTTGGCGTTGTCCCAGGCGCCGCCGCCGGTACACATCGAGATCGCG
>JAYVXF010000173.1:0-5622 GCA_043793345.1 Betaproteobacteria bacterium | reverse complement strand
GGTGGCAAATTTATTGAGGTCATCGGTCATTACAATCCCACGCCCCAAGGACAGGAAAAGGAATTCATCTGCGATATGGAGAAGGTCCAGTCATGGGTTTTGATTTTCCCCTGATCGACACCCCGGTTGATACTCCGGCCGAGGCGGCGATTTCGGTCATCGTGTTTTTCTATGTTATTGCAGCGCTGTTCAACCTGTTCATCCCCGATACTGGTGCGCGCTATAAAAAACAGGAAGCGCGTCCCATAAAGCTGCTCAACCAGTTTGCCAATGCCTTCACCGTCCTCTGGGACGACAAGCTCGGGCAAATTTCGTTGGCGGTGACGACACTTTTTTGGGGCGCGGGCGCGACCTTGCAGTTCATCGTGCTACGCTGGGCGGACAAACACCTTGGGCTGCCGCTGGAAAAAGCGACGTTGATACAGGGCGTTTTTGCGCTCGGCGTTGCGGTCGGCGCGGTCGCTGCCGCCCGACTTGTTCCGCTGAAAAAATCGCTGCGCATCCTGCCCATCGGCGTCGCAATGGGGCTGTTCGTGCTGCTCATGAATACCGTCTATTACATGCCGGTGGTCTATGCATTGATCGTTTGTATCGGCGCGATGGCGGGATTTTTTGTGGTGCCGATGAATGCGCTGTTGCAGCATCGCGGCCACGTCCTGCTATCGGCGGGACACTCAATCGCCGTGCAAAATTTCAACGAGAATTTATGCATTCTCTTCATGCTGGCGCTGTACGCAACGATGCTCTCATTCCGCCTGAAGACCGACACCATCGTGGTGATTTTTGGACTGTTCGTGGCATTGTCGATGCTCGGCGTGATTTTTTGGCATCGGCTTAACCAGCGCAAATACGGCGACTCTGAACGCATTATCGGCATTGAAAAAGGTGAAACGCCAACGCATTTTGCGGATCGGCCGCATTGAGTCGCCCACGCCAAGCTCAAGCGCTGGTGCGGCTGTCAGGCCGAAAGTGAATCGACAAAACGGCCGCCGACGAGCACTACGACCAATGTAGCGTGCGCTGTCAATTGCCGCCGGGCCGGTAATGCTGCACCAAGCTGAACCCACATCCAAATCGCTACTACCGTAATTTACCGTCATCCTCGCGCAGGCTGACAACATGCCTTCGGCCATCGCGTTCCCCATGTCTGCGGCGAACATCGGCGTGAATCTCCCAAGCTGGCGTTGTGCGATATTGCGGCGTGCCGCGCGCTTCAAACTCCCTATCGCGCGGGTGCGCGCAATCGATTGCAGGTGATTTCTTCAGCCGCCCGGCAGCGGCGCTCACGCGCGAATAACACAAAATTCCAATTTTGTCTGTCCTGCTTCGCGCACAAAACAGGGGATTGATTTATTTTTTTGTTTTGCCAAAAAAATAGCCGATTTCCTACATCCAAAAAATAATCGCTCCCGTAACGTGCTGTGGAAGCCCTTCTTTCAACCACCGTTAAATGGAGATTTCATGAACAAACCAAACAGCATGCGTGCGTTATCCGTCACCACCGCCGTTCTGGCATCGTTGGCCGGCTGGTCTTTGCCGGTTGCTGCGTCAAGTCACCGGGAAGCACCGATGATCACGCAATTCCCGAAAGTCGATGGTACCGACGTCTACGCATTCAGAAGTTATGAACCCGGCAGGCAGGATTATGTGACCCTCATCGCCAACTACATTCCTTTACAGGATTCGTACGGCGGACCAAATTACTTCAAGATGGATCCGGATGCGGTATATGAAATCCATATCGACAACAACGGCGATGCCCGCGAAGATATGACGTTTCAATTCAAATTCAAGAATACGTCCAAGGATATCGCGCTCAACATCGGTGGCAAGACCGTGGCCATCCCGCTCAATAACGCCGGTGCCATCTCAGACGTGAATGGTGCGGCACTGAACGTTCGCGAAACATACACGGTCAATCTGATTCGCGGCGCGCGCCGTCAGACCGGTAACGGCGCCGGGCAATTATCCGCCGTCGCCGGTGGCGCAACCGAATTCGACAAGCCCGTCGACAATATCGGCCTCAAGTCGATTCCCAACTATCCTGCCTATGCGGCCAAGCATTTTTACAACGTCAATATTCCCGGTTGTGCAGCACCTGGCAGAGTATTCGTCGGCCAGCGTCGGGAAGGCTTTGGTGTCAATCTGGGCGAGGTGTTTGATCTGGTGAACATCCCGACGGCACGCGTCATCGGCAGCCGCTCCGGGTCCACCAATACCCTGCTTTATAAAAACGTCACCTCCATCGCGATGGAAGTGCCAATCGCCTGCCTGGCCACGGCGGGAGACCCTGTCATCGGCGTATGGAGTACGGCAAGCCTGCCACAGTCGCGCCTGGTCGCCAACGTTCCGCTGGCAAAGCTTATCCTCGACCGCAATATGGTGCAAGTGTCACGCCTCGGCATGCCGCTGGTTAACGAGCTCGTCATCGGCCTCAAGGACAAAGACAAGTTCAACATGAGCGAGCCGAAGGATGATGCGCAATTTGCCGACTATGTCACCAATCCAACCTTGCCTGCCTTGCTCGAAATCCTGTTCGGCACCGATGGCGTCAAAGCGCCTCAGGTGTTCCCGCGTACTGATTTGGTGGCGGCATTTCTGACCGGTGTGGCCAACGTGAACCAGCCGAAGAATGTGCGTGGCGCGGAAATGTTGCGCCTGAACACGGCCCTGCCGACGACGCCAAAAGGCTCGCAAAATAGTTTGGGTGCAGCAGCCTGTTTCGTTAACGGCGCACTGACCCTGACCAACGCCGGCTGCGATCCGGCCGGTTTCCCGAACGGCCGTCGCCCGGGTGACGACGTGGTCGATATCACGTTGCGCGTTGCGATGGGCTATCTGTTACCGCCAAGTGCCGCCAAACCGGCCAGCGCCAACCTGCCGTACACCGATGGCGCGTTGGTTGAAGACAGTCAGTTCGACAATGCCTTCCCGTACCTGCGCACGCCGCTGCCAGGCTCGCCAAACGGCTTGAACGGAGAAGATCCAAATCCGGGCAAGTCAAAAGCACCAGAGAATGATGACTAGTCGATGTAATCGAAATATCGGTGCATAAGCCGCGCCGGTGCTGCCTCGCGCAGGCCGGCGCGTTTCTCTGCCTCTACAGCAGTCAGCAATATTGACGACAATATTTATCTTGCACCGTCATTCCCGCGAAGGCGGGAATCCAAGTTTGCCTTCATTACCTTGGATTCCCGCCTTCGCGGGAATGACGAACCCTGATTTGAAACTGTCGTCATTATTGCTGACTGCTGCGTAATTACACCTTCCTTCACACCTCTCCATATGCTCTCCTGTCGTGCAATTGCATTCACGAAAATATTTGTCATCGCGCTGTTAATGGTGATCGGATTCGCGACCCCGGTGATTGCCGCACCGCGCGTCCCGGCCAGTGACAGCGAAGTACTCGAACGCCTGCCCACCCGCGCCGGAGACAGCACGGCTCGCACCGCACGCGCATTGCGCGAAGCGCTCGCCCGCGACAACAAAAATATCAATGTGGCTGTTCAGGCTGCGCAGTTGCATATTGCCAATGCCCGCAAGGATTCGGACCCGCGCCAGCTGGGCCAGGCCGAGGTCGTATTAGGTCCGTGGTGGGGAGAAGCCTCACCGCCGATACCAGTACTGGTGCTGCGCGCCACCATTCGCCAAAGCGTGCATGAATTCGCTGCCGCCAGACGCGATCTCGAACAAGCCGTCAACCGCGATCCCAAAAATGGTCAGGCATGGTTAACGCTATCGACTGTCCAGCAAGTCACTGGTGACCTGAAGGCTGCCGCCCAAAGCTGTGAACGCCTTAGCGCCAATTCAATCCTGTTTGTTTCCATTACCTGCCGCTCGACGGTGGACGCGGCAAATGGCCGCGCTGCCTTTGCCTACGAACAGCTCGATATTCTCCTTGATCAGTCGGCAGCCATTCCATCGTCGTTGCGTTCCTGGGCGATCACGCTACAGGCCGAAATCGCCCAGCGTCTCGGCAAGAACCGTGACGCTGAGCGTCTGTTCCGCGCCTCGCTGGCCATTGAACGCGACGACGCTTATACGATTGCGGCCTACGCAGATTTCTTGCTGGATGAGAAGCGTGCCGAGGCAGTGCTAAAACTGATCCCTGCCGACACGCGCGCGGACAATCTGCTATTGCGCCGGGCCATCGCGGCAAAGCAGGCCAATGCACCCGACGCGAACACACTTATCGATCTGCTGCAAGCACGATTTGATGCGGCCCATGCCCGCGGCAGCCGCGTACACCTGCGCGAAGAAGCGCGGTTTGAGTTGCAGCTTCGCAATCGCCCTGCTGCTGCACAGAAACTCGCGCAAGAAAACTGGCAGGTGCAAAAAGAGCCTGCCGACGCGCGCATACTCATCGAATCCGCCGCCGCCAACGCTGATCCGACAGCAGCAAACGAAGCTGTGCTCTGGGTGCGTACTTCCCGTCTCGAGGACGTAACTCTGCGCAAGATGATTGCGCCACTCGGCAAGGATGTTGGTCGCACAAATAAATCAGGTGCCGCATGACGGCGCGCCGCCTCGCCGCATTCATCCTGGCTGCGTCTGCGGCAGCCGTTGCATGCATGTCGATGCCAACGCTTGCACACAAGCCCAGCGACAGCTACCTGACCATTAAAGCCGACCGTGGCACCGTGTCAGGCCAATGGGACATCGCGCTGCGCGATCTGGACCTGGCCGTCGGACTGGACATCGATGGCGACGGCACCATCACCTGGGGGGAAGTCAAAACACAGCGCGATGCCATATCGCGCTATGCATTGAGTCACCTCTCGCTAGCGCATTCCACGCCCTGCACCTTGAATATTGCCGATGTGCTGATCGATGAGCACACTGATGGTGCCTACGCGGTGCTGCGGCTCGCGGGCACCTGTACTGATGCCGCAGCACCACTCACCGTTGACTATCGATTGTTGTTCGATCTGGACGCACAGCATCGCGGCCTGCTCAAGCTGGAATCGGCTGGACAGACCACCACCGCCATTTTTGCGACGACCACGCGCCGCCAGCAGTTCGTAGTAGCGCCGTCAACATCAGCCACCGCGACTACAGCTTTGGCAACCGGAACGGAAACGGTCGCGCCAGCGAGCTCGCCCATCGAAACGCTTGTCGCATTCGTCAAAGATGGCGTGAAGCATATTGCTTCTGGCTTTGACCACATTCTCTTTCTGATTGCGCTGCTGCTGCCGGCCGTGATGATTCGTGAAGGTGGCCGCTGGCGGCCCGCAACGGCACTGCGACCGACTCTCATGACCGTGGCGGGCATCGTCACCGCGTTCACTATCGCCCACTCAATCACCTTGTCGCTGGCGGTGCTCGGCATCGTCGATGTGCCATCGCGATTGGTGGAGTCTCTCATTGCCGCATCGGTCGTGGCGACGGCTCTCGACAACCTCATTCCCTATTTGCCTCGCCGCCGTTGGCAGGTCGCGTTTGCTTTCGGCCTGTTGCACGGGTTCGGATTCGCCAGTGTCCTGCTCGACCTTGGCTTGCCGACTTCGTCACTGGCGATCTCGCTGTTCGGTTTCAATCTGGGCGTTGAGATCGGCCAATTGCTGCTGGTACTCGCGGTCGTGCCACTCGCCTACGTCGCACGCTCAACCCGTGCCTACCGCC
>JAYVXF010000172.1:0-17119 GCA_043793345.1 Betaproteobacteria bacterium | reverse complement strand
TTGAAAATGAAGATGATGCCGAGCAGAACGAATGCGGCGAACTTGTTCGCGCTCTCGACCGAGATGAACTGTGGCATGAATGCCAGAAAAAATAGCGCCACCTTGGGGTTAAGTACATTGGTGAGGAATCCCTGCCAGAACACCTGACGCGTTGACTTCGATGACAGCGCGGGGGAAATCGCAACCGTGGCGGCATCGATTTTCTTTTCCAGCAGCATGGAAATGCCAACGTAGACAAGATAAGCAGCGCCGACTAATTTCACGATGAAAAATGCCTCAGCCGAGGCCGTCAGAATCGCCGACAAACCGATTGCCGCCGCAAATGTGTGCACCAGACAGCCCGCGTTAATACCCATCACGGCGGCCAGGCCGCTAACAAATCCCTGGCGAGTGGTGCGAGCGGCGATATAGAGCATGTCAGGCCCCGGCGTGATATTGAGCAGCAGGCCGGCGAGGATAAACAAGGGAAGATCGTGAATGCCAAACATGGGGAAACCTCCGCAGAAATCTAATCGACGAGATGCTTGGCTTCTTCAAGCTCGATACGATAGTGGTCAAATATTCCCTTGAGCGCGTCAGCCATGTTGACCTGCGGTGACCAATGTAAATCCTTCATGGTGTTGTCGATTTTCGGCACGCGGTTTTGTACATCCTGATAGCCCTTGCCGTAGTACTCGCCGGAAGTGGTCTCGATGATTTTTACGTTCGCCGCTGACGCTTTATATTCCGGGTAGCTTTTTGCGAGTTCGAGCATCATGGTCGCCAACTCGCGTACCGAGTAATTATTTTTGGGATTGCCGATGTTATAGATTTGACCACTCGCGACGTTATTTTCGTTGGCAATAATTTTGGTGAGCGCCGAGATACCATCGGTGACATAGGTAAACGCGCGTTTTTGCGCGCCGCCATCGACCAATTTGATTGGCTCGCCACGCACGATGTGACCGAAAAATTGGGTAATGACGCGGCTGGATCCTTCCTTCGCCGTGTGAATGGAGTCAAGCCCCGCGCCGATCCAGTTAAACGGGCGAAACAGCGTGAAGTCAAGCTCGTCGCGCGAGCCATACGCAAAAATGACGCGATCCATCAACTGCTTGGAGCACGAATAAATCCAGCGCTGTTTTTCAATCGGGCCCAATACCAGATTGGACGCATGTGGATCAAACTCATCATCCGCGCACATCCCGTAGACCTCGGAGGTCGATGGAAAGATGATGCGCTTTTTATATTTCACGCATGAGCGCACGAATGGCAGATTGGCCTCGAAGTCGAGCTCGAATACACGCAGCGGATCTTTCACGTAGGTCGACGGTGTTGCAATCGCCACCAGCGGCAACACCACATCGCACTTTTTGATGTGGTACTCGATCCATTCCTTGTTGATGGTGATGTCGCCTTCAAAAAAATGAAAGCGCGGATCACTCAGGAAAGGCTTTACG
Source organism: Betaproteobacteria bacterium (assembly GCA_043793345.1). GTDB lineage: Bacteria > Pseudomonadota > Gammaproteobacteria > Burkholderiales > Usitatibacteraceae > UKL13-2. The sequence goes on along the minus strand of JAYVXF010000172.1, from coordinate 15,680 downwards.
CGATCAGAGCTCATGTCCATCCCGTAAACCTCCCAGTCGGTGGTGTCGAGGATGCGTTTTGAAAGATGGTGGCCGATGAAGCCGTTGACGCCGAGGATGAGGATTTTTTTCATGATTTTCAGGTGGTGATGAATTTGTTTTTTGTGTTGGCGTGCAGTGGAAGGTGCTACTTGAGGGACAGCACGCCGATACCGAGTCGCGCCGCCAGCATGATCTCATTATAAAGTTGGCCGTCGATCTCGCATTCGATGATTCGCAACATCCGGCCGTCTCCACAAAGCGCAATAGCCCGGTCGCGGCTCACATTCAACATCGCCGGATTATGGTGTTTGAAATGCAATGGTGCCAGTTGCGTGCGCGTCACCTTCACCGTCAGCCCATTTACCTTAGTGGTCGCGCCCGGATAGGGCGGCGCAACCGCACGCACGAGATTATGAATGTTTTGCGCGGTGTCTGACCAATTGATAATGCCATCTTCCGGTTTGCGACCACCGTAGTAGCTGCCTCTGGCAATATCCTGCGATCTCATAACGGCCGATCCATCAAGCAGCCTTGGCAGCGCGCGATCAAGTGCCAATTCTGCGGCAGCGGCAACCTTATTGAAAACCTCAAGCGCATTTTCATCAGGAAGGATTGAAACCGCCTCCTGATCAACGATGCGACCGGCATCCGGTTTTTCCACCATCTCGTGAAGCGTCGCGCCGGTTTCAGTTTCACCGTTGATAATGGCCCAGTTGACCGGCACGCGGCCCCGGTATTTGGGGAGCAGCGAGCCGTGCATATTGAAGGCGCCGCGCGTAGCCGTGGTCAGTAACGCAGGTTTAAGCATCATGCGGTAGTAGAACGAAAACAGGAAATCGGGTTTTAACGCCGCGATTTGTGCGATCAACGCTGGTGTGTTTGGATCATCCGGCGTGACAACCGGAATTTTATTTGCAGCGCACAGATCGGCGACGCTATCGAACCAGATATTCTCGTTCGGGTTGTCGAGATGGGTGACGACCAACGACACGTTGACGCCGTGACGAAGCAGAACCTTCAGGCAGCGAACCCCGACGTTGTGGTACGCAAACACAACTGCGCCCGCCAATTTAATTGCTCTCTGACGTGTTGTCAGTTTGCTCAAGCACTGCCTGAATCATGAAGCGCGGCCGTTCCCGCACCTGCTCGTAAATACGCCCGACGTATTCGCCTAACAAGCCAATGCCAAACAGCGTCACGCCAATCAGGAAAAACGCGATGCCGAACAGTGTAAACACGCCCTCAGCCTCGGGGCCCACCACCAGCCGGCGAATCATCAGGAACGCCACAAAGCTGATCGACAGCAATGAAATCAAGATGCCGATGAGCGAGAACACCTGCAGCGGCTTGGTCGAAAACCCGGTCATCAAATCGAAATTGAGCTGAATGAGGGAATACAGCGAATACTTCGATTCACCCGCGAAGCGCTCTTCATGGGCGACTTCGATTTCCGTGGGTCGCTGCGCATACGAATACGCGAGCGCGGGAATGTAGGTGCTGGTGTCGCGGGTCATGTTGATCGCGCTGACGATGTCGCGACTGTACGCGCGCAGCATGCAGCCCTGATCGGTCATCTTGATGTTGGTGACGCGTTCGCGCAAACCATTCATCGCCCGCGATGCGGTGCGACGCCACCATGAATCCTGGCGCGCGCGGCGGATGGTGCCGATGTAGTCATAGCCCTCATCCATCGAGGCCATCAGGTGGGCGATTTCTTCGGGTGGATTTTGCAGGTCGGCGTCGAGCGTGACGATGCGCTCACCACGACACTTCTCGAATCCGGCCATGATGGCCATGTGCTGACCAAAATTTCCACTGAATAGGACGACGCGGGTGACATCCGGGCGCTTCTGGAATTGCTCGCGCAGCAGCGCTGCCGAGCGATCCATCGAGCCATCGTTGATGAAGACGATTTCATAGCTGATCAGAAGCCTGTCCAGCGCGGGATATAGTCGCGCGAACAGCTCGGCGAGCCCCGGCTCTTCGTTGTAAACCGGGATGACGACGGATAGTTTGAGGTTTGTGCTCATGCGCGGTGTTGGGCGATGATGTTGGACAGGGTCGTGCAGACGCGCTCGACATCCGCATTGTTCATGCCCGGATGCAGCGGTAGCGTTACGGTTTCGGCAGCAATGCGTTCGGCGTTCGGATATTCACCTTCGCGATGGCCAATATTGCGGAACAAGGTCGACAAATGCATCGCCTCGTAGGAAATGCCCAGGCCGATTTGTTGCGCGTGCATTTCTTCCATGAATTGTTTGCGGGTGACGTCCATGCTCGCCAATGGTAGCAATATGCAAAACATGTTCCAGCTATGGCCGGCGGCGTCCCCCGCATGCGCCTTCGCGGGCAAGATAAGACCAAGTTTTTCCGCGACCGGCTCCAGTTGCCTGAAATAGTGTTGCGCCAATTCGCGACGCGCAGCGCACCACGCGTCGAGGTGCTTTAACTGTTCCAGTCCCAGACGCGCTGAGACATCGCTCATGTTGAATTTGCCGCCCGGATAATCGACGTCACGGGTGCCGTCGGCGCGTCTGGCAATGCCGTGAAAGCGCAATGTTTCGGCACGTTTCGCTTCGTTCAAATCGGCAAATATCGCGGCGCCACCTTCAATCGTCGTCATGTTCTTGTTGGGGTGAAAACTGAACACGGCAATATCGCCGAAAGCGCCTATTGGCGCGCCCTTCCAGCCACTGCCGATGGCGAGCGCGGCGTCTTCGATGACGCGCAGATGGTGTTTTTTTGCGATTCGGTTCAGCCGATCCATGTCGCACGGCAAACCCGAAAAATGCGTCGGCACGATGGCTTTGGTATGCGGCGTGATCGCGGCCTCAACCTGATCCAGATCGATATTTCGCGTCAACAAATTACAATCGACCATCACCGTTTTAGCACCGACTTTTTCGATCATGTTGCCGACCGAAAAAAAAGTCATCGCCGAGGTGATGACTTCATCGTCAGTCGAGCCACCACACGCAGCACCGATACGGCAAACCTGAAACACCACTTCCATCGCAGCCGTCGCCGAGGTGAACACGCGCGTCGGCCGACCGCCATGGTAGGCGGTGAGCGCATGCTCAAACTCCTGCACGCGCGGCCCGCTGGTCATTTGCAAGGTGAGTAAAGTTTCTTTCACTGCTTCCGCCATGCTCTCGGTGATGGTGGGCCGCGCAAAATGTAGATAGGGGAGCATGGTCATGATTTCGCCACCAGATAAACACCGATGATGATGAAACCAATGCCGACCATTTTTTGCGCGGTCAGCGATTCGCCGAACAAATACCACGCCGCAATCGCGCTGACGATATAGCCGATGGAGAGCATCGGATAGGCGATGCTGACGGGCACGCGTGACAGTCCCATGATCCACACCACCAGACTGAATGCGTAGCAGCCGACACCGGCGACGATGAACGGCTGGGTGGCGAGCTGCCAGCCAATCGGAATGATATTTTCAGCGCTGAAGGCGAATTCACCGATGCGCAGCGTGCCGGCCTTCAGAAATAACTGTGCCGCCGCGTTGAGCAGCACACCGGTGAGCAAAAGGGAAAAAACGGTCAGGGTCATGTCGATGAAGATTTATTTTTTCTTGATGGCGGCGCGGCGCGGATCGCTGTATATCACCTCGAAGTCGATGCCGAGAGCACGTATTTTATCGGCTTCGTCGGGAGGAATGATAGCAATCGCAGCACCCGGCGCGTTCCAGGCGGCTGGGAAGTCAGCCAATTTCGCGATCCATTTCTCAGGCTCACTGTTCTGGCCCATTTCAAATTCATCCACATAATCGACCAGCGTCAGCGTGCGCTTCAGATAAAACGGCAGGGATTGCTCGTAATTTCCCACCGAGTAGAGTCGTGTGGACGGCGTTAAATAAGGTTTGATGGTTTCGGAAAGCGCAAAGCTCGACTGTAGCGGGGAAAGTTTTTCGTAGCCGCGCTCGATCATCTCCATACAAATGATCGTGCCTACCGAGAGCACCACTACGCCCAGCCATTTACGCTGCGCACGCATCAGGCCGAAGGAGATGACTACGCCAAGAGCCACGGAGAGTGCCGCAGCGATGCCCCAGGCGCTCATCTCCCCGTACAGTTGACGGCTGAATGCGTCGGCGCGCGCAGCCGATGCCGCCCACGCCGCGTAGGCTCCCACCAGTGCCACCGGCAGGATCGGCAGCACCAGCCATGCCAATCGTTTCGGCTCGGCAGATCGCACATAGCTGCTGATAACAAGTGCAAGCAGCGGAAACATGGGCAAAATATAGGATGGCAATTTCGAGCCGGACTTGCTGAAAAACAGCAAGATGAAAATGCTGTAAATGAGCGCAAATTTATGCGCTGCAAATGTGCGTGGGTGACCGGGGCTACGCGTGACATGCAGCGGTCGTCGCCAGCCCTGCACGCAGGCGGGAATGAGTGCGACCGCCCACGGCAGAAAACCCGCAAACAAAATGGGAAAGAAAAACCACCACGGCTGTTCACGGCGATGCACGGTACTTAAAAATCGCTCGACATGTTCGTGAATGAAAAAGAATTGCGGAAATTCCGGATTACGCATCGAGACCAGCGTGAACCACGGCACGGTAATCGCCAGAAATAACAGCGGCCCCACCACCCATTCCAGATTCCACAGCAGCCGAAAATTGCGTACAAAGATGCAGTACAGGAACACCGCTGCAGCCGGAAAAACGATGCCGATCAGCCCCTTGGAAAGCACCGCTGCCGCCATCCCTGCCCACGCGAGCCACAGCCAGCGGCGGCGGGTCGCATCCGTCACCGCATGCTGCGCAATCATCAACGACGTCACCGCCAGCGTCATCCAGAACGTAAGCCCCATATCGAGCGTGACGATTTCGGTCATCGCAGCGTAATACGGTGCGCTCAGCATCACGAGACCCGCCAACATGCCGGTTTCTTCATCGAAAATGCGTTTGCCGGTGTAGGCGACCAGCAAAATGCAGCCGAGGCCGCACAGCGCCGTGTAGAACCGCGCGGTGAATTCGTTCTCCCCGAAAAGCTTAAAGGAAACGGCGGTGGCCCAATACTGCAGCGGCGGTTTTTCAAAATATTTGAGGCCATTCAATCGTGGCGTCACAAAATCACCGGACGCGGCCATCTCCCGCGATATTTCCGAATACCGGCCCTCGTCCGGATTGGCGAGCTTGCGATCATCAAGGTCGTCAAATGCGATGAAAATTGCCAGCAACGCGAGCAAAATCAGCAGTGGTCGGGAGAATAGAAAGCGAAATGACATGGGGCTGAAATGGAAAGTGGGTGAAACGCCAGAAGAAATATTCGCCAGCGCATATTGCGGCGCTAGCGCATGCGTGCTCCACTCGCGAAAGGCACTATGATTTTAGCTCGAATCGCATGGTTAACTCGACTTTGGTCGATAGCCAACTTTTACATTGGCGGAGAGCTAAGCAGGTTGTGCGGATCCGAGTGGGCAACAGGAAACATTACCGTTACACGCAACCCTGAAATGTTTTTATCCGCACCGGATTCACCAAGGGTGATTTTCGCGCCAATCCGCACTGCAATCGTTTTGACAATCGACAACCCCAAACCAGACCCTGCTTGATCATTGCCCAACACGCGGTAAAACGGATCGAATACCCGCTCACGATCATGCTCTGCGATGCCTGGGCCGTTGTCATCCACGTGCAAGATCACGTGGTTTGGGTTTGTCTGAACGGATATGTCAACCCACCCACCTGCCGGCGTGTATCGAATCGCGTTATCGACGAGATTTTTAATCAAGGTTTTGAGATCAACCTCGTGCGCGGTGATCCATGCATCGGGTTCGCCGAGCACGCCAAGACTAATTTGTTTGGCTTCCGCCAGTGGCATCAAGTCTTCGAGCACTTGACGGAGAACCTGCTGCATTGAGACCGTAGCGACTGCCGCCTCGGATACTTCGTGCGCGCGAGCCGAGGCCAGTAATTGGTTCAATAATGCGCGCGTTCGGATTAGCCCGTTTTGTAGCGAGCCCAGGCGTTCCCTTGCTTCGTTCGACATGTCCGATGCCTCCAGACGTTCTGCCTGTAACGACAGTGCCGTTAACGGTGAGCGCAGTTCGTGTGCCGCATCCGCGACAAATCGACGTTGCACGGCAGTTGATCGGGCAACGCGCGACAGTAGCTGGTTGATGGCGACGACGAAAGGACGGATCTCGGAGGGTACGCGGGTGTCACTGACTGCACGCAAATCCCATTCCGTGCGGCAATCAAGATCGGCGGCCAGTTGTTTCAACGGCTTGAAAATCTGCCGAATGAGCACGCCGGCGAGCACTAACAGCACCGGGATCAAAAACGCCATGGACGTCAAGGTTCTTAACGCGCTGTTTTGTGCAATTTCCTCGCGTTCGGCAGTTGGTTGTCCGACCGCGATGCGTGAGCCGGCGTCCATAGTTCTGACAAATAATCGCCACGCGTCATTTCCCACCGTGACCGTTTGCAGACCTTCCGGTAAATCCGCAGGCAACGCGAGTATCACATCGGTTGATGACGGCGCATTGCCGCCGGATTGCGGCAGCGTCTGGACGATGTAACGGGATTGCGGATCAGAGCCTGGTATATTTTCATGCGCCTTTGCTTGCGCAGCAGGTAAATAGTGGCGATTGATTAGCGCCGCAACTTGCTTTAACTGGTCGTCCTGGAGCTCGTTGGCCTCGTCAAACGCGGACTGTAGCGAAAAAATGCCGGTAGCTACCGCGATCAGCAGAATTACAGTTGAGAGCCACACCGATAGCTTGAACTGCAGCGAGTGCGTCATTTTTCTTTTGAAACCATCCATCCCATGCCCCTTACGTTTTTGACGGCATCGCTGCCCAGTTTTTTGCGCAGCGAGTGGATGAGAAATTCGACCGCATTGCTTTCCACTTCTTCATTCCAGCCGTAGATGCGGTCTTCCAGCTCCGCCCTCGACAAGATCGCACCGGGGCGCACCATCAGGGCGTGCAGCAAGGAGAACTCCCGTGCCGATAAACGCGCCGACTCACCGTTAAAGCTGACTTCGCGTGTGGCCGGATCCAGCGCCAACACGCCGTTGCTTAGTAGCGGCCCGGCAATGCCGCCTTTGCGACGGATCACCGCACGCATTCGCGCCAGCAACTCGGCCATATTGAATGGCTTCAGTACGTAATCGTCAGCACCACCATCCAATCCACGGATGCGATCTTCCACCGTGTCGCGCGCGGTGATGATGAGCAACGGTACCGGGTTGTCTTTCGAGCGGATTGCGCGCAGTACTTCCAAACCATCCTTCTTCGGTAAGCCCAGGTCCAGCAACACAAGCCCGTAGTCCTGAGTGTCAAGCGTGGTCAAGGCCATCTGCCCGTCCCGCACCCAGTCCACCGCGTAGGTTGCGTCCCTCAACGCCTGCTGCACCGCTTCACCGATCATCCGGTCATCTTCTACCAGCAATACCCGCACCAGCTTACCTCTAGTTTTTTTTCAGATGCGTCAGCAGAAGAGTCCTACGGAAAACTTTCCGCTTCCTGCGCGCATCGAAGCGTTTGGTTTGCATTCCTTTTACTAAACTGCTTCGCAGCTACTTCGGAGAGAGTAACAAGTTTTTTTGCTTGACGGTCAAATACGCGACCAGCGCAACAATCGTCATCAAGAATATCCCGCTCGTGCCGACCGTGCCCAAACCCAGGCCACCATCGGCAAGGGGTTTCGAGAGTAAGTCCCCACATGTTGCACCGAACGGACGAGTGAGAATATAAGCAATCCAGAACGCCGCAATCGCATTGATCTTAAAAGCGTCGTAAGCAATATAAGTGGCACCGATCAGTACACCGTAGATCGCCGCCGATTTCGCAAAACCTAAATGCATGCCTTCTGCCGCAAGATCACCCGCCGCCGTCCCCAGCGCAAATGTGAACAGGATCGCGGCCCAATAAAAGAGTTCGCGTCTGGTAGTGTAAATGGAGTGGATGGACAAGGTCTTTTCACTGGCGTACCAAGCCGCAAACGTTGCCACCAACGCCACGCTGAATACGACCGTCGTGGTTTGTAGCGTCACGCCAAAATTATCCACCAGATTGTCGGTAATGAGTGTTCCAAAAACACTGAGCAAGACGACGGTGATCCAGTAAAGCCATGGAATATATTTGCTGGAGCGAATCTGGAAAATCAGAAAGGTCAGCAGCAGCGCGCCCATGACCATCGAGGTGCCGGTCAATCCAAAATGCAAATTGGAATTAAGCAAGTCCGCAGCTGTCTCGCCGACGGTGGTTGCCATGATTTTGATTACCCAGAAGAACAGTGTGACTTCTGGAACCTTGTTCAGCATTCGCGCTGTGCTTTCGCGCATTGGTGCATTCATTTGTTTTTCTCCTGCCAGAGTGGATGGTGTGTAAATATGGATGTCACTACTATGCAAAGCGGAACTTAGTGGACGCATAGTGCTTCACTTTCGCACCCAACCCCGACGAATCAGCGGCGCGAAAAAACGCAGGTGAATTGCCGTCGCCACGCGAAAGATCGGCTCCACGAACCAGCGCTGTTCGCGACAGCACAACCACGCCGATAGTCCGGCAACGATCAACGAGCCCAATATATCCATTGGGAAGTGGACGCCAAGATAAATGCGCGCCCAAGCCATCGGCAGTCCCACCAAGGCCAGCACTGCGCCGGCGGTGCGGGTGCGTTGATATATCAGAAGGCTAAAGGCGACGGCCCACATTAAGGTCAGGTGATCGCTCGGAAATGAGGAGTCGGCCGCGTGCGGGATGAGGGTATTCCCCAGACCGATCATGAACGGTCGCGGGTGCTGCCACAACAGTCCTATTGCTTGATTCTCCAATAAGCCGACGAGTCCCGATGCGGTCGCCACCAACATCAGCTTGCGCGTGATTTCGCTGCCGCGCAGCCAACCCATCAGTAGCGTTATTGGTGCCAGCCAAATTGCGTACTCGGCAAACAACTTGGCCGCCACCACCAACATCGGATTCGGCTGATCCGAGGCATTGAGCAGAAAGAACACTGCTTCATTAAATGATCTCACAATGGATACGATGCCGGATCACAACGATGTTTTGCGGTGACCCGGCAGTCAGGTCACTAGTCTTGTTTGTCGTGATCGTCATCGTGGTCGGCCTTGTCTTCGACCGAAGAAATGACCGCTCCGGTGTTGGCATCGACCCTCACGTCAAACACTTTGGTGCCGCTGACGACTTCCACATCGTAGGCCCAGCCTGTTACTGTGCGTTCGTACTCCGCGCGCGCGGCCTTGCCGTTTGCGTGCTGCTCGGCGACGGTAATAGCCTGTGTCATCGGCACTTTCGCATTGGCGAGGGCTAAAGCGTCGTTTTCGATAATATTAGCCGCATAAGCCACGGCACCGGCCGAAGCCAGCGCAATTGCAATAACGGCGATTTTGGTATGACGGAACATGGTGTTTCTCCAGTTGAACATGCGCAGACATCTGCGCACGTAAAAATATACGGGATGAGACTTAGCTGATACTGAGCAATATTGCCGGTGTTTCATGGGCCAATTTATCGTTGGTGGAGTATCTCAAGGGAAAGAGTGCGATCAAGGTCGCACGGGCATTTGGTGTACGGAAACGAAATTTCAGCGGTGAGGCACTCTGGGCGAGAGGATATTTTTGTTTCGACGGTTAGATCAGCGCAGTCCACGCGGTGCGGAAAATTTCGTGACTAAGGCATCGATGCGGTATAAGTCACGCGTCCGTTGTTGACATTCACGCCCCCATACGCACCTGACGCAACAACAGCACTGTTGGCGTAGTTATATGTCCATTGCGCGTCCTGGTTGGTGATTTTTGTTCCGGTCAACGTTGGCAGAACGCCAGCGCTTGCCCCGTTGGCCAGTGCCGGTGCCGGCAACGCAGTCGCAGATGTTAGTACGGTTGCAGTGGTCGTGATTTCGGTAAAGGGAATCGTGTCGCCGACACCGTTACCTAGCGTGCCGGTAGCTGTTGACGTCAGAGTCACCTGGCCATTGTTGCCAAGCACTCTGGCGGTGACGACGCCACCGGTCAAATCGCCACCTGTGCCAGCGATACCGGCACCAGCCGCGCCAACACTGGCTGCGGGTACGACAAACGTAATCAAGTCAAAATTTCCTGTGCCGACAGTACCGACGCGCAGCGAGATGAACTTGGGGATGATGATCGTGAAGTCCAACTTGGCCGATGCCGTAAGAGGCGTACCAGCACCGGTGGTGAAATTGGATTCGGCACTGGCAATCAGTGGAATACCAAAGGCAAGAACAATGGCGGATTTCAGCATGATATTGTGCATGATTGGGCTTTCGAAAGTGGGTTGGCTTAATTCATTTATGACAGAGCGAATCTTGGATTGCCTGTCGCAGAGTGGCTTGACTAATCTGTGGAAACAACGCTTGGTCAAACTCTTCCATGCGCAAGACGAAGCCGGATCACCCAGCGATTGGCGATGATCCGGCGGTTAGAGGATTAGTCGCCCTGTTTACCGTTATCGCCGCCGCACGTTGTCTTCGGCAGCTCTTGTATAGCGGAAAGGACTGCCCCAGTGGCGGAATCCACCTTCACATGGAATGTGGCGGTGGCGTTGACGACTTCCACTTTGTAGGCCCACATGCCGAGTTTACTTTGATCAAATTCGGCGTTAACCGCTTTGCCCAATGCGCTCAACTCGGCAATACCGATGGCTTGCGCCATAGAGACTTTAGCCTGAGTGATGGCGAGTGCAGTATCTGCCGGTGTGGGCTCGGCATAGGCGATGGTGCCGACGGCAGAAGCCAGCGCAATTGCAATAACGGCGATTTTGGTTTGACGGAACATGGTGTTTCTCCAATTGATGCACGCAGACATTTGCGTGATGGAGAGCTTGGCAAATCAGACTTAGCTGTTACATAGGTCTATCGATGTTGTCGCGGCCTTTGCGGCGAACCGAAAGGCTAACTCGACTTCAGCAAAACGTCCACCGCACCCGAGCCGCCATCAGCAGGTGCCGCGTCGCAAAACGCCAGCACCTCATCGCGTTGCGACAGCGACAGCCGCACTTTATTGCGAATGACCGCCACGTTATTGGGGGAGCGGGTGCCTTTGCCATGGACGATGCGCACACAGCGAATGCCGCTGTGTCGCGCGTGCCCCAGAAATCGGGCCAGCTCGCTCCTTGCCAGGTCGGTGTTGCAGCCGTGCAAATCGAGCGTTGCCTGAATAATCCATTGGCCGCGTTTTAATTTGCGCAGTAATTCTGTCGGCAGACCCCTGCGCAAAAACGTGATGAGGTCGCCGTTCTCGATGTCAGCATCCCAGCCGGAAGTGTCTTTCATCATCTCGATCGGAATCGCGAGATCGTCTTCGATGCGCTTGTACGGGATCGGTTTGGGACGCGGCTTTTGCAGCGCGGCGCGCACCGGCAACGTTAACGGCTTGACACCGTCGTCGGCCATTTCGGCGCGGAATACATCTTCGTCATCACGTGGGGAGTGCGCCATCAATGTAGGCATCAAGAACCAGCATTGACGACGCTTTCAGAGCATTTATGCCCGAAAACGCACGCCGATGCTAGTGTTTATATAATTGTTGCGGGCTGGCAACCAAGTTAAAAACCGTAAAAATTACGACAAACTCTCCAAATATTTATCCGCATCCAGCGCCGCCATGCAGCCCGTGCCAGCGCTCGTCACCGCCTGCCGATACACGTGATCCTGCACGTCACCGGCGGCGAATACACCGGGCACGGAAGTCGCAGTCGCGTTTCCTTTCAAGCCGGTTTGCGTGACGATATAACCATTCACCATCTCAAGCTGACCTTCAAAAATTTCGGTATTGGGCTTATGGCCAATCGCAATAAAGCAGCCAGTGAGCACGAGATCCCTGGTCGCGCCGTCGGCGGTGGATTTCAGCCGCACGCCAGTCACGCCAGTCTTGTCGCCGAGCACTTCGTCGAGCGTGTGATTCCAAAGTATCGTGACCTTGCCTTCTTTTTGTTTCGCAAATAATCGGTCTTGCAGAATTTTTTCCGAGCGAAATTTATCGCGACGGTGTACGACTGTCACGTGCTTGGCGATATTGGAAAGATAGAGCGCTTCCTCGACGGCGGTGTTGCCGCCGCCGACGACACAGACGTCCTGGCCTTTGTAGAAAAATCCGTCACACGTCGCGCAACCGGAAACGCCTTTACCCATGAACTCCTGCTCTGAGGGCAGCCCCAGATATTGGGCCGACGCACCCGTGGCGATCACCAGCGCGTCGCATGTGTAAGTGTCCGTGTCGCCTTTCAGCACCAGTGGCCGCTGCTTGAAATCGACGGTATTGATATGGTCAAAAATAATTTTGGTGTCGAACCGTTCGGCGTGTTTCAGGAACCGCTCCATCAGGTCCGGGCCTTGCAGGCCCTCGATATCGGCAGGCCAATTCTCGACTTCGGTGGTGGTCATTAATTGGCCGCCCTGCGCGATGCCGGTAATAAGGACCGGATTCAAATTGGCGCGCGCGGCATAGATAGCTGCCGTGTAGCCTGCGGGGCCCGAGCCGAGAATGATGAGGCGATGATGATGGTTGGCCATGCGAATCTTTCTGCTAGTTTTGATAATTGATGAGCCATTTTAACCGAGCGACCGACTCGTTGATGATATGCAAGGCGCATCGGCAAAAAACAAGCGCTTGGCAAAACCGGAAAGTTGCAAAATCCATCATGAAATGTGGACGCGCAATTGTGAGAAACTAAGATGTGAGGTCAGGTTTTGCGGCGCCGCTGAAACATTCAGATGGCAGGTAAACATAAAGTCACACGGAGGCAATATGTTGCGTTCGATACCATTATTCAAGGATTTGAGCGATGCCGATCTCGCGCTGCTTGGCGATCTCGCGATCGAAAAGCCGGTGCCCAAAGGCACAGTCGTGTTCACCGAAGGTCAGGACGGCGATTCGCTATATTTGATCGACACCGGACGGGTGAAGGTTTTCATCGGCGACGAAGATGGCCGCGAAATTATTTTGAAAATTCTCGGCCCCGGCGATTTTTTTGGCGAAATGGCCTTGATCGACAAGCAGCCACGCTCAGCCTCCGTTGCCACGCTGGAGCCGGCCACGTTTCGCATCCTTTCCCATGAGGCGTTCGAGATTTGCATCGACAAAGCGCCGCGCATCGCCGCGATCGTCATGAAAGCATTGGCGAAGCGGCTGCGCGATGCGGACCGCAAAATTTCCACGCTGGCGCTGATGGATGTCTACGGTCGCGTCGCCAACACGCTGCTGGAGCTCGCCATTGTCAACGACGGCAAGCTTGTTGTCGGCGATAAACTTTCGCAACAGGATATTGCCAATATGGTCGGTGCGTCGCGTGAAATGGTCAACCGCATCCTCAAAGACCTTTCTGATCGCGGCTATATTTCGGTTGAAGCCAAAAACATCACGATTCACGATCAAAAACTGCCGCCATCGTTTTGAATCGCGCAGCAGTTGCGCCGCGCTCAACGGCTATAATCTTTACCAATGAGCGCACGCACTGACATCTTTGATCCCACCGCACCGGCACCCGCCGCGGCAACCCCGCAATCGACGCGGCTTTCGCGTCTCATGCGCGAAGCCGGCTGGATTTTATTTTTAGCACTCGCGTTTTATCTGGTGCTGATTTTTGTCACGCACAACGCGAGCGATCCCGGCTATTTTTTCAGCGGCGGCGGCGGCCCAGTCCTTAACAAAGGTGGCGCGACTGGCGCATGGTTTTCGGATTTCCTGTTCGGGCTGTTTGGCCTTTCCGCGTGGTGGTGGGTGGCGCTGGCCGGGTTTGCGGTGATGCGATTGTTCCGTCGCGTCGAAACATGGAGCGTGTTTGATCGGCGCAATCTCGTGATCGCGCTGATCGGCTTTTTCGTTCTGCTCATCGCCTCCAGCACGCTCGAAGCGGTGCGCCTGTATTCGCTCAAAAGCGCGCTGCCGAATGGTGCCGGTGGCGTCGTTGGCGGCCTGCTCGCCAGTGTTGCCGAGAATGGCTTGGGCTTTCTCGGTGGCACGGTGCTGCTGCTGGCGATTTGCGCCGGTGCCTTTAGCGTATTCAGTGGTTTGTCTTGGATCAAGCTCACGGAGAAAATCGGCGCGGGCGTTGAATGGCTGTACTTTCTCGTCAAAGGCAAAATTGAGGCACGGCGTGATCGCGAAGTAGGCGATCAGGCAGTCGTTGCGCGCGACGAAAAGGTGGTGGAGATGAAACGGATGATCGAAGACCATCCGCCGATTCGCATCGAGCCGACGGTCACCACGATTGAACAATCGGATCGCGTGAAAAAAGAAAAACAGGCACCATTGTTTTCCGACTTGCCCGATTCTCTGCTGCCGCCGATTGCGCTGCTCGATCCACCCGACGAAAGCATTGAGCGGCCGAGCAATGACACGCTCGAATTCACGTCGCGTCTCATTGAGCGAAAACTTAACGACTTCAATGTGCTGGCAAAGGTAGTCGCCGCACATCCGGGTCCCGTCATTACCCGCTACGAAATCGAGCCCGCAGTTGGCGTTAAAGGTTCGCAAATTGTCAATCTTTCCCGCGATCTGGCGCGCGCACTGTCGGTCACTTCCATTCGTGTTGTTGAAACGATTCCGGGCACCTCGCACATGGGGCTCGAAATCCCCAATCCAAAACGCGAAATCGTGCGGCTCTCGGAAATTCTCGGCTCGACCGTGTATCACGACATGCATTCCAAGCTCGCCATCGCGATGGGCAAGGACATTGCCGGTCGACCCGTCGTCACGGACTTGGCAAAAATGCCGCACGTGCTGGTCGCAGGCACCACCGGCTCCGGAAAATCAGTGGCGATCAACGCGATGATTTTGTCGCTCGTCTACAAAGCCACGGCGAATGAAGTGCGGATGATTTTGATCGACCCGAAAATGCTTGAGCTCTCAGTTTACGAAAGCATTCCGCATTTGCTGGCTCCCGTCGTCACCGACATGAAGCATGCCGCCTACGCCCTGAGCTGGTGTGTGGCCGAGATGGATCGACGCTACAAACTCATGAGCGCGGTCGGTGTGCGCAATCTGGCCGGGTACAACACCAAGGTGCGCGACGCCAAAGAGAAAGGCACGCCGCTGCCGCATCCATTTTCGTTAACACCCGATGCGCCCGAACCGTTGGAGCCGCTGCCGCTTATCGTGGTCGTGATCGACGAACTGGCCGACATGATGATGGTGGTCGGCAAAAAAGTCGAAGAGCTGATCGCGCGCCTCGCACAAAAAGCCCGCGCTTCGGGCATCCACCTTGTCCTCGCGACGCAGCGTCCAAGCGTTGATGTAATTACCGGTTTGATCAAAGCCAATATCCCGACGCGTGTGGCCTTTCAGGTGTCCTCCAAAATCGATTCGCGAACCATCCTCGACCAGCAGGGCGCAGAAGCGTTATTGGGACAGGGCGATATGCTTTATCTGCCGCCAGGCTCAGGCATGCCGCAGCGCGTACACGGCGCGTTTGTGAGCGATGCCGAAGTGCATCGGGTGGTTGACCATCTGAAAAGACAGGGCGAGCCGCAATACATCGAAGGCATTCTCGATGCGCCTGAAGAGGCGATGCTCGACGGCATGGGTGAGGGCGGTAACGGCAATGGCGGTGGCGAAAAGGATGTGCTTTACGATCAGGCTGTACAAGTCGTGCTGCAAAACAAGCGCGCCTCAATTTCACTGGTGCAGCGGCATTTGCGGATCGGC